>CAZOBN010000083.1:0-4134 GCA_964577835.1 uncultured Rhizobiaceae bacterium
GCGCACCGCCTGGCCACGGTAGTGCATGCCGACGAGAACATCGTGCTCGACGGCGGCCGCATCGTCGAGCGCGGCAATCACGCCGACCTGCTCGCCCAGGGCGGGCACTATGCCGCCATGTGGGCACGCCAGCTCGAGGCCAATCAGCTCAAGGAGGCGCTCGCCCAGGACCTCGGCTCGGAGATCGCCGAGGACGTGATGGCGGGAGAGGGGTTCGGCGAACTCGAACTGCGCAAGATATGAGCGACTGTCGTTGACGACGGGTGCCATGCCGCCCGCGGACTGTTAATCTCCCCAACCAGAATCAACCAATTCCGCCCGATCATGCAGACATTCCATACCTTCCTTCGCCGCGGGCTTCTCGTCCTTTGGCTCGCTGGATTCGTCGTTCCGCTGGCCGCGCCGATGGCGCAGCAGGCAGCGGCGCCCGCCGCGCAGGAGAACAGCGCCGTCGAACTGCAGCAGCTCGAGGATCTCGTCAGCAAGCTCGAGGACCCGGTGGCGCGCGAGGCGTTCCTCAAGGACCTCAAGGCGCTGATCGCCGCGCAAAAACAGGTCGAGCCAGAGCCTGAAGAAGAGCTGGTCGATCTGCCGCCGCCGGAGACCTTGGGTGCGGGCGTCATCTTCGCCATTTCGTCCGGCATCCGTTCGCTCAGCGAATCGATCATGGAAGGCGTCTCGGTCGTCCAGGATCTGCCGCGGGCCGTGCGCTGGTTTGAAGAGCAGCTCAGCGACCGGGCGACGCGCAATTTCTGGTTGACCCTTCTGACCAAGCTTGTCCTGGTGGTGGTCGGCGGCTATGCCGCAGAATGGACGCCCCGCCGCCTGCTCACACGCGTCTGCCGCCGGTTGGAAACGACCCAACCCGCGCACCTCGCGGGACGGCTCCTGCTGGTGGTGATGCGCGTTGCCCTCGACCTGTTGCCGATCGTCGCCTTCGCGGCTGCCGCCTATCTGATTCTGCCATGGACCGGCTCTGGCGACCGGGCGAGATACGTCGTCCTCGCCGTCGTCAATTCGCACATCCTGGTGAATCTCACCCTGGCCGTCGCGCGGCTGCTGCTGATGCCGACCGCGTCGAACCTGCGGCTGGTGCGGCTCGGCGACGAGACGGCGATCTATCTCTACATCTGGGTCCGCCGGCTGTCGGCGCTCATCATTTACGGGTATTTCACCGCCGAGGTCACGGTGCTCCTCGGCGCCGATCCGGCCGCCAAGGAATTCATTCTGAAACTGATTGGCCTGATCACCGTGGCGATGCTCATCGTGCTGGTCATGCAGAACCGCAAAGCGGTGTCCGACTGGCTGCGCGGGCGCGTGGCGGCCGACGAGGCTGCCGGCGAGCCTGGCGCGTTCAACGTGTTCCGACGGCGCCTGGCCGACGTCTGGCATGTGCTCGTCGCCATCTATCTGGTGGCGTTCTACGTCGTCTGGGTCCTCAACATCGGCTTTCTCTTCCTGATGCGGGCGACGCTTCTGACCGTCGTCGTTCTTTTTGTCGCGCGTCTCCTGATCATCGCGAGCTCCAAAGCCATGGAGCGCGCCTTCCGGGTCGGCCAGGACCTCACCCTGCGCTATCCCGGCATCGAGGCGCGGGCGAACCGCTATCTGCCGGTGTTGGGGCGCGTGCTACGCACGCTCATCTATGTGGTCGCGGGGCTGCTCATCCTGCAGGCATGGGGCGTCGAATCCTTCGCTTGGCTGACCTCACGAAGCGGCGTGCGGTTCATCGGCACGGGGCTCGGGATCCTCGTCGTGCTGACGATGGCACTCGTGCTGTGGGAGATGATCAGTCTCGGACTCGATCGCTATGGGGCGCGCATCGATGCCACCAGCCGCTCGAGCGCCCGGGTGCGCACCTTGCTGCCGCTGCTGCGCACCATCATTCTGGTGGTGCTCACGGTCATGGTCGGCCTGGTTGTGCTGTCGCAGATCGGCATCAACATCACGCCGCTGCTGGCCGGCGCCGGCGTCATCGGCCTCGCGGTTGGCTTCGGCTCCCAGAAGCTGGTGCAGGACGTGATCAACGGCCTGTTCATCCTGGCGGAAGACACGGTCTCGGTCGGCGACGTGGTGAAGATCGGGGAGGACTCCGGCGTGGTCGAGGATATCAGTATCCGTCATATCCGCTTGCGCGACATGGCGGGCAGCGTCATCACCGTGCCATTCAGCGAGGTGAAGACCGTCGTCAACATGACCCGCGACTACTCGCGCTACGTCTTCGACATCGGCATCGCCTACAAGGAAGACGTCGACCAGGTGATCCAGGTCCTCAAGGATCTCGATGAGGAGATGCGCAAGGACGAGCGCTTCGCCTCGCTCATCATTGCGCCGCTGGAGATCATCGGGCTCGACAAGTTCGCCGATTCGGCGGTGATCCTGAAGGCGCGCTATACCACTTTGCCGATCAAGCAGTGGGAAGTCGGCCGCGAATTCAACCGGCGCATCAAGAAGCGGTTCGACGAGCTGGGTATCGAAATACCCTTCCCGCATATGACGATCTATCACGGCGATGCCCAGCCGGCGCAGAAGGACAGTAAGGCTGCGCCGTTGCCCGAGCCGGAGGACGACGACGATGCCGATGACGGCGGCGATGATTCACCGACGCCATCGTCCAGCAGCAGCGCGCAGCAGCCCTAAAACTCGCCGCGAATCATGGCCTCCAACACGTCGGCGCTCTCCGCGTCCACCACTCGGCGCGCCACGTCATAGCTGAAGCCTGCCCGGGCGAGGGCGGCCATGTCGCGCTGGCGCAACTCGACTCGCGCGCTCGGCGGCCGGAACGGGCCCAGACGCTTGCGCTGCGCCAGGCGCGCCGCGGCGGCGAACTCGTCGCCGTCGGCGTCGCCGGCGCCGCTCTCGTTCGTCAGCCCCTTGAGTGCCGCATCGCTTTCGGCCGCGCTCAATCCCTTGGCGCGCAAGGTCCGGCCGATGATCACGCGGCTGGTGCCGCGCCGGCGCAGGCTGCGTGCCTTGCCGGCCGCATAAGCGGCGTCGTCGACCAGGCCGGACCGGCGATAGCGTTCGATCAGCTCGTCCACCAGCCGGCGACCTTCGGCGGGGTCGGTGCCGTGGACCTTCACCGACTTGTCGACCCGGCGCAGCAGTACGCGGCGCAGGTGCGCGCTCGGCGCGCTGAAGCGGGCGAGATAGAACAGCGCGGCGTTCTCGAGTGATTGCGCCGAGACCTTGCGGGGAACCTTGCGCTCGTGACGCCCGCGGCGCGCCGCGGGTTTGCCGTCGCCCTCGTTCGCTGGCGCCGGGTCGAGCCGGTCTTGTGGAGGATCGCGTCGCACCATTCATCCCAGCATGTCAGGGGTGCCGTCCCCTGTCATCCGCCGGGTTCGCTGGCGCGGCGTTTTGATGCTGCGCGGACCGCAAACGCGCTATAATTGCCTACTCCGGGCGATACGTTGACTGAGCCGCCCGATATTCGGTAGATCCAGGCGTTCATGAACAAGCTCTCCGCGCAAGACCGCACCGTCCTCTCCGCCGGCCAGATCGGCCAGAGCGAAAGCCTTGGCAACCGGCCGCTCGCGCCCTCGATCCGGCGCATGGGCCCAATCAACTGGGTCGGCCTGTGGACCCTGTGCCGCAAGGAGGTCGCGCGGTTCCTGGTGGTCTATAACCAGACCCTGGCGGCGCCCCTGGTGACCACGCTGCTGTTCCTCGCCATCTTCACCCTGGCGCTCGGCCGCGGCCATACCATGATCGGCGACATTCCATTCGACGTGTTCCTGGCGCCCGGCCTGATCATGATGTCGATGATCCAGAACGCTTTCGCCAATACCTCGTCCTCGCTCGTGTCCTCGAAGATGCAAGGCAATATCGTCGACGTGCTGATGGCGCCTTTGTCGCCGTTCGAGCTCACCCTCGGCTACGCGTTCGGCGGATTGGTGCGCGGGCTGCTGGTCGGCATGACCGTGGCGATCGCCATGCTGATCTTCGTCCACGTCCAGGTTCTCCATATCGGCGTGGTGCTGTTCTATGCGGTGACCGCGTCGATGATGATGTCGCTGCTCGGCGTCATCGGCGGCATCTGGGCGCAGAAGCACGAGCAGATGTCGGTGGTGAGCAACTTCATCATCACCCCCTGCGCCTTCCTGTCCGGCACCTTCTATTCGATCGATCGGC
>CAZOBN010000083.1:4144-14052 GCA_964577835.1 uncultured Rhizobiaceae bacterium
CTGCCGGGCCTGTGGAACTACGCGGCCCATATCAACCCGTTTTTCTACATGATCGACGGCTTCCGCTACGGCTTCATCGGCCATGCGGAGGGCTCGCTGGCGATCGGCGTGGCGGTCATGATCCTGGGCAACCTGGTGCTGTGGGGCACCTGCCTCTGGATGTTCGCTTCCGGCTACCGGATCAAAGCCTGAAAGCCCCGGAAATCCCTCGCTTTAGGCCGCTTTGCCGCCGTTGACAGAGGGGCCGGTTCCACAGATACTCTGCGGTTTTTCCGCAATACCTTGTGGTTTACGCACCGCCTTGAGCGGCATTGGGGAGCCTTTCGTGATTCCAGCGGTCCTGCCGGTCTATTCGCGGATCGATCTCGCGTTCGAGCGGGGCGAGGGCGCCTATCTGTTCACGGCGGATGGGAAGCGCTATCTCGACTTCGCCTCGGGAATCGCTGTGACGTCGCTCGGTCATGCCCATCCGCATCTGGTCGATGCGCTGGTCAGCCAGGGCAGAAAGCTGTGGCATACCTCGAACGTGTTCCGCATCCCCGGCCAGGAGCGCCTGGCCGAGCGGCTGACCGATGCGACCTTCGCCGACACGGTGTTCTTCACCAACTCGGGCGCCGAGGCGGTGGAATGCGGCATCAAGATCGTGCGCAAGTATTTCGACGAGATCGGCCAGCCCGAACGCTATCGCATCATCGCCTGCGCCAATGCCTTCCACGGCCGCACCATGGCGACCATCGCGGCGGGCGGCCAAGCCAAGCTGCTGAAAGGCTTCGATCCGGTGGTCGAGGGCTTCGACCATGTCGCGTTCGGCAATCTGAACGAGATGCGCGCGGCGATCCGTCCCGAAACCGCGGCCATCCTGATCGAGCCGGTGCAGGGCGAAGGCGGCGTGCGCGCGGCGGATCCGGCCTATCTGCGCGGGTTGCGCGAGATTGCCGACGAATTCGGCCTGCTGCTGTTCTTCGATGAAGTGCAGTGCGGCATGGGCCGCACCGGCAAGCTGTTCGCCCATGAGTGGGCCGGCGTGACCCCGGACGTCATGGCGATCGCGAAAGGCATCGGCAGCGGCTTCCCGCTCGGCGCCTGCCTGGCGACGGAAAAGGCGGCGAGCGGCATGAACGCCGGCAGCCACGGCAGCACCTATGGCGGCAATCCGTTGGCCATGGCGGTCGGCAACGCCGTGCTCGACGTGATGCTGGCCGACGGATTCCTCGGCCACGTCCAGCGCATCGCCGGCGTGCTGCGCAAGCGGCTGGCGGCGGTCGCCACGGCGCATCCGAAGACGCTGGCCGGCGTGCGCGGCCTCGGCCTGCTGCTCGGCCTCGAATGCGTGCGGCCCAACACGGATCTGATGGCGGGCCTGCGACGCAATGGCCTGTTGTGCGTCGGCGCCGGCGAGAATGTCATCCGCCTGCTGCCGCCCTTGATCATCGACGAAACCCATGTGGAAGAGGCGGCGGAGATCGTGGATCGTAGCTGCCGCGAGTTGGAGCAATAGATATGTCTCTGTGGAAAGTGGCGCAGACCGGGAATTTGAGACCGCGCCCGACGGCGACTCGGGAGAAGCCCCGGCATTTTCTCGACCTGTCCGATTTCGACCAGGCGACCTTGCGCCAGATGCTCGATTGGGGCGTCGCCTATAAGGCCGATCGCCTGCCCGCCGGCAAGGCGCCGCTCGCCGGCAAGCGGCTGGCCATGGTTTTCGAGAAGCCGTCGACGCGCACGCGCGTATCGTTCGAGGTCGCCATGCAGGATCTCGGTGGCCAGGTGACGATTCTGAGCCAGACGGAATCCCAGCTCGGGCGCGGCGAGACCATCGCCGACACCGCGCGCGTGCTGTCGCGCTATGTCGATGCCATCATGCTGCGCACCGTGAGCCAGAAGCATCTCGACGAAATGGCCGCGAATGCCACCGTGCCGGTGATCAACGGTCTCACCGATCATGGCCATCCGTGCCAGTTGATGGCCGACGTCATGACCTTCGAGGAACACAAGGGTCCGATTGCCGGCCGCACCGTGGCCTGGCTGGGCGACGGCAACAATGTCGCGGAATCCTGGGTCCATGCCGCCGCGCGTTTCGGCTTCACCCTGCGTGTGGCCTGTCCGCAACCTTGTGGCCTGCCGGAAACGCTGCTGATATGGGCGAGGGAACAAGGCGCCGACGTCAGCGTTACGACCGAACCGGAAACCGCCGTGCGGGGTGCCGATTGCGTCGTGACCGACACGTGGCTTTCCATGGCGAACGGCAGCGCGCCGGACATGGATCGCGATATGCGGTTCAAGCTGTTGACGCCGTACAGGGTCGACGAGAGGATGATGGGATTGGCTAAACCCGACGCGATCTTCATGCATTGCCTGCCGGCGAACCGCGATCGGGAAGTCAGCGCCGCGGTGATGGATGGACCGCAGTCCGTCGTGTGGGACGAGGCCGAGAACCGCGTTCATGCTCAGAAGGGCATCCTGCACTGGTGCCTGGCCTGAGCCCGACGCGATCGTTCGGTCGCGTCACTGGTGTTGGTAGCTGCGTCAGGATGATGGCTTCGTGAACAGTCCCGCTCCCGCGCCAGCCAATGATCTGATCCAGCCTTTCCAGGTCGAGCGTTACGGGCTGCGCGGGCGCCTCGTGCGTCTCGGCGGCGTGGCCAACGACGTCCTGAACCGCCACGCCTACCCCGAGCCGGTGGCGATCATGCTCGGGCAGATGATGGCGGTGGCGGCCATTCTGGCCGGGGCGCTCAAATATGAGGGGGTCTTCACCCTGCAGACCCAGGGCGATGGGCCGATCCGCCTGATGGTCGCGGACATCACCAGCAAAGGCGATGTGCGCGCCTATGCGCAATACGACGCGGAACGGCTGGCGCGATTGATGGGTGCCTCGCCGGACGGCGCCGTCGGAGATTCGGTTCCGCATCTGCTGGGTAACGGCTATCTCGCCTTCACCGTGGATCAGGGCCCCGATACCGAGCGTTATCAAGGTATCGTGGACCTGGACGGGGCGACCTTGGCCGACTGCCTGCATCATTATTTTCGCCAATCGGAACAGATCGATGCCGCGATCAAGGTGGCGGTCAGCCGCGGCCCGGCGGCGGCCGGCGCATCCGCCGAGAGAACGGGCGTTTGGCAAGTGAGCGCCCTCATGGTCCAGCGCCTGCCCAAGGCCGGCACGCTGCATCAGGAGGAGCAGGAAGAGGGCTGGCGCGAAGCGGTCATCCTGATGGGCAGCGCGACCAATCAGGAGCTTCTCGATCCCCGGCTGCACCCGGACACGTTGCTCTACCGCCTGTTCCACGAACCGGGCGTGCGGGTCTACAAGCCGATGGTGCTGCAATCGGCTTGCCGCTGCTCTCCCGACCGGGTTTCGCTCATGTTGCGGGCCTTTCCCAAGGACGAAATTCAGTCGATGATGGTCGACGACAAGGTCGTCGTGACCTGCGAATTCTGCCGGCGCACCTACAGCTACGATCAGGACGAGATCGATCGCCTGTATGCGAGTTGACGCGGGTAGTGGCCTTTGTCCGCCACAGTGCAACCGGGGCTCATAACAAGAAGGACGGTCACCATGATTCTCTCGCGGCTTTCTTCGCTCCGTTCCGGGCTGGTGCTCGGCGGTTTGCTGGCGATTCTGGCGCTCAACGGCTGCAAGGCCACGCCACCCGCGCCGAAGTATCCGGAGTTGACCTACGGCCACTACGGCATCATTGGGCTCGACGTCGCCAGCATCGAATTCGTCACGACCTTCATTCCGCCGCAGAAGCAGCCCCACGTGGAACATCTGTCGCCCGCCAGCCCGATTCTCGCCATGGAGCGCTGGACCAACGATCGACTGCGCGCCATGGGGCGCGAAGGCGTGGCGCGCGTGGTGGTCAGCAATGCCAGCATCATCGAGACGCCGCTGCAGGTCACCGGCGGCGTGCGCGGCTGGTTCACCACCGATCAGGCAGCGCGCTATGACGCGACTATCGAAGTCGAAGTGCAGATTCGCGATGCCGGCGGCGTGCAGCGCGCCTTTACCCGCGCCAAGGCCGAACGCTCGCGCGGCGTGCCGGAGAATGCGTCGATCGTCGATCGCGAGCGCGTGCTGTTCGAGCTGGTCGAGGCGACGACCACCGACATCAATACCGAACTGGACCGCGGCATCCGCCAGTTCATGGCGCGCTATGTGGTGCAGTAAGCGCGACGGGTGTAGCGGTGATGCCGTCCGGCGCCTAGTGGCGCCAGAAGCGCGGCATCAGCACAACGATCAGGGTCATGAATTCCAGGCGGCCGAGCAGCATGCCGATGGCGAGCAGCAGCTTGGCGCCGTCTGGAATGGTGGAGAAATTGCCCACCGGCCCAATCACGTCGCCCAATCCAGGGCCGACGTTGCCAAGCGCGGTCGCGGCGCCCGAGATGGCGGTGATAAAATCCAGGCCGAAGGCGCCGAGCGCGACCGACAGAACCGCGAACGACAATCCATACAAGAACAGGAACGCGATGACCGAAAGGGCGATGCTGTCGGTGATCTCGCGCCCCTGGTAGGTCGGGACGAACACCCCATGCGGCTGCACCAAGCGCCGGACCTGCGCCCGCACGATGGCATAGAGCACCTGGAATCGGAAAATCTTGATGCCGCCCGTCGTCGATCCGGTGCAGCCGCCGACGAAGGTCAGGAAGAAGAACACGGCGACGGGAAAACCGCCCCACGTGCTGTAGTCGGTGCTGGCGAAGCCGGTCGTCGTGATCACCGAGACGACGTTGAACAGCGAATGGCGCACGGAGGTTAATAGGCGCTCGTCGTTCATCTGCCAGTGCCATAGCGCGAGCCCGACGGTGACCACGGCGATAAAGCTCAAGAAGCCGCGCAGTTGCTGGTTGCGCCATAACGAGGACCAACGGCCCTGCGTCACGCCGATATAGGCTGGGAAGGTCGTTGCCCCGAGCAGCATAAAGACCGTTGCAACCAGTTCGATCGCCGGATTGTCGAAATGGGCGAGCGAGAGATCAGAGGTCGAGAAGCCGCCGGTCGAGATCGTCGCCATCATATGGCAGACGGCATCGAAGAAGCTCATGCCCGCGGCCACGAAGGCCAGTGTGCAGACGACCGAAAACGTGAAGTAGATGTAGAGCAATGCGCTGGCGAATTGGGTGGCGCGCGGCAGCACCTTTTCTGAGCGGTCCGACGATTCCATGCGAAACAGCTGCATGCCGCCGACGCGCAGCATCGGCAGGATGGCGATGGCCATGACGATGATTCCGATGCCGCCCAGCCAGTGCAGCAGCGCGCGCCACAGCAGGATCCCGGACGGCGCATGATCGAGGCCGTTGATGACGGTCGATCCGGTGGTGGTCAGGCCCGACACCGTTTCGAAGAACGAATCGATGAAGTCCATGTCCAGGCTGGAGAAATAGAACGGCAGAGCGCCGAACGCGCACATGGCGAGCCAGCTCAGGGCGGTCAGCAGGAATGCCTGATGGAGGTTGATGCGGATTTCGCCCGACGGGCGCGTGGCGAGCACCAGGGAGGCGGCGAAGAATCCGGTGACGGCGGAGGCGCCGGCGAAGACGGCCCAATCCGGATCTCCGATCGAGGCGTCCACGGCGGCAGGCACCATCATGGCCACCGCGAGCACGGCAAGCAGGATACCGATGACGAAGAAGACGGGACGCAGATCGATCACGGGCATTCGCCGGCCCTGTTATGACAGGCGCGCATCATCTGTGAAGCGGGAGGTTTTGTCCACGTCCGTAAGGTCCGGGCCGCGAGCCGGTTCGGTGCGGCGGCGCCGTGGCCGTCGTGCAACGGTCGATCGGTAGAATCCTTTCGTATCAGACGTTGGGAAGCTGGTTGAAGCCCGGGTTGCCGATCATGGCCAGGAATTCGCGGCGGGTCTTCTGGTCGGTGCGGATGTGGCCGAGCATGCGGCTGGTGATCAAAGTGGTGCCCGGCTTGTGCACGCCGCGGGTGGTCATGCATTGGTGCGCCGCTTCGATGACCACGGCGACGCCTTTGGGCTGCAGCACATCCTGAATGGTGTTGGCGATCTGCGCCGTCAGCTTCTCCTGGATCTGCAGGCGCTTGGCGTAGGCCTCGACCAGGCGCGCGAGCTTGCTGATGCCGACCACGCGCTTGTCGGGCAGGTAGCCGACATGGGCCTTGCCGATGACCGGCACCATGTGATGCTCGCAGTGCGATTCGAAGCGGATGTCGCGCAGCACGACCATCTCGTCGTAGCCGTCGGTCTCCTCGAAGGTACGTTGCAGGATGGCGGCGGGATCTTCGTTGTAGCCGACGAAGAATTCCTCATAGGCGCGCACCACCCGTTCCGGCGTGCCGAGCAGGCCTTCACGATTCGGATCGTCGCCCGCCCAGCGCAGCAGGACGCGCACGGCGTCCTCCGCCTCGTCGCGGCTCGGACGGCTCGTCGGAATTGCGTCGGGCTTGGTCGCCAGCGCGGGCTTCTGTGGGTTCATCGGCGAGCTCCTTTTTATCACGGCACGGTCAGAGGGTGCCTGCGGCCACCACCCTAGTTGACGCGGGTGGGTTGATGCGGGCTGTCGAGGGAAAAGGCCGGGATGGCGATCTCGAGCTCCTGACCCGCTTCGGTCTCCATATAATACGTGCCGACCATGATTCCAGATGGCGTCGTCAGGGGGGTCCCACTGGTATATTCGAAAGATTCTCCCGGATGCAGGACCGGCTGCTCGCCGACTACCCCGTCGCCCTGCACCTCTTGGGTGCGACCGAGGGAATCGGTGATGCGCCAATGGCGGCGGCGCAATTGCACGGTGATCGGTCCCTTGTTCTCGATCCGGACGTGATAAGCCCAGACGAAGCGGTGCTCGTTGGGCGACGACTGGTCGTCCAGGTAGAACGGCTTGACCGTCACGAGAATGGAATTGGTTGTCTCGCTATACATGGCACGTCCTCCATGGACGACAGGCCGGCGTCGCGGGCCAACCCAACTCTGAAAGCATCCGGGAATTTTACGACGCTATCGGCGATTGTCCAAGGGCGGCCTGTCGAGGTCCGCCCTCGCTAAGGAACCTTCCGCGCCGGCCTTAACCCTTCGCGCCCCGCTCCAGCGCTTGGGCGATATCCTCCTTGATGTCCTCCACGTCCTCGAGACCGACCGAAAGCCGCACCAGGCCCGGGCTGATGCCGAGGTGGGCGCGTTCTTCCTCGGCCAGGCGCTGATGGGTGGTGGTCGCCGGATGGTTGATCAGACTTTTCGCATCGCCGAGGTTGTTGGAGATGTCGATCATCTTCAGCGCATTGAGGAAGCGGAACGCGCCGGCCTTGCCGCCGGCGATCTCGAACGAGATGACATTGCTGGGACCGCTCATCTGCGACCGCGCGAGCTCGTATTGCGGATGGCTCTTGAGCCAGGGAAAAAGCGTGCGCGTCACTTCCTTGCGCGTCTCGAGGAACTGCGCGGTCTCCAGCGCATTGGCGCAATGCTGCTTCATGCGCAATTCCAGGGTTTCCAGTCCCTTCAGCAGCACCCAGGCGTTGAACGGGCTGAGCGACGGGCCGGTATGGCGCAGGAACAGCCGCAGATGCTCCTCCATGTATTCCGGATCGCCGAGGATGGCGCCGCCGAGCACGCGGCCCTGGCCATCGATGTGCTTGGTCGCCGAATAGACCACCACGTCGGCGCCCAGCTCGAGCGGCTTCTGCAGGATCGGGCTGGCGAAGACGTTGTCGACGATGACTTTGGCGCCGGCCGCATGGGCGAGCTTGGAGACGGCGCGGAGATCGACCACCTCGAGCGTCGGATTGGAGGGCGTCTCGAGGAAGATGCAGCGCGTCGGCTTCGACAGCGCCTGCTCCCACTGCTCGAGATCGGTGCCGTCGATGATCACGGTTTCGATGCCGTAGCGCGGCAGGATGTCGGTCAGCACGAACAGGCAGGATCCGAACAGCGCGCGGGGCGCGACGATGCGGTCGCCCGCGCGCGCGTAGCAGGCCATGGCGGCGAACACCGCGCTCATGCCGCTCGCGGTCGCGCGGCACACCGGCGCGCCTTCGAGCGCGGCGAGGCGTTCCTCGAACATGCCGACGGTCGGATTGGAGAAGCGGGAATAGATGTAGCGGCTCTTCTCGCCCTTGAAGGCCAGCTCGGCCTCTTCGGCGTTGTCGTAGACATAGCCCGAAGTGGCGAAGATCGCCTCGCTGGTTTCCTGGAATTGAGAGCGCTTGAGGCCGCCGCGCACCAGCAGGGTGCGGGGGCGGAAGTTGGATTTCTCGCGCGGCGTATCCGCCATGTGTCCTCTCCCGTGCGCACCGGCCGAGCGGCCCGATGCGGACAATAAAAAAGCCCTGGCCGGGCATGGGTCAGGGCTCGCGAGCACCGACCTTTTAGCGGGTTGTTTAACGTGGTCCGCAAGCCGGCCGGCTCAAATCTCCACGATGGCAATGTCTTAGTCCTTCAGCCCAACAGCGTCAAGGGTCTGTCGCACCGGCGAAAACGGGGCCTCGACGAGGGCTCGGGTGACATCGTTCCAACCCGCAGAACCCGCAATTCCAGCCCGCCAAGCGATGCCGGCTTGGCATTGCGCGCGAGCGGCTCTAGCCTGACAGCCGAGACCAGAAACAGGGGGACGCAATGCCATGGCTGACACAGCGCGCTTTGGAAGAGTCTCGACCCTTCATTCCCGCGTATTGACGGCGGCTCTGGTGGTGGCACTCGGCGCCGTGTGCCTGCGCGCCGCCTGCGCCGACCCGATCTCCGACTTCTATGACAAGAAGCGCATCACGATCAGCGTCGGCGGCACCTCGGGCGGCGGCTACGCCATTTACGCGCGCGCCATCGCCACATTCCTCGGCGATCACATTCCGGGCAACCCGACGGTCATCGTTCAATACATGCCGGGGGCCAGCACCATCCGTGCCGCCAATTACATTTACAACGCGGCCAAGAAGGACGGCACCGAGATCGGCGCGTTCCAGCAGCCGGTCCTGACCATGCCGCTCTACGAGAACAGCGGCATTCAATACGAGTCGGAGAAATTCTTTTGGCTCGGCAGCATCAACAGCGACACCAGCGTCTGTTACGTCCGCGCCGACGCGGGTATCACGACGCTCAAGGAAGCCATGCAGAAGGAGATCATCATCGGCGCCAACGCGCCGAGCGCGAACAGCACGACCGCGCCCCTCGTGCTCAACAACCTGCTGCACACCCGCTTCAAGATCATCAGCGGCTACAACGGCCCGGATCTCGCCCTGGCGATCGAGCGCAACGAGGTCCAGGGACAGTGCAGTTCGTGGAGCTCGATCAAGACATTGCGCGGCGAGTGGTTGAAGGCCAAGACGATCAACATCCTCGTCCAGCTCGCCACGACGAAGGACCCCGAGCTTCCGGACGTTCCGCTGATGATGGATTTCGTGACATCCGAGCAGGAGAGGGCCGCGCTCGCCTTCATCTTCGCGCCTCAGCAACTGGGGCGGCCCTACGCCCTCCCGCCGCAGGTGCCCATGGAGCGGGTGACGGCCATGCGCAAGGCATTGGCCGATACCGTCACCGATCCAAAACTGCTCGAGCTTTTCGACAAGCAGCACCTGGAGATTTCCTTCATCGACGGCGCGCGCATGCAGAACATGGTGGCCGACTTGTTTCGCACGCCGAAAGCGAGCATCGACTTGGCCATCAAGGCGACCGCAAACGAGGCTGCAGCGTCGAAGAATTGATGAACGGCATCACGTCGCTGTTTCTAAACTCGGGATGAAAGAGGCAGGCATGGCGCATATTCAGCACTTGGCGATCCGGACGCAGGACCCAGAAAAACTCGCGCGCTACTACGAGGAGGTGTTCGGCTGGAGCCGTATTCGCACCGGCGGTGGCGGCGGCGTTCACCTGTCGGATGGCCACATCAATATCGCGATCCTGAACACCTACGGCGAGGCGAGCGGGTTTCACCATATCGGCGTC
>CAZOBN010000084.1:0-13811 GCA_964577835.1 uncultured Rhizobiaceae bacterium
TCGACTGCGACGTGCTGCAGGCCGACGGCGGCACGCGCACCGCGGCGATCACCGGTTCCTATGTCGCGCTCCACATGGCGCTCAACAAGCTCATCCAGGCGGGCAAGTTGAAGACGCTGCCGCTCACCGATCAGGTCGCGGCTATTTCCTGCGGCATCTGCGACGGCCTGCCGGTGCTCGACCTCGACTACGCCGAGGACAGCTGCGCCATGACCGACGCCAACTTCGTGCTCACCGGGAGCGGCCGTTTCGTCGAGATTCAAAGCACGGCCGAGCAGACGCCATTCGACAAGGCGCAGTTCGATTCCTTGCTGGCGCTCGCCCAGAAAGGTGTCGGCGAACTCGCCAAGCTGCAGCGCGTCGCCCTCGGACTCGCCTGACGGCACGGGGCGCATGGCACGCAGCAAACCATCCGCGCTCGCCGGCGGCAGGCTGGTTCTCGCCAGCCACAACCCGGGCAAGGTGCGCGAGATCGCCGAGCTGCTCAAGCCGTTCGATGTCACCGTGATCTCGGCGGGCGAGCTCGGTCTGCCCGAGCCGGAGGAAAGCGGCGCGACCTTCGCCGAGAATGCCCTGCTCAAGGCGAATGCGGCGGCGCTCCAATCCGGGCTGCCGGCGCTGGCCGACGATTCCGGCCTCGTGGTGCCGGCGCTGGGCGGCGCGCCCGGCATCTATTCCGCGCGCTGGGCCGGGCCCGACAAGAATTTCGCCACCGCCATGGAGCGCATCGAGCGCGAACTGGCGGCGCGCGCGCGTACCCATGCGATGGCGGATCGCCGCGCCTATTTCGTCTGCGCCCTGGCGCTGTGCTCGCCTGCGATTTCCTACGGCGGCACGCCTGTGGCGCGTGCGTTCGAGGGCCGTGTCGACGGCCGCCTGGTCTGGCCGCCACGCGGCGTGTGCGGCTTCGGCTACGATCCGATGTTCGTCGCCAATGGCCAGACGCAAACCTTCGGCGAAATGGACCCGGCCATTAAGCATGCGATCAGCCACCGCGCCGACGCTTTCCACAAGCTGGTGGCGGCCACGTTCACGGAATCCCACTCCCCGGTCGGCCTCCCTAGTTGTTAAGGGGGCGAGCTGTTAACGAATAAGGCGGGCGATTCCACATGTGTGGCGCAAGATTCCTTTGTGCCGCCTTAGTTTGGACACCGCCCGCGGTGAGTCTTCACTCGTCCGGCGCGCAAACGTCAAATCCGCGAGCGCCGAAAACGAACGGAGAGCATCACATGACCAAGTCGTTCCTTACCGCCACCGCGTTCGCCGCCCTCATCGGCTTCGCCGCCAGCGGCGCCACGGCGCAGCAGAGCGCGCCGCCGCTCGAGGCCCCCGCCATCCAGAAGTCGGCTCCGGTCGAGCCGGGCAAGAGTGCGGCACCAGGCACCGTGCAGAACAAGCCGGGCTCGACCATGAAGCAGGGCGCGACTGCTCCAGTCGATGGTAAAGCCAAGCGCGACGCCGCGGCCGCCAAGCCGGCCGACCGCAAGGCGAAACGCGCGGCGGCGCAGGCTTGCGCCACCATCAAGGACAAGGCGGCCCACGATGCCTGTCTGAACGCCCATGCCAAGAACCAGCCGGCCAAGGCTCCAGCGGCGGACAAGGTCGACCAGAAGGCGGCGACTCCGGAGAAGACAAAGCCGGTGACTCCGCGTGTCGGTGGTTGAGTGAGGTTGGTTCGATCAGTCGAAGTCGATCACGCGTAAAGCAGTACAGCATGAGTGAGGGAACGGGCCGCGGTTGCGGCCCGTTTCTTTTGCCGCCGCGCGCGGCCAGGCATGCTTATATTCACCGCCATGGAGGCCGCCGTCATCGAGTCCGTTCCGCCGAGCGCCCAGGTGCCCTTGGGCCTTTATGTCCATTGGCCGTTCTGCGTGTCGAAATGCCCCTACTGCGACTTCAACAGCCATGTGCGCGAGGGCGTCGATAGCGCCACCCACCAGGCCAGCTGGCGCGACGCCTACCTGCGCGAGATGGCGTTCGAGGCCGAGCGCACGCTCGGCAGCGGCGCGGCAAGGTCGCTGGTCAGTATCTTCTTCGGCGGCGGCACACCGTCGCTCATGGCGCCCGACACTGTGGCCGCCATCGTCGAACAGGCGCGCAGCCTGTGGGGCTTGGCGCCGGAATGCGAGATCACCCTGGAAGCGAATCCGAGCTCGGTCGAAGCGGCGCGCTTCGCCGGGTTTCGCGACGCCGGGATCAACCGCGTTTCGCTCGGCATTCAGGCGCTGCACGACGAGACATTGAAATTTCTCGGCCGCGCCCATGATCGCCGTCAGGCGCTCGCCGCGCTCGAGACCGCGCAGAAAACATTTCCGCGCGTCTCGTGCGATCTGATTTACGCGCGGCCCGGCCAGACCGTCGCGGCGTGGCGCGACGAGCTCGACACCGCCATCGGCTTCGGCACTTCCCATCTGTCGGTTTATCAACTCACCATCGAGAAGGGCACGCCGTTCTATGCCGCTCACCGCCGAGGCAATTTCGTGCTGCCCGACGAAGCGACGGCCGCCGCCCTGTTCGAGGAAACCCAGGAGCGCCTGGCGGCGGCCGGCCTGCGGGCCTACGAGATTTCCAACCACGCGCGGCACGGCCTGGAAAGCCGCCACAACCTGATCTATTGGCGGTCCGAAGACTATGTCGGCATCGGCCCCGGCGCCCATGGCCGCCTGACCCTCGACGGCGAGACCCTGGCCACCATGCGCAAGCACAAGCCGGAAGACTGGTTGCGCGCGGTCGAGCAGGAGGGCAACGGCTCGCAAGAAGAGGCCGTGGTCGGACGCGACGACCGCCTGACCGAGATGCTGATGATGGGCCTGCGCCTGGTCGAAAGCATCCCGCGCGAACGCTTCCTGCGCGTCGCCGGCGGCGAACCCGAAGCGCTGCTCGACGGCGCGCGGCTCGCACGCCTGGTCGAGGGCGGATTCCTGACGCTCGGCGAGGACGGGTTGCGCGCCACCGCGGAGGGTCGCCAGCGCCTCAACAGCGTGCTGACGACGCTGCTCGCCTGACCGGGGCGGCGGCTATTGCGTCAGTTTTTCGAATGTCTGCGGCGCCGGGCTGACCACCCGGGAACTGCGCGACCCGATTTCCTTCACGGCAAGGCCGCGCTCAACGACGCCCGACGGCAACAGGCGGAAGATGCCATCGACGCCGGCAAAGCCGTTCGGCGCAGTGATGGCTTCGCGGGAAAACGTGTCGCGGTCACCGCCGCGCGCCAGCACGACCGCCAGCGCCGTGGCGTCGTAGCCGAGCGACGCGCGCGGCGGCGGCATTTGGCCGTAGGTTTCGCGGTAGGATTGCTGAAACACGCGGTGCGATTCTTCGGCCGGCGCCGGATACCAGCCGCCGACCAGCGCCGGCTCGGTCCAGGTTTCCGGCGAGTCCCATTCCAAAGGCCCGAGCGCGTGCACGCGGCGCGGATCGATGTCGAAGAACAGCAGCAGCGGCGCGATGACCTTGAGCCGATCGCCGCTTTCGGGAATGACCACCGCGTCGAATTCCACATCCCCCAGCGTCTCGACCCGCTCCAGCCGGCGCAGCGCGGCGCGCGAGGCTTCGTCGCCTCGGGCGGCGAGGTCCTTGCGTTGGGCGAGCAGGGCCGCGTGACGCTGATTGTAGTTGGCGAGCCGGCGCACCACCGGCGATACGCCCTGGGTGGTGAGCTGCGGGTCGTAGGTTTCGACCCGGCTGATTTGGGCATTGAGATTGCGCACCGCGTTCTGCAGGGCGACGGTAATGCGGTTGCCATAAATCGAATCGGGCACCAGGGCGGCGAAGCGGGTGGCGCCGCGGCTGGCGGCATGGTTGACCACGCGCTCGATCTGCAATTCCGGCGTGAAGCCGATGATATAGACGTTGTCGCCAGCCACTTCACGATCGTTGGTGAAGGCGACCAAGGGCACGCCGCGGGCGCGGGTCAGAGGCGCCACGGCCTCGACCTCGGACGAGAACACGGGCCCGAGGATGAGCCTGGCACCCGCGTCGATCGCTTCCTGGGCGGCGCGCAGAGCGCCCTGCGGCGTGCCGCCGGTGTCGCGCGGCGCCAGTGCGATTTCCATGGCGCCGGCACCGCCGTCGGGCGCGCCGCTGAGATCGAACAGCGCCATCTGGGCCGCGTTGAGCAGCGCCTGGCCAAATCCGGCATTCGGCCCACTGAGCGGCGCCAGCAGGGCCACCCTGACCGTCTCTCGCGCGCCCGGCGGCGGCGCGAGCTTGATATCGGAGTCCAATGGCGGCAGTGTCTCGACTTGCGGCGCGATGCCACGCGGCGCCTGATCGGCCTCCGGCGCGGGCGCGCTGGGGGGCCGGACGGGGGCTTGGCGAGTCGGGGTGCAGCCGGCAGCCAGCGCAAGGACCGGCGCCAGCAGCACGACGGCTACCCAGCGGCGCCAGGACGAACGCGACGCGGTGGGAACGGTTGAGTGGGGGCAGCGGTGAGGGGGGAAATGAGCCGTCATAGACACCGTGAAGATAAGCGGCACCGTGGGGATCGCGGACATCATGGTATCGGACGACACCGTGGGAATGGGCCGGACTTTGTCGCAGCGTAACCAGGGCGCGGCGGCAAGTAAACCGGCAGCGCCGAAGAATCGGGCCGCCCGCGTCAGAAATTCCCCAGGGCGCCGGGAAGCCACGGATGCGTCGCCGTTGGCGCCGGGACTCTATGTCGTCGCGACGCCGATCGGCAATGCCGAGGACATCACCTTGCGGGCCCTCACGGTGCTGCGCGAGGTCGACGAAGTGGCCTGCGAGGACAGTCGCGTCACCGCGAAGCTGCTGGCGCGCCACGGCATCGGCGCCAAGCTCACGCCCTACCATGAGCACAACGCCGCCCGGGCGCGGCCACGGCTCCTCGCCAAATTGAGCGGCGGCGGGCGCATCGCCTTGGTCTCCGACGCCGGCACGCCACTGGTTTCCGACCCGGGTTACAAGCTGGTGCGCGCCTGCATCGAGGCCGGCATCCCCGTCATACCGGTGCCCGGCCCCTCCGCCCCGCTCGCCGCTCTCCTGGTGTCCGGCTTGCCGTCCGACCGTTTCCTGTTCGCCGGATTCCTGCCCAACAAATCGGCCGCCCGGCGGCGGGTGTTCGGCGAGCTCGCCGCGGTGCCGGCCACTCTGCTGTTCTTCGAATCGGCCCAGCGCCTGCCCGAGTCCCTGGCCGACATGGCCGAGGTCTTGGGTGACCGGCCGGCCGCCGTGGCGCGCGAGTTGACCAAGCTGTTCGAGGAATGCCGGCGCGGCAGCCTCGCGGAATTGGCCGCCCACTACCGGGAAAGCGGCCCGCCAAAGGGCGAGATCGTCATCGTGTGCGGCGGCGCCACCCGCGACGATCCCGAGGCCGCCGCCGAGACGCTCGATTCCCAACTCGCCACGGCGCTCGAACAGATGAGCCTGAAGGACGCCGTGGCGGCCGTGGCGAGGGCGACCGGCCTGCCGCGCAAGCAGGTCTATGCCCGCGCGCTGCGGCTTGCGTCGGACGACAAGTCCGGGAGCGGGCCCAGGGGCGGACCATGACCGGGCGCGGCGCGGGACGACCCGACCGTCAGCGCGCCTGGCGCCATGGACGATGGGCGGAAGCCGTCGCCGCCGCCCTGCTCCTTGTCACGGGTTGGCGGATTCTCGCCCGTGACTGGAAGAGCCCGGCCGGCGAAATCGACATCATCGCGCGGCGGCGCCGTACAATTGCCTTCATCGAGGTCAAGACTCGCGACGATCTCGCGACCGCCGGCGAGGCGATCGGACAACGGCAGCAGCAGCGGATCCGGCGCGCCGCCGGCCTCTATCTGGCGCGCCATCCGGCGCTCGCGGCGCTCGACGCCCGCTTCGACGCCGTGCTCGTCCTGCCGTGGCGTTGGCCGGTCCTCGTCCGCGACGCCTGGCGGGAGTGATGACGCGAATCCACAGCGCGCGAATCAATTGGTGGAGCATGGTGGAGTAATTGTGGAACTTCGCGCGAATTCGCTGTAAATGCCGCTGCAGGACTGGACAAGCGCGCCGCGTTGTATGACTCTCGCACGAGGATTTAGATGAGCATGCTGTCGAACGACGCTTTGAGACTCCGCCGCATCATCGCCAGTCTGGCGCTGCTCGGTTCCCTCACGCTGATCGCCGGCTGTGCCGAAACCATCATCGGCGCCGGCGCCACCGGTGCGGTCGCCGCTTCCCAGGAGCGTGGTCTGGGCGGTGCCGTCGGTGACACCCAGATCCGCACGGCCATCAACTTCCTGTGGTTCGAAGAAAACACCGAGATGTACCACCAGCTGAACCTCAACGTACACGAGGGTCGGGTGATGATCACCGGTGTGGTCGCCAAACAGGAATGGAAGGAAGAAGCGATCAAGCGGGCCTGGCGTGCCAAGGGCGTCAAGGAGGTGATCGACGAGATCATCGTCGATCCCAAGGGCACCAGCGGCACCTATGCGCGGGATTCCTGGATCGCCACCCAGCTCAAGACCAAGCTGCTGTTCGACAAGAACATCTATTCGATCAACTATTCGGTCGAAGTGGTGCGCGGCAACGTCTACCTGCTCGGCGTGGCGCAGGACGGCAACGAGCGCGATCTCGTGCTGAACAATGCGCGCAGCGTCGAATATGTCCGGCGCGTCGTCAGCTACGTGCTGCTCAAGGACGATCCGCGGCGCACCGGCATGCCGCCCGGCACGGTGACCCGCAGCGCGTCGACGACCACGCCGTCCGGCGGATCGGGCTTCGACGGCACGAGCCCCGTGGCGGCGCCCGTCAACAGCGGCTATGGCGACACCGGGTACGGCGGCGCCGGCGGCCCGATCGGCGGCGCCGCGCCCCGTGGCGGTGGCTCCTCGATCCAATCGGTGCCGCTGGAACCCCCGCCCGCAGGCCAATGAGCGGCCCGACACCCGATCCCGGTGCCTCGCCCGGGGTGCCATCGAGCGCCGAAGTCAAGCAGGCGCTGCAGCGGCTGGCCGACCTGCCCGATGACGATTTCGATCTTGCCGACGCCGCCTTGATGCTCGCGGCGCTCGAACGGCCGCGCGTTCCGCTCGACCGCTATCGCCACCATCTCGACGATCTGTCCGAGGCCGTGGCGCGCGATGCGACACGCCGCCGGGGCGGTCTGGCGAGCCTCGACGCCCATGCGGCGGCGCTCCTCGGCGTGATCGCGGGCGAGCTCGGCTACCAAGGCGACGATCTGACCTACGACGATTTGCAAAACGCGAATCTGATGCGGGTCATCGACCGGCGCAGGGGCCTGCCGGTGGCGCTCGGCATTCTTTATATCCATGCCGCGCGGGCGCAGGGTTGGGCGGCTTACGGCTTGAATTTCCCGGCGCATTTCCTGATCGCGGTCGAGACGGACGGCGCGCGGGCCATCATCGATCCGTTCGCCGCCCGACGGCTCGACGGCGCCAACCAGTTGCGCGCCTTCCTCAAGGCCGTGGCCGGGGACGCCGCCGAACTCAGCCCGCAACATTGCGCGCCGCTCGGCAACCGGGCCGTGCTGCTCAGGCTGCAGAACAACATCAAGGCGCGGCTCGCCGCCCAGGGCCGCAGCGACCGGGCGGCCGCCGTGCTCGACCGCATGCTGCTGTTCGCGCCAGGCGAAGCGGAACTATGGCGCGAGGCCGGCGCGCTGCATGCCCATGCCGGCAACCTGCGCGCCGCGATGGCCGCGCTCGAGCATTATCTCACCGTCGCCCATGAGCCGGCGGCGCGCCACAGCGCCGCCCAGCTGCTGCAGCAACTGCGTCACCGGCTGAACTGAATAGCCGGCATTCTATTGGTTTCGCCGGGGAAATGGCGGGTCGACCCTAGCCCGTTCGCGCGCCACGGGCCATAATCCCGCCGTTTCGCGTCGCTTTCCCCTTTTCCCCCGTTGTTGGATGAGGCTCAAGGATGAGCTTGGCTGTCGCCTTTCAGATGGACCCCATGGAGGGCATCAATATCGATACGGACTCCACGTTCGTTCTGGCGCTGGAGGCGCAGCGCCGCAATCACGCGCTGTTTCACTACCTGCCGCAGGAAATGGCCCTGATCGACGGCCGCGTCATGGCACGGACACGCGAGCTCAAGGTCCGGCGCAAGCACGGCGACCATTTCACCCTGGGCGAGCCGCGGTTGATCGATCTGGCGACCATGGATGTGGTGATGATGCGCCAGGACCCGCCCTTCGACATGGCCTATATCACGGCGACACATCTGCTCGAGCATATCCACCCGGCGACGCTGGTGGTGAACGATCCGGTGAGCGTGCGCAATGCGCCGGAGAAGCTGTTCGTCACCCACTTCGATGGCGTCATGCCGCCGACGCTGATCACGACGGATCGCGAGCAGATCCTGGCCTTCCGCAAGAAGCACAAGGACATCATTCTCAAGCCGTTGTACGGCAATGGCGGCGCCGGCGTGTTCCATGTGCTGCCCGACGACGAGAACATGAACGCCCTGCTCGAGGTCTTCACCCAGCTCTACCGCGAGCCGATCGTGGTGCAGAAATACCTGCCGGACGTGCGGAGCGGCGACAAGCGCATCATCCTGGTCGATGGCGAGGCCAAGGGCGCCGTGGCGCGGATTCCCGCCTCGGGCGAGGCGCGCGCCAACCTGCATGTCGGCGGCCGCGCCCAGAAGGCCAAGCTCACCGAACGCGACAAGGAGATCTGCGCCGCCATCGGCCCGACGCTCAAGGAACGCGGCTTGATCTTCGTCGGCATCGATGTGATCGGCAACTATCTCACCGAGATCAACGTCACCTCGCCCACCGGCGTCCAGGAGATCAACCGGCTCGACGGCACGCTGCTCGAACGCGACGTGTGGGATGCCATCGAGCGCCGTATGGTTGGACGTCGCGAGCGCAAGCGGCCCGTCTAGGATTTGTCAGTCGAGACGATGATGGCGCGTATGGGTGGCGGCTTGCCGAGACTGTCCGGCTCTGTGGCGAAGCGAACCGCCGGCGAACCGCGCCAGCGCCATGCGCGCCACATGCCGCATCGCTGACATGCCTCGCTGGCTCGGCACCTTTGTCTGGCTTGGCATTGTCGCGCTGGCGGGCGCCACGGCGGCGGGCTTCCACGGCGAACTGTCGTGGATTCTCGATCTTGCCGCGCACTTTCGGCCGCACTTGGCGGCAATCGGTTTCATCTGGCTGTTTCTCGCCATTTTCCAGCGCCGTCCCTTCGCCGCGATGGCCTGTGCCGCGCTGCTCGCGATCAACGCGGCGCCGATCATTCCCTACGTCACCGCGCAGGCGCAGCCCGCCGACGAGGCCGGCAGCCCGCTGCGGGTGATGACCTACAACATGCACGGGCGTACCACGCAGCGGGCCGCCTTTCTCGAATTCGTCCACGCCGAGCAGCCCGACGTCATCCTGCTCACCGAGGTGCCGAACTATTACGATTGGCTGACCGACGGGCTGGGCGCCGATTACCCGCACCGCATCGACGGCAACAGCGGACGGCCGCACGACCTGATGATGTTCAGTCGCTGGCCGGTCGCCGGATTTCAGATCGATCGCAACGTGGATCGCGCCCTGCCGGTGCTGGCGGCGGACCTGTGCGAAGAGGGGGTCAAGGAACCGAGCCAGTGCGTCCGGCTGGTCGGGCTTCACGCCGCCGCGCCGTTCGGCAAGGCCGCGGACATGCAAGACGCGCAGTTCGCACTGGCCGCGCGCTTGCTGGCGGACGCGCCGCCGGGCCGCGCCATCTTGGCGGGCGACCTCAACATGACGCCGTGGGCGCCGGATTTCGGCCGGTTGATCGGGGTAACCGGCCTGCGGGACACGGCGCTCGGACGCAGCGTGACGGCGACCTGGATGTCGCGCCAACCGATGGTCGGCCTCGCCATCGACCATGTGCTCGCCAGCCCGCAGATCGGCGTGCGCGACTATCTGGTCGGGCCCGATCTCGGCTCCGATCATCTTCCGGTGATTGCCGGCCTCGTGCTGCCGCGAACGCATTCCACGGTCAGTCCGGCGGAGTGATCATCGAACGTGAGGCGCCAGCGGACGGTTCGGCGTAAAATAAAAGCGGCGCCCGAAGGCGCCGCTTTCAACTCAGGAGATTGCGACCTCTGAGTTCTGAGGCTTAGGCTTTCGCGGCGCGACGGCGGATCATGCCGAGGCCGAGGAGACCCAGACCGAGAACCGCGAGAGTGCCCGGCTCCGCCACCGTCCTCACGGACTCGACGCCCACGACCAGGTCGTTGTAGTCGCTATCGCTGAACGGAACCAGGATGTCTTCCCAGGCCAGGAGGTATTCGTTGCTGCCGAACGTACCCGCCGCATAGCCGGGGATCTGGATCGTATCCGAGTCATTGCCCCGGAACGCCGCCATCTGATCGGCGCCGCCCGCGTTCAAGGCTTCGTCAGAGTAGAAGATGGTGCTGCCGATCTCGATATAGTAGCCGAACGCGTTGTCGGCGAAATCGACGCCCGTGTCGACGAAGTTCACCCGCACGCTGCCATCCGCCAAGATCGACATGACGACCTGATCACCCTGGACGGCGCTGCCGCCCCAGAGCTGCACCCGATTGGCCGCATTGGCCTTGTCGAAGACGCCGAAGTTGGTGCTGCCGGCATTGCCCGCGATCTCGAAGATCAACGTGGCGATGCTGCCGCCCGCTCCGCCCAGGACCGACCAATACTGGTCGTTGTGCATCTGGGCGGCATCGACCTTCGCCGGCGTGTTGTAGCTGACAAGGCCGAGGCCGGCGGGAGGAGCGTTGCCGAACAGTTCATCAAGAGAGGGTTCGCTGCCCGAGTAATTGATGGTCGCGGCAAATGTCGTCGAAGCGGCGAATGTGGTGCCAACGGCCAGAGCGGCGGCGGCGGCGAAAGTTTTAAAACGCATGATCAACCTCCTGGGTTTGTCTTGCCAGAACCTATGCATGAGCTGTGCCAGGGACTGAAGCGGAGCAATTTCAGTGACTTAAGGGGCGAGATAACGCATTTGACTGTAAAGCGGAGCGACATATTCCGGGCCTGATGACGGCGTTCATTACACCTTGGAATTTAAGATAGTCTCCGATACCGATAGAGGGCCGATTCGGAGGTCACAAGCCCTTGTGGCTGCTCTCGCCGTACCGCTAAACTTAGGGTTGCGCTCGGCTTCATTCGTAAGGGGACAAATGATGAACATTCGCGTCGGCCGGCGTTGCGTGGCAGTGGCATCTGCCTTGTTTCTGGCGGCCTGCGCCAGCGCCGAGACCGTTCGGCACCAGCCCACCGATGCGGGAATCGGGCGCAGCTTCCAGGCCCCTTACGAACAGACCAAGGACGCGGTGCTCGCCAGCCTGACCCAACTCAGGCTGACGCCGGTGGAGCGGGAGGAACGGCCCGATGGCCATTCCATCCTGATCGGCCGTCCGCCCCATGGCTTCAGTTGGGGCGAAGTCGGACGGATCTTCATCGAGAAGTCCGCCGCGAAACCCACGACCGTGCGGGTCGTCTACGAGAAGCGCATAGCCATGCAGTTCGCCAGTTCGAATTTTCCGCGCCAGCTGTTCGCGCGGATGGATCAGGTGCTGACGTCCCAGGGCGTTACGGAAAAATCGACCGACGCCGCGCCGGCCATCGCCGCCGATCGTTAAATGGCACGACATGGCGCGCAGCCACATCGGCAGCTGACGGTTCGCCATCCGGTTCCCCATCGAGCATGACCTCGCGCATCGACACCGTCGCATTCCACGCATCGGCGCGCTCGCCAAAATCATGTGAATGGCCAAGCCTCGATAATTAACGAGGCGTTAAGGCCGCGCGGATAGACCTGACGTCCCATGATCATCGACCTCCGCACGCTGTTTATCGTGCATACCCTGGTGACGTTCGCTCTCGCGGTGCTGATGGTCGTTTTCTGGCGGGGCCACCGGAGCACGCCCGGTCTCGCCCATTGGGCGTTCGGGACCGCGTTGGTCGGGTTGGGGGTGCTCGGTGCCGGATTGCGCGGCATCATTCCCGATTTTCTGTCGATCATTTTCACCAACGTGGCCGGCGTTGTCGGTCTCGCCATGTTCTGGAACGGTATCCGCTTATTCGATGGCCGACCCGCGCGCTGGGCGGTGGCCCTGCTGTCGGCGGTTGCGATGGCCGCGTTTCTCGTCCACCGGACCTATGTGGTGGACGATATTCTCAGCCGTATCGTCGTGGTTTCCGCCGTGCTCTCGATTGGCTGCCTGCTTTGCGCCTACGAACTCCTGCGTGGGCCGGCGCGCACGCTTCGGACTCCGGCCATGCTCGCAGCCGTGTTGTTCGGCATTGTGGCATCGACGCTCGCCTTCCGAGCGGTATCGACCATCGTGTCTCCGCCCGAGCCGAATCTGTTCGCGCCCTCCGTGGCTCAGAGCGTCCATTTCCTCGTCTCGCTTGTCAGCAAGATCCTGATTGTCGTCGCCCTCCTGATGATGGCGCTGCAACGCCTGCAGTGGCGGGTCGAGGACCGTAATGCCGATCTGGAACTCGCGCGAATGCGGGCCGAGAAGGCGAACCGCGCCAAGTCCGAGTTTCTGGCCACGATGAGTCATGAACTCCGGACGCCCCTCAACGCCATCATCGGGTTCTCGGACGTGCAGCGCCGAGAGATGTTCGGTTCGCTCGGACACCCCCGTTATCGGGAATACGCGGACGACATTCATGCCTCCGGCATGCATCTGTTGGACCTCATCACGTCGATCCTCGACATTTCCAAGGCGGAGGCTGGAAAGCTCGAGGTGTTCCCGGTCACCCTGGACCCCCGTTCCGTTCTGGACGGCACCGTGCCGCTCATCCGGGGGGCCGCCGATGCGAAACGGATCCGCCTTTCCGTCGAGGGCCCCGGGGCGCAACTCACCTGCCGAGCCGACCCGCAAGCGCTGAAGCAGATTCTCCTCAATCTGCTGTCGAACGCCGTGAAGTTCACGCCCGACGGCGGCGCCGTGGCGGTGCAACTGCGCGGTCTTGCCAAGGGAATCGTCGAGTTCACCGTGCGCGATACGGGCATCGGGATCGCACCGGCCGAACTGCCGCGTCTCATGAAGCCGTTCGAGCAGGCGGCGCGCGGCTATTCCCGGCGCAACGGCGGCACCGGGCTTGGATTGCCGCTCGTCGATTCGCTCGTGCGGCTGCACGGCGGCACCCTCCATGTCGAGAGTGCCGTCGGCGTGGGGACGACGGTGACAGTCCGACTGCCCTCCATTCCAAGCACCATCCTGGCGGCGGCGTCATAGCCCATAGCGGGCTCGGATGGATGCGCTGCTTCCGTCACACCATGCTCCCACGCTATAGTTCCATACCGATTGGGGGCTGCAGCGTCATGACCTCGCGCATCAACACCGTGGCGTTTCAGGGTATCGATGTGCTCGGCATCGACGTGCAGGTGCAGATGTCGGCGGGATTGCCGGCCTTCACCATCGTCGGCCTGCCCGACAAGGCGGTCGGCGAATCGAAGGAGCGGGTGCGCGCCGCGCTCAACGCGCTCGGCCTCGCCCTGCCGCCCAAGCGCATCACGGTCAATCTGGCGCCGGCCGACGTGGCGAAGGAAGGCAGCCATTTCGATTTGCCGATCGCGCTCGGCCTGCTCGCCGCCATGGGCGTGCTGCCGGAGGACGCGCTCGCCGGCTATGCGGCCCTGGGCGAGCTCGCGCTCGACGGCGCCATTGCGCCGGTGGCCGGCGTGCTGCCCGCCGCGATGCATGCCTACAACCGCGATCTCGGCCTGATCTGCCCGCAGCTTGGCGGCGGCGAGGCGGCGTGGGTCGACGGTCTCGCGGTGCTGGCGCCGACGAGCCTGCTGGCGCTGATCAATCACTTCAAGGGCAGCCAGGTGCTGCGCCCGCCATCGCCGAAGCTCGTCGAGGCGGACGAGGCCCGAGGC
>CAZOBN010000085.1:0-13567 GCA_964577835.1 uncultured Rhizobiaceae bacterium
GCGTTCATCGCGTTGTCAGCAGCATTCGATGCGTTCTCAGCCGAGTTGGCGGCGTTGTTGGCAGCGTTTTCAGCGCCACCCGAGCAGGCGGCCAGGCCGAGCGAAGCAGCGAGAACGAGCGAAAGAGCGATAGACTTGGTCATGGGCAGAAACCCCTCTCTGAGAAAAAAACGGTGCAGACCACTCTCGGAGAAAAGCTCACCCCCCATTGCGCCTGCGCGCCGATTCGTAATGCTTTGGACGTGGCAAGGCAATCCCATTCATGCAGTTTCCCCGCGCAAGGCACGCTGCCGAAGCTGTGAGCCGATCGGCAGGAAATGACTGGCATCCTTCATATCGCGCGCAAGCATCCCCCCACCCTGCCCCTCCCCCGCAAGGGGGGAGGGAAATTTGGGCCGGCATTGACATCTTCTCCAACACCCTCGGCTGGAACGTTGAAAATCGCAGCGTCTTCTTTTTCCTCGATGGGAACATTGGAAATCGCAACGTCTTCTTTTCCCTCGATGGGTACGTTGAAAATCGCAACGTCTCCCTCCCCCTCGATGGGGGAGGGGCGGGGTGGGGGTGATATTCTCGCGGTTGATATTCGTTGCGCAGCGCAACACCGGCTTTCAACATTGGGCACTCTTCATGGATAGAATCCGCATTCGCGGCGGCCATCGGCTGAACGGCGTCATTCCCATCAGCGGCGCGAAGAACGCGGCGTTGCCGCTCATGGCGGCGGCGCTGCTGACCGACGAGACTTTGTCGCTCGCCAACGTGCCGCACTTGGCCGACATCTCGACCATGGCCGATCTGCTCGCCACGCTCGGCGTCACCATCAGCATGGACGGCCACGCGCCGAACGGCGGGCATGACGGCCGTGTGCTGTCGCTCAACGCGAAGACCATCGCCGGCACCACCGCGCCCTACGACCTGGTGCGCAAGATGCGCGCCTCGGTCCTCGTGCTCGGGCCCCTGGTGGCGCGCGAGGGCAAGGCGCGCGTTTCCATGCCGGGCGGCTGCGCCATCGGCAACCGGCCGGTCGACCTGCATTTGAAGGGATTGGAAGCGCTCGGCGCCGAGATCGAGCTCGCCGAGGGTTACATCGGCGCGCGCGCCCCCAAGGGCGGCCTCAGGGGCGGCCATATCGTGTTTCCGTTCGTCTCGGTCGGCGCCACCGAGAACCTGCTGATGGCGGCGACCTTGGCGCATGGCGAATCGGTGCTGTCGAACGCGGCGCGCGAGCCGGAAATCACCGATCTGGCCCACTGCCTGGTCGCCATGGGCGCCGACATTTCCGGCATCGGCAGCGACACCCTGACGGTGCGCGGCAAGCCTGCCCTGCACGGGGCCGCCCATTCGATCATCCCCGACCGTATCGAAACCGCCACCTATGCCATGGCGGTCGGCGTGACCGGCGGCGAGGTCGAGCTGGTCGGCACCCGGCGCGACCTGCTGGAAGCGCCCCTGGAAAAGCTCGCCGAGGCCGGGCTCAAGATCACGGACACCAAGCGCGGCTTCAAGGTCGCCCGCGGCGCCCGCGCCCTGAAGGGCGTCGACGTGATGACCGAACCGTTCCCCGGCTTCGCAACGGACTTGCAAGCGCAGATGATGGCGCTTATGTCCACTGCTACGGGTGCCTCGATGATCACCGAGACGATCTTCGAAAACCGCTTCATGCATGTGCCGGAGTTGAGCCGGATGGGCGCCAATATCACGGTGCACGGCGCTTCGGCCATGGTGCGCGGGGTCAAGAAGCTGACCGGGGCGCCGGTCATGGCGACGGATTTGCGGGCGTCGGTTTCGCTGGTGCTGGCCGGTTTGGCGGCGGAGGGCGAAACCATCGTCAACCGGGTGTATCATCTGGACCGCGGCTACGAACGGCTGGAGGACAAGCTCGCCGCCTGCGGCGCCGACATCGAACGGCTCAAGACTTAGCTGCCGGGCGTCCGAGGACCGCGACGGATCAGGATGGAACAGCATGGGCAAGAAACTCAAACTGCGCGCCGAGGATGAGGAAGACCTCCGCATCGTCGCGGCCGTCCTGCAGGACGCGCTGATCGCCGTCGGCGATATCAAATACCTGCCCGAGGAACAGCGCTTCGTGCTGGTCGCCAATCGCTTCTGCTGGGAGGCGATGGCGTGCGACCCCGACGCGCCGGTCATGCCGAACGACTGTTTCGAGCGCGTCCATACCGGCCTGCGCTTCGAGAATGTGACCGGCGTGCGTCAGCGCGGCATCGACAAGCTCGACGCGGCCCAACTGCTCGAGCTGCTCACCATCCAGCTCGACAGCCATGCCCTGATCCTGCTGTTCGCCGGGGACGCCGCCATCCGCGTCGAAACCGACCGGCCGCTGTGCTTCATCGAGGATATCGACGAGCCCTGGCCGACCAAATGGCGCCCGCGCCATGCGGCGGACGGCGCCGACGGCAAGGCGCTCGGCTGAGCCCTTCCGTCATTCTCCGGACAACCCCTGGAAGTGACCCGCGGAAAGCGGTAAAACACCGGCCCCACCGTGGCGGGTCATGGCGGGGGCCACGCCTTTAAGGACCGCGTCGTGAGCAGCAACGAATCCCTCGTGATGGCCCTCCCCAAGGGGCGCATCCTGAACGAATTGCGCCCGTTGATGGAAAGCGCCGGCATCACGCCGGAGCCGGAATTCGACGACCCGCGTACGCGCAAGCTCAAGTTCGCCACCAACCGGCCCGAGCTCGACATCATCAGCGTGCGCAGCTTCGACGTGGCGACCATCGTCGCCTTCGGCGGCGCCCACCTCGGCGTCGCCGGCAACGACGTGCTGATGGAATTCGACTATTCGGAAATCTACGCGCCGCTCGATCTCGGCATCGGGCGTTGCCGCATGGCGGTGGCCGAACCGAAGGAACTCGTCAGCAAGGACGACCCGCGGCGCTGGTCGCATGTCCGCGTCGCCACCAAATACCCCGAAATCACCCGCCGCCACTTCGCCGCGCGCGGCGTCCAGGCGGAATGCATCAAGCTCAACGGCGCCATGGAATTGGCGCCTTCGCTCGGCTTGTGCGAGCGCATCGTCGATCTGGTGTCGACCGGCGCCACCCTGCGCGCCAACGGCCTGGTCGAGGTCGAGCAGATCTGCACCATCAGCTCGCGCCTGATCGTCAACCGCGCCGCGCTGAAGACCCGGCCGGACGAGATCGGCGCCTGGATCGAGCGCTTCGAGCGGGCGGTCGGCGAGGCGAATGGCAAGTCCGTCAATGGAAGCCGGCCCAATGGCGCGTAAGCTCAACGCCGCGTCGCCGGGTTTCGCCGAAGACTTCGCCGCCCTGATCGCCGCCAAGCGCGACTCCGATGCGGATGTCGGCGCCGCGGTGGCCGCGATTCTCGACGACGTGAAGGCGCGCGGCGATGCCGCGGTCATCGAATACACATCGGCCTACGACAAGCTCGATCTGACGCCGCAGACAATGCGCATCGGCGCCGACGAGATCGCCGCCGCCAAGCGCGCGGTCGACAGCGAAACGCTGAACGCGCTGCAAACCGCCGCCGAACGCATCGAGGCCTATCACCGCCGCCTGCTGCCCCAGGACGTGGCTTTCACCGACGACGCGGGGATCCAGCTCGGCGCGCGCTACCGGCCGATCGAATCGGTGGGCATCTACGTGCCGGGTGGGCGCGCCGCCTATCCGTCTTCCGTGCTGATGAATGCCCTGCCGGCGCGCCTCGCCCAGGTGCCGCGCACCGTCATGGTGGTGCCGACGCCGCACGGCCATCTCGATCCGCTGGTGCTCGCCGCCGCCGACATCGCTGGCGTGACCGAGATCTATCGCATCGGCGGCGCCCAGGCGGTCGGCGCGCTGGCCTTCGGCACCGCGACCATCCGCGCCGTCGACAAGATCGTCGGCCCGGGCAACGCCTATGTGGCGGCGGCCAAGCGCCAGGTGTTCGGCACGGTCGGCATCGACATGATCGCCGGACCGTCGGAAATTCTCGTGGTCGCGGACGGCGCCAACGATCCGGCCTGGATCGCCGCCGATCTGTTGTCCCAGGCGGAGCACGATCCGTCGTCGCAGTCGATCCTGATCACCGACGACGCGGCGTTCGGCGACCGTGTCGCGCGGGCTGTCGACGACCACCTGAAGGTTCTGCCGCGCGCCGCGATCGCTGGCGCGAGCTGGACGAACTTCGGCGGCATCATCGTGGTGCGCAGGCTCGAGGACGCGCTGCCGCTGATCGACCGCATCGCGCCGGAACATCTCGAGATCGCCACGGACAACGCGGGCGCGCTGGCCGACAAGGTGAAGAATGCGGGGGCGATCTTCCTCGGCCGCTACACGCCGGAAGCGATCGGCGATTATGTCGCCGGGCCCAACCATGTGCTGCCGACCGCCGGCAGCGCGCGGTTCTCGTCCGGGCTCGGCGTGATCGACTTCCTCAAGCGCACCTCCATGGTGCGGTGCGGCGCCGAGGGGCTCGCCGCGGTCGGCCCGGCCGCCCTCAAGCTGGCCGAGGCCGAGGGGCTCGACGCCCACGGTCTGTCGATCGCCATCCGCCTCAATCTGCCGCGCGGCTGACGAGCGGGTGCATGGCTGGCCGCCTGCGAAATCAGCTTGACCGACGCCCGGACCCCGCTCCATTTTCCTCCTGAATTCAATCGGGTAAGAGGGGCTTATGCCGAAAGAAGCTTTGATCGAGTTTCCAGGCGTGGTGACCGAGTTGCTTCCGAATGCGATGTTTCGCGTCAAGCTCGACAACAATCATGAGATCCTTGCCGTGACCTCCGGCAAGATGCGCAAGAACCGTATCCGCGTGCTGGCCGGCGACCGCGTCAATGTCGAAATGACGCCTTATGATCTGTCCAAGGGGCGCATCACATTCCGCTTCAAGTAGGGGCCGCTTCAAGTAGGGCCCGATTCTCGCAACGCGCGTGGAGCGGCCGACGCCAAGCCCCGTGCCGGGCCAAAACGGCGACCAACAGGGACATGATTTGCCAAAGCTGATTCTCGCTTCCGCTTCGCCCCGGCGCCTCGAACTGCTGCGCCAGATCGGCATCGCGCCCGACCTCATCGTTCATCCCGACATCGACGAGACGCCCGGCCGCGATGAATTGCCCGCCGCCTATGCGCGCCGCCTGGCGGAAGCCAAGGCGCTGCGCATCGCCGCCGATCATCCCGGCGATTTCATCCTGGCGGCCGACACGGTGGTCGCCTGCGGCCGGCGCATCCTGCCCAAGGCGGAAACCGAAGCCCAGGCGGAGGCCTGCCTCAAGCTGCTGTCCGGCCGGCGCCACCGGGTGCTGAGCGGCATCTCGCTGGTCGACGGCTCGGGCAGGGTGGCGACCCGGCTGGCCGCCACCACGGTCACCTTCGCGCGTCTGAGCCGCGAGGATATCGCCGCCTATCTCGCCTCGGGCGAATGGCACGGCAAGGCCGGTGGCTATGCGATCCAAGGCCGCGCGGCCATCCATGTGCGCTGGCTAGCGGGCTCCTATTCCAATGTGGTCGGCCTGCCGCTCCACGAAACGGCAGCTTTATTGCGCGGCCGCGGCTACCCTGTGCCGGTCTGAGCCCCTCGCGGAGACTGGCGGCGATGTTCGACGAGATCCTGTGCAGCGTGTCGTCCGGCGGCACCCGCACCGCGTTGCGCGAAGACGGCGTCGTGGCCGAACTGTTCGTCGAGCCCGCCGAAGCCGCGACCCTGATCGGCACCATCCATCTGGGGCGCATCGTCAAAGTGCTCAAGGGCATGGGCGCTTGTTTCGTCGAGCTCGGCCTCGAGCGGGCGGGCTTCCTGCCGTTGCATGCCATCGAGCGCCCTGGCTCCGCGCCGCTGCCGGTCATCCACGAAGGGGCCGCGGTGCTCGTCCAGGTGGTCAAGGATCCTCAGGGCGGCAAGGGCGCCGAACTGACCCTCAACCTGAGCTTGCCCGGCCGCCATCTGGTCTATGCGCCGCATCAGCGCGGCCTGGTGTTCTCGCGCCGGCTCGCCGACGAGGCGGAACGCCAGCGGCTGGCAGCCGCGGTCGAGTCATTCGCCCGCCCCGACGAGGGCTTCATCCTGCGCACCGCCGCGCTCGGCGCCACGCCGGAGGACCTGGCGCGCGATGCCGAATGGCTGCGCGCCGCCTGGGCTGAGATCGAAGCGAGTGCGGGAAAGGCCAAGCCGCCGGCCTGCGTGTGGCGCGACCTGTCGCCGCTCGCCCGCGTGCTGCGCGACCGCGGCCATGCCGGGATTCGCCGCGTCGTCACCGACGATCCGGCAGCGCAGCGCGCCGCGCAGGACTATGGCCGGCGCTTCATGCCGGCGCTCGCCGGCCACATCGAACTGTCGCGCGGCGACATTCCCCTGTTCGACCGCCTCGGCATCCACGAGGACATCGGCGCGGCGCTGCAGCCGCGCGTGGCGCTGCCGAGCGGCGGCTTCCTGATGATCGAGCCGACCCACGCGCTCACCGCCATCGACGTCAACACCGGGCGCCACATCGGCGACACCAACCAGGCCGACACCATTCTCGCCACCAACCTCGAGGCGGCGCGGGCGGTCGCGCGGCAGGTGCGGTTGCGCAATCTCTCCGGCCTCATCATCGTCGATTTCGTCCATATGCTGGCGGCGGAGCATCAGGAGCGCGTGCTCGCCGCCGTGCGCGAGGCCTTCGCCGAGGATCCGATGTTCGTGCGCATCGGCGGCTTCACCGAGCTCGGCCTGCTCGAGATCGCGCGCCGGCGCGGCCGGCCGCCGCTGCACGAAATCCTCACCGCGCCCTGCGTCACCTGCGACGGCGTCGGGCGGACGGAGAAAGACGTGGAGTCCCCTCTGGAGACGCCATCATGACGGCTGGCAGGCGAGGGGCGACAGTCGGTGACGCCCACTTTAATGTGCGGACCGACGGCCCACGTTACGAAGAGACCGAACGTCATGTCGGCGCCTTCAGCCCGGCGAAACGAAACCGTTTCGGCCGGGGCCCGCAGAGCCTGCCCCGCCGGCCGGCCAGAACACTGGAGCCTTCACGATGAGTGCCGACGATCCGCGCGATAAATCCGGCGACGACAAGGAGCAGCCCGCCGTCACCCACTTCCCGGCCGCCGGGCGCGCCAAGGCCTGCCCGATCTGCGGCAAGCCGGTGAAGCTGGAGACCCGGCCGTTCTGCTCCAAGCGCTGCGCCGACATCGACCTCGGCCGCTGGCTCGGCGAGGCCTACCGCATTCCGGCCGAGGAGCCGCCGGACGGACGTGACACGGAGGCGACGCCCCCGCCGGATGAGGAACCCAAGGGCCGCTAGGGCCGCGGGGACCGGCCCCCTGCCGCCTGTCCAAGCCGCTGGACAGGTAGGGTTATTTTGCCTATAAGCGCCACTCCTGACGCCTCGGCCGTTCGGCCCGGCGCTTCCTGTGCCCAGGTAGCTCAGTTGGTAGAGCAGCGGACTGAAAATCCGCGTGTCGGTGGTTCAAATCCGCCCCTGGGCACCATTCCATTCCTCCCCACGTTTTCTCTGCTGCGCCCTCGTTTTCCTGAAACACTGTAACTACCTATAGCATAGAGGTTTTCTTAAAACTCGGCGCGCATGGGCGCTGATGGGGAAACCGGGTCGTAATTGGTGCGTCGAGAAAATTTGTTGGTATCGCTGTTGGTATCATAGCAATGTTGTTGGTATCATGTGTCCTGGGAGGATTGCCCATGCCTCTGACGGACATGAAATGCCGACAGGCAAAACCCGGCCCCAGGCTCCAAAAGCTGTCGGATGGCGGCGGGCTTCAGCTCTGGGTGCAGCCGACGGGGGCGCGCCTGTGGCGGCTCGCCTATCGGTTCGCAGGTAAACAAAAGCTGCTCGCGCTGGGTGCCTATCCAACGATCTCTCTCGCCGATGCACGACGAGGACGCGATGAGGCAAAGCGGCTCCTAGCCGCAGGCGTGGATCCAGCGGAGGCAAGAAAGCAGGCGAAAAGAGTTCAAGCTGAGACGAGCGATACCTTCCGAACCATCGCGGAGGAATACGTCTCGAAGCTGAAAAGAGAAGGGCGCGCCGAGACGACGATTGAGAAAACTGAATGGTTGCTCTCGTTCGCCTATCCGACGCTTGGTGAGAAGTCCATCAAAGAAACAAGTGCATCCGAGATTCTACGTGTGTTGCGGGAAGTCGAAACGCGCGGCCGATATGAATCGGCCCGGCGACTTCGTGGAACAATTGGAAGTGTGTTTCGCTACGCCATGGCGACCGCGCGTGCTGAATCAGACCCGACAGTGGCGCTCAGCGGAGCGCTCATCAGACCGACAGTGAAGCCGCGTGCGGCCGTGACCGAACCCAAAGCATTCGGTGCTCTTCTGCGTGCAATAGAGGCATACGACGGCCAGCCTAGCAGTCACGCTGCACTGAAACTAATGGCTTTGCTATTTCCACGTCCAGGCGAACTACGTCGTGCCGAGTGGAAGGAATTCGATTTCGACAAGGCGGTCTGGATCATCCCGGCCAGTCGCACGAAGATGCGACGACCTCATCAGGTGCCACTGTCAACCCAATCGCTGGAGATTCTCAACAAGCTTCAGGAAATTACGGGTCGAGGGACTTTGGTATTTCCTGGAGTCAGGACCGTGGCCCGCCCGATTTCTGAAACCACATTAAATGCGGCGCTTCGCCGATTGGGTTACACCACCGATGAAGCAACGGCGCACGGGTTCCGGGCCACTGCGTCGAGCCTTTTGAATGAATCTGGGAAATGGCATCCGGACGCTATCGAACGTCAGCTCGCGCACATCGAGAATAATGATGTTCGGCGTGCATACGCACGAGGAGAGCACTGGGATGAACGCGTCAGGATGATGCAATGGTGGGCTGATTATCTCGATGCCTTAAAGGCGGCAAGGGAGGTCGGAACGTATCTTTCACCGACTGAGCATTCGGGCGCCCACCCATTCCCATAACCTGAAGATCGCATGCTGAAAGCCTAACTCCCGGGTCGGGAGTTAGGCTTTTGTTCTTCTGGGCCACCAGCTGCAAGATTGCCCCAAGCTGGCCGTGTAGGGCCGCGTACACCTCGCCGCGCCTCGCACCCGGCGTCAGCACCTTGCTTCGGCGGCCTGGAGTCCGGCTTCGGAATCCGCCAGCGCCTCGGCGAGGCGCGCGATCCTCGCGCAGTAGGTCTCCGCAATGTCCGGATGCACGGCCGGCATACAGCTCGGGGCATCACGGACAGGTGTTCGGGGACATAGCTGACACATCATCATTGCATGGAATTGGCTTTGAGGGAGGCGGTCAATGCCGTGACGCGAGGTGTCAGCATGGAGCAGTGACGTGAGTTTGTGCGGCTTGCCATGCAGGCAGGGGTGAACCGGCGGGAGCTGTGCTGGCGGTTTGGGATCAGTGACGACATCGGCTACAAATGGCCGGCCCGCTGGGCGGTTGCGGTGACCACTTCCCGGAAAGCGGATTACAGCAGGTTTAAGGTTCTCCTTCTCGGATCCGCACCACGCGGCGGGGCCGCAAGAGCGTTGACTGATTTTCTATTTCTAGTAATTCAATGGTCCCTTTAACGGTTTTGTCCAATGAGCGGCATCTCGTCCCCACCACGCACGGCAACGTCGTACTTGGTCTTTGTCTGGGCAGCGTTTCCCCCTCTGTTTTGGGCTGGGAATTTTCTCGTCGCGCGCGCCATGCGGGATACCATTCCGCCCTTCCAGATGTCGTTCTGGCGATGGCTCGTTGCCTTTTTCATCTTGCTGCCGTTCGGTCTGCCCTACCTGCGATCCAATAGCCATCTGCTACGGCGGGAGTGGCCATTCCTCGTCCTTCTCGGTGCGGTCGGCGTCACCGCCTTCAACTGCTTCATCTACGTGGCGCTCCACCACACCACGGTCGTGAACGCAGCCCTCATCAATTCCTTGATGCCAGTGGCGACCTTTCTATTGGCACTGACTCTGCTTCGTGAGCGATTGACGACGAGTCAGGTTTTCGGTGTGATCCTGGCGATCGTCGGGGCTGCCATCGTGATCGCGCGCGGCCAGCCGGCTCAACTCCTTCAGCTTGGGTCCAGCCGCGGGGAGGTTCTGGTCCTGGCGGGCCTCACGTCCTGGGCTGCCTATACGGTGCTCATCAAGTGGCGGCCAACGCGGCTGCCGATGATTGCCTTTCTGACGAGCACAATCGGGTTTGGCACTCTGTTCCATCTCCCTTTGGCGATGTGGGAACGACATGTTTACGGCGGCTTTGAAGTCACCTCCGTCACCACCGGCGCCATTCTGTTTCTTGCGATTTTCCCCTCGATTCTTGCTTACGTTTTGTGGAACAGGGCTGTCGCAACCATCGGTCCCGGGCGCACCGGCATGTTCATGTACCTCATGCCGGTCTTCAGCGCGGTGCTGGCCGTATGGTTCCTCGACGAGCCCTTGCAGCTTTACCACTTGGCCGGCGTGCTTTTGATATTTTTGGGCATCGCCCTGGTCACGGGTCTCATTCTCCGCAAGTGAGATGCGATGCGAAGGTCCACGAGGACGCCCATGGCGACTGCGTTTCCGTGCTTGCCGAATTTGGCCGAGAGAACAGCCGAGGGTCGCCGTTCGGTGATCATTCGACGGCGGCTACGACCCTATTCGCGGGCAAAGAGACCGTAACTGTCGTGCCCTTTCCCAGTTCGCTCTCGATCGTCAAAGTTCCGCCGTGAAGGCGCGTCAGCGAATCCACCAGCGGAAGCCCGAGGCCTGTGCCCTCGAACCGCCGGCTCAGGGAATTGTCGACCTGGATAAAGGGCGTCAGTGCCTTGGGGATGTCGCTCGCCGCAATACCGATGCCCGTGTCGGTGACCGTGAGAACGATGCCCTCGCCGCCGCGGGAGTAGGCGCCGATCGTCACATGACCACCGGCGGGCGTAAACTTCACCGCGTTCGATAGCAGGTTAATGAGTATCTGTTTCAGCTTGCGTTCGTCGGCCAGAATCAAGGGAAGATCCGCCGCCACATCGCTCCTGATCTGGACCGACGCAAGCCTGGCGCGCTCATCAATCAGCTTCAGGCAGGTGCGGATCACGCGCGGCAGCTCGAAGGTACTCTCCTGTAAGGTGGCTCTTCCGGCTTCGATCTTCGAGAGATCCAGGATATCACTGATAATCCCCAAGAGATGCGTGCCGCTGTTCTTAATGTCGCGGACATAGCCCCGATAGCAATCACGGCCTATCGGCCCCATGATCTCGGCTTCCATCACTTCGGCGAAACCGATGATGGCGTTGAGCGGCGTGCGAAGCTCGTGGCTCATGTTGGCGAGGAACTCGGACTTCGCCCGGTTGGCGAGCTCCGCCCGCTCCTTGGCTTCGATCATCTCCGCGTGGGCCACCTTGAGCCCGTCTATTGCCTTCGCCAGTTCCCTCGCTTGGTCCGCCTTGGCCTGCTCCAATCGCTGGCGTTCGGTGACATCGCGATAGACGCTGACGAACCCGCCACCTGGCATCGGGCTGCGCCACTTGTCGATGATGCGGCCGTTGGGAAGCGTCTGCTGTTTATTCCACACGGTGGGATTCCGCGCCCGAACGAGCTTTTCGGCTAGCGGGTTCTCGGGGCCGCCCGCATAGTCGCCGCGCTTCACAGTGAAATCGAGAAAGCTGGCATAGGGAGTTCCCGCCCGGGCGAGGTCCTCGGGAAAGCCAAGCATCTCGAACGCCCGCCGGTTCCAGGCCACCAGCCGCAGGTCTTTGTCGAAAACGCGAACGCCATCGGCCATATTCTCGATCGCGCTTCGAAGAAAGTCCGCGTTGCGTCGCGCCTCTTCTTCGGCTTTCTTGCGTTGCGTAATATCGGTGTAGGTGTCGATGAAGCCGCCGCCCGGGGTGGGCGCCCGGTGGAGGGCGAGCACGGTGCCGCCAGGGCGCACGAGCTCGTGACGGGCCGGTTGTGCCGGGCAGACCCGGGCGCGCGCGAGACGCTCGCGAATATGGGTTTCGGAGCCGCCACCCCCGTATTCGTCGCGCGCCGCATCGAAGCACAGGATCTCCTCGTACCTCATCCCGAGTTGCAGGAACCCAGGCGGATATTCGAACAGCTCTCCGTAGCTACGATTGAACAGGAGCAGGCGCAGGTTCGCGTCGAAGACCGCGATGCCTTGCATCATGCTGTCGAGGACGGTGGCGAACAAGGCGAGGTCGAGCGCCTCTCCCTTCACGGCGGGTTGGACCCGTGCGGAATCGGTAGCGGAAGGAAACGCTGTTTCGGGCTGCGGGTCAGCAACAGGTTCCCCCCATGTTCTGGCGTCCTTCGGGAGCCACGCTTGATCTCGCCGACGATACTGGGTTTGCTTGCAAACGATTTCAGGCTATCTGCTGTAATGCACCGGTAACGCTTAAAAAGGGGTAAAAATGCAATGCAAGCACCCGGAACTGTCGAGTCTACGAAGGATCGCGAAAGGGCGGGCGGCTGCGTCGTGCGCCAGACCTTGGGCGAAACCGACCTCCTGGCGCTGCATCGTCTCGATCCCGCGCGCTATCCGCACCTTTTGGAAAGCGCTGCCGTCGGCACTGGCCTGTCCGCCGGGCGCAATCGTTACGACATCCTGTTTGCCTTTCCGCAGGAGACGATCATACCGCCCGGCAAGTTTCTCGCCGGGTTCGATGCGGCGTTTCAGGCCGCGGCGCTGCCGGCGCGAGCCAGTCACGGAGCCGCACCTGAATTGCCGTTTCGCGGCGGCTGGTTCGTCTATCTCGGCTATGAGCTTGCCGGCGAGATCGAGCCAAGCCTGCGGTTGCCGCAGAGCAGGATAGGGGAACTGACCCATGCCCTGCCTGTTGCGGTTGCGACCCGCGTGCCGGCAGCGGTCATCCGCGACCGTGTTGCCGGGCGAGTCTATCTTGTGGCGGAAGAGGACCAAGCGGAGTTGCTCGATGCCATGGCAGATGACTTGGCGTCCGCTGGGCGTGAAAGCAGCCGGCCAGTGGCGGCCCTCGACGGTCCATTCATGGAAGACCCGCCAGAAGCTTATCTCACTGCTGTCATGCGAGCCAAAGAATACATCCTGGCCGGCGATATTTTCCAAGCCAACTTGTCGCGCGCCTGGCGCGGCCATCTGGCTGGCAGCCCCCACCATGCCGACCTTTACGTCGCATTGCGCCGAGCCAACCCAGCTCCTTTCGCCGGGCTGGCAACCTTCGGCGACGTGGCGATCATCTCCTCGTCGCCGGAACGGCTGGTGCGCGTGCGCGGTACTGTGATCGATACGCGCCCGATCGCCGGCACCCGGTCGCGTGGCGACAGCCGGGACTCGGATGTGGCGCTGGCGGCCGAACTTCTCGGCCATCCCAAGGAGCGCGCCGAGCACATCATGTTGGTCGATCTCGAGCGCAACGATCTATCGCGCGTTGCGCTGCCGGGGACAGTGGTGGTGGACGAGATGATGGCGATCGAGTCCTACGCTCATGTGCATCACATCGTCTCGAACGTGCGCGCCCGGCTGCGTCCGGATGCGAAACCGGCGGCCATCATCGCCGCGCTGTTTCCCGGTGGCACCATTACCGGCTGCCCCAAGGTGCGCTGCATGGAGATCATCGCCGAGCTGGAGGGCCACGCGCGCGGGCCCTATACCGGCGCCCTCGGCTACATCAACCGCAACGGCGATATGGACCTCAATATTCTCATC
>CAZOBN010000086.1:0-13186 GCA_964577835.1 uncultured Rhizobiaceae bacterium
GTCGATGCGCTCGACCTCGTGGCGAAGGAGACCGGCAAGACGGTGCCGCAGATCGCGCTCAACTGGCTGCTCACGCGGCCGACCGTCGCCAACGTGATCATCGGCGCGCGCAACGAGGAGCAGCTGCGCCAGAATCTCGGCGCGGTGGGCTGGACGCTCACGCCCGAGCAGGTGGCCAAGCTGGACGCGGCGAGCGCCACGACGCTGGCCTATCCCTACTGGCACCAGCGCGGCTTCCGCGAGCGCAACCCGCCGCCGGTGTGAGGCGGCTCATAGCGGCGACGATCGCGATCACCGACGATCGCGATGGCAAACACGGGGGGACGACGTGCGGCTGGCGATCACCTTGGGCGTTGCGGCTTGGTCGGCGCTGCTCTGGCATGCCTCTCCCGCCGCGGCCCAGCCCGTCCCGCCCGAAGGCCGGCTCGAGTACGCGATCCTGCGCAACGGCGACGAGATCGGCACCCATCGCCTGCTGTTCCGGCGCGAGGGCGACCAGGTGACGGTCGACATCAACGTGCAGGTGCAGGTGCGCATGCTCGGGATGACGGTCTACCGCTTCACGCAGGCCTCGACGGAGACCTGGCGCGACGGGCGGCTCCTGGCGCTCGAATCGACCGGCAACAACGACGGCACCGCGTTCGCCGTGCGCGTGCGCGAGGCCGACGGCGGGCTGGTCGCGGAGAGCCGCGGCCGCAGCGTGCGCTTCCCCGCCGATACGATCCCGACCAATGTGTGGCATCCGGCGCAGCTTCAGCGCAGCATGCTGCTCAACTCGCTCGAGGGCACGGCGCTGCGCGCGAGCGTGCGCGACCTCGGCGAGCGCACCTTCACGGTGCGCGGCACGCCGGTCACGGCGCGCGGCGCCTATCTCGACGCGACGGCCGCCTACCAGCGCTCGTTGTGGTTCGACACGGCCGGCCGGCTGGTCCACCTCGAGATGCACGGCCGCGACGGCTCGCTGGTCGAGTACCGGCTGCGGTAGGCGCGCTAGAACCGCAGCGCCCTTGCCTTCACCACCAGCGGGATCGCGCGGACCTTGGCGAGCACGTCCTCGGCGATCGGACCGTCGACCTGCACCAGGCACAGCGCGTCCTCGCCCGGCGCGGTGCGGCCGAGATGCATCGTCGCGATGTTGACGCCGGCATCGCCGAGCGTGCGGCCGAGCGAGCCGATGTAGCCGGGCTTGTCGAGGTTGCGCGTGTAGAGGAGATTGCGGCCGAACTCGCCCTCGATGGGAATCCCGTCGATCTCGACCAGCCGCGGCTTGCCCTCGCCGATCAAGGTGCCGGCGACGCGGCGCGTGCGGTCGGCGCTCTCGACCGTCACGCGCAACAGGGTCTGGTAGTCGGTGGCGCGATCGTGCGTCACCTCGGAGACGGCGATGCCGCGCTCGCGCGCCATCACCGGCGCCGAGACCGGGTTGACCGATTCGAGCTGCGGCTGCAGCAGCCCGGTCAGCAGCTCGGCGGTGAGCGGCTTGACGTTGAGCGCCGCCGCGTGGCCCTCGTACTCGACCGTCACCGCCTTGATCGTCGTCTCGGCGAGCTGGCCGACGAACAGCCCGAGATTGCGCGCGAGCTGCATGTAGGGGCGCAGCTTCGGCGCGTCCTCGCCCGAGACCGACGCCATGTTGACGGCGTTCACCACTGCGCCGTGCGCGAGGAAGTCAGCGATCTGCTCGGCGATCTGGATCGCGACGTTCTCCTGCGCTTCCGATGTCGAGGCGCCGAGATGCGGCGTGCAGATCACGTCCTCGCGGCCGAACAGGACGTTCTCCTTCGCCGGCTCGACCGGGAAGACGTCGAGCGCCGCGCCCGCGACGTGGCCCGCATCGAGCGCCTCCTTCAGATCCTGCTCGACGATCAGCCCGCCGCGCGCGCAGTTGATGATGCGCACGCCCTTCTTCATCCTGGCGAGCGCCTTGGCGTCGATCAGGTTGCGCGTCGCCTCGGTAAGCGGCGTGTGGAGCGTGATGAAGTCGGCGCGCGGGAAGAGCTGGTCGAGCTCGACCTTCTCGACGCCGAGCTGGTGCGCGCGCTCTGGCGACAGGTAGGGATCGTAGGCGAGCACCTTCATCTTGAGGCCGACGGCGCGGTCCGCGACGATCGAGCCGATATTGCCGCAGCCGACGATGCCGAGCGTCTTGCCGGTGAGCTCGGCGCCCATGAAGCGGTTCTTCTCCCACTTGCCGGCCTGGGTCGAGCGGTCGGCGGCGGGAAGCTGGCGCGCGAGCGCGAACATCAGCGCGATCGCGTGCTCTGCCGTCGTGATCGAGTTCCCGAACGGCGTGTTCATCACCACGATGCCGCGCTGCGTCGCCGCGGGCACGTCGATCGTGTCGACGCCGATACCCGCACGGCCGATCACCTTGAGCTTGCCGGCGTGCTTGATGATGTCGGCGTTGACCTTGGTCGCCGAGCGCACGGCGAGCCCGTCGTACTCGCCGATGATGGCCTTGAGCTCGTCGGGCTTGAGGCCGGTCTTCACGTCGCACGGGATGCCGCGCTCCTTGAAGATCGCGACCGCGCGCGGCGAGAGATTGTCGGCGATGAGGACTTTGGGCATGGGGGATTCCCGATTGGGAGGGAGCGCGCATATGGGCGACCCATGGGTCGCCCCTACGACAGACGGATAGGCTACGCCGCGGCCTTGGCGCGCACCTGGGCGTAGGCCCAGTCGAGCCAGGGGAACAGCGCCTCGAGATCGCTCTGCTCGACCGTGGCGCCCGCCCAGATGCGCAGCCCGGGTGGCGCATCACGATAAGCGTCGATGTCGTAGGCGACCTTTTCCTGCTCGAGCATGGCCACGAGCTGCTTCGAGACCGCGGCGCGCTCCTCGGCCGGCAGCGCCGCGACGGCGGGATCGACGATCTTGAGGCACACCGACGTGCACGACCGGATGCGCTTGTCGGCGGCGAGGAAGCCCGCCCAGCCGGCGCGCGCGGCCCACGCCTCGATCGCCGCGAGATTGCCCTCGCTGCGCGCGATCAGCGCCTTCAGGCCGCCGACCGACTGCGCCCATTTGAGGCCGTCGATCGCATCTTCGACGCACAGCATCGACGGCGTGTTGATGGTCTCGCCCTTGAACACGCCCTCGATCAGCTTGCCGCCCTGGGTCAGGCGGAAGATCTTCGGCAGCGGCCACGGCGGCGTGTAGCTCGTGAGCCGCTCGACGGCGCGCGGGGACAGCACGAGCATGCCGTGCTGGCCTTCGCCGCCGAGCACCTTCTGCCACGACCACGTCGTGACATCGAGCTTCGTCCACGGCAGGTCCATCGCGAACGCGGCCGACGTCGCATCGCATATCGTGAGGCCCTCGCGGGCGCTCGGGATCCACTCTCCATCCGGTACGCGCACGCCCGAGGTCGTGCCGTTCCAGGTGAAGACCACGTCGCGCGCGAAGTCGACCGTGCCGAGATCGGGCAGCGCGCCGTACGCGGCCTCGTGCACGCGGCTGTCCTTGAGCTTGAGCTCCTTGACGATGTCCGTCACCCAGCCGGCGCCGAAGCTTTCCCAGGCCAGCACGTCCACCGGGCGGGGGCCGAGCAGCGACCACATGGCCATCTCGAAGGCGCCGGTATCGGACGCCGGCACGATGCCGATGCGGTAATCGGCCGGAATGCCGAGAATTCGACGGGAGAGATCGAGGACTTGGCTCAGCTTCGCCTTGCCGTCCTTGGAACGGTGCGAGCGGCCGACGCAAGCATCGGCCAAAGAGTTAACGGTCCATCCGGGGAATTTTGCGCAGGGGCCAGAGGAGAAATGCGGCTTGGCGGGCCGGGCGGTCGGCTTCATGTAGCTATTCCTCGCAGAATAGTTGCGCCCCGTTGGGGGGGCGTGTCCCGCCGCGGACACTAGCGATGTCGCCCCACCCCGTCAACCGGCATGCGAGGGTTAACGGCAAGCCCGGCGCAGGACTGTTCCGCGCATGGGACATGGCCGATGAAGTCCCGACCCGCGAATAGCGTGGTTACGCCGCTTCCTCGACCTCGCGCTTGATCTTCGCGCCCAGCTCCCGCTCGGCCTTCCAGAGGTCGTAGCTTGCCTGCATCCGAACCCACAAGCCGGCACCGGTACCGAAGTAGCGCCCCAGCCGCAGCGCGGTTTCAGGCGTGACGCCGCGCTTGCCGTTGATGATTTCCGTGATGCGATTTGCCGGGACCCGGATCTTCAGGGCCAACGCATTGGCAGACATACCGCGCGCCTCCAATTCATTCGCAAGCAGCCTGCCCGGGTGAACGCTATCCATCATCCTCATGACGCGATGCTCCTACTCAGTGGTAATCCACGATTTCGACATTGTAGGCATGGCCGTTCTGGAACTCAAAAACCAGCCGCCAAGGGCCATTAATCGTCAAAGCCCATTGCCCCTTGCGGTCGCCGCTCAACTTATGAAGGCCAGTGCCTTTCAATCGGCTCACTTCGGAAAGAGCGACCAGATCGTCCAACGTCCGCAATTGAAGCAACGCCTTGCCGACGTCGAGGCCAGAAAACTTGCTCTTGCCGGTTTCGGCGAGCTGGCGCGTGGCGCTGTTCTTCCACGACCGGATCATACGACAACAATACTACGTTTCACGTAGTATGTCAACCATATGAAGGGCACGCGCTACTCGTACCGCAGCGCCTCGATGGGATCGAGCTTGGCGGCGCGGCGGGCGGGGTAGAAGCCGAAGAACACGCCGATGGCGGCCGAGAACAGCACCGCGACGACGATCGAATCGGCCTCGACCAGCATGGGCCAGCCGGCCGCCGAAGCGATGATCATCGAGGCGCCGATGCCGCCGAGCACGCCGGCCAGGCCGCCGATGGAAGACAGCACCACCGCCTCGGTGACGAACTGGGCCAGGATGTCGCGGCCACGCGCGCCGATCGCCATGCGCAGGCCGATCTCGCGCGTCCGCTCGGTGACCGAAACCAGCATGATGTTCATGATGCCGATGCCGCCGACCAGCAGCGACACCGACGCGATGGAGGCGAGCAGCAGCGTCATGACGCGCGACGATTCGGCGCGCGTCTGCAGCGCGTCGGACATGTTGCGCAGATTGAAATCGTCGGCCCGGTCGGCGCGCAGCCGGTGGCGCTGACGCAGCAGATCGCGCACGCCGTCGGTCGCCTCGGCCAGATCGTCGGCGCTGCGCACCTTGACCATGATCGAGTTCACCAGGTTGCCGCGCAACTGGCGCTCGCCGAGCACCCGCTTCTTCGCCGTGCTGACCGGGATCATGACGATATCGTCCTGATCGCCGCCCCATGGGTTTTCACCCTTGCGCGACAGCACACCGACCACTTCGAGCGGCACGTTCTGCAGGCGGATGATTTGGCCGATCGGGTCGCCGCCTTCGAAGATCTTGTCGGCGACCGTGGCGCCCAGGATGACGATCTTGTTGGCGTTGACGATGTCTTCCGGGGTGAACTCGCGCCCCATGTCGGTGTACCACTCGCGGGTTTCGAAATACTCCGCCGTGATGCCATTGATGGTGGTCGCCCAGTTGCCGTTGCCGAACACGATCTGGCCGGAGCCGCGCACCACCGGCGCCGCCGCCTGCACGGCCGGAATCTCGTATTGGATCGCCTCGGCGTCGTCGAGGGTGAGCGCGGGGCGCGTGCCGGCGCCGAGCCGCACCCCACCGGTCTGAACCGCGCCCGGCGTGATCATCAGGATGTTGGTGCCGAGGCTGCTGATCAGCGCCGAAACCCGCGCCTCGGCGCCCGCCCCGATCGCCACCATGGCGATGACCGCACCGACGCCAATGACGATGCCGAGCGTGGTAAGCGCGCTGCGCAGCACGTTGATGCGGAGCGATTGCAGCGCCGAACGCAGGCAGTCGAGCAGGTTCATTCCGCCGCCCTCCCACCCATGGCGCTGAGCCGCGCCAGCGTGTCGATGGCGCGGGTCGGCGCCGCCACCCGCTCGTCGTCCGACACCTTGCCGTCGCGCATATGCATGATACGCGTCGCGTGGTTCGCCACATCGGGGTCATGGGTGACGAGCACGATGGTCATGCCGCGCGCATTGAGCTGCTGGAACAGCGCCATGATCTCGATGCCGGTGCGCGTGTCGAGCGCGCCGGTCGGCTCGTCGGCGAGGATGAGCAGCGGATCGTTGACCAGGGCGCGCGCAATGGCGACGCGCTGCTGCTGGCCGCCGGACAGTTGGGTCGGACGATGATGGACGCGGCCGGAGAGCCCGACCAGGTTGAGCATCTCCGCCGCCCGGACGCGACGCTCGCGCCGCGGGGTCTGGCCATAGATCAGCGGGAGCTCGACGTTCTGCAGCGCGGTCAGGCGGGGCAGCAGGTTGAACGACTGGAAGACGAAGCCGATCTTGTGGTTGCGCGTGGCGGCGAGCGAGTCGCGGTCGAAACCCGAAACATCGGTGCCGTCGAAGAAGAAACGCCCTTCGGACGGCGTATCGAGGCAGCCCAGCAGATGCATGAGCGTCGATTTGCCCGAGCCGCTCGGCCCCATGACCGCGAGGAATTCGCCGCGCGCGATGATAACCGACAGATCGTCCAGCGCATGAACCGTCTCGCCGCCCACGTGGTAGCGCTTGGTCAGGCCCTCGGTGCGGATCAAGGCGGCGCTCATGGCTCGTCAAACCCTTGGGCGATTAGCGCCCGAAACCCGGTAGCCCACGCGATGCCGGACGTGCGCCACCCGCGTTGGCGACGCCGACGATGACCATGTCGCCCTCGCGGAGATCGCCGCGCACGACTTCGCTGGTGGCGCCGTCCGTGATGCCGAGAGTCACATCGACGGCCGTGAGGTCCCCGTCCACATCGGTGATCCACACCCGCCCGCGCCGCGTGCCGGATTCGCGCGCCGCCCTATATTTTTCGAGCTGATCCGGCGTCAGCACCGCCGCGATCTGGGTTTCGAGCTGAGCGCGCGCCTGCTGGCCGGCGGCGCGGTTACCGCCGGCGACGCCCTCGCCGCCCGCCGCGTCCTGCCGTGACGCCCGCACCTGCCGCCGCGAATCGGCGATCAAGGATTTGACATGGCGCTGCTGCTCGGCGGTGAGATCGAGCAGCCGGGTAAGCTGCGCCAAGCGGTCCGCGCCGGGACCATCGCCCTGCCCTGCCGGCTGGCGCGAACCAGCCGCCGCGAGCGCGCCGCGCGGCGCCGATCCGGGCGCCGGAATGGTGTCGGGCGCGGCGCCCTCCGGGACGCCCGCCGGGCGGAAACGCAGGGCGGCATTCGCCACCTTCAGCGCATCGTCGCGCTCGTCGACCACGATGCGCACATTGGCGGTGAGGCCGGGCAGCAGCCGCAAATCGTCGTTCGCCGCCGAGACCAGCACGCTGTAAGTGACCACGTTCTGCACCACGGTGGAGGCCTTGCGGATCTGCTCGACGCGGCCGTGGAATTCGCGGCCCGGGAAGGAATCCACGGTGAAGGTGGCACGCTGGCTCTGCTGAATGCGACCGACATCGGCTTCGTCGACGCGCACCTCGACCTGCATCTTGCGCAGGTCCTGGGCGATCTTGAACAGGATCGGCGCCTGCAGGCTCGCCGCCACGGTCTGGCCGCGATCGACGTCGCGGCTGATCACCGTGCCGTCCACCGGCGCGCGAATGAATGTGCGCTCGAGATCGATGCGCGCCTGGTTGACCAGGGCCTCCTGGGCGCCGACCTGGGCTTGCGCATTCTCGACCTGCGCCTCGGTCATCGCGAGGTCGGCTTGAGCCGTATTGAACGCGGCTTCGGCGTTGTCGAGCGCGCTCGCCGATGTGACGCCCTGGCGCGCCAGGTCACGCTGCCGCTTCAGGCTTTTCTCGGCGTTGTTGTAAGTGGCGCGCGATTTGGCGACGGCGGCGCGCTGGGTTTTGACGCTGGCCCGGGCGAGCGCCAGGTTTGCCTCCGCCTGCTTGAGCCGGGCGTCGTAAGTCGCCGGATCGAGCCGCGCGATGAGCTCGCCTGCTTTCACCTCGGAATTGAAGTCGGCGTAAATTTCCTTGAGCTGGCCGGAGATCTGGCTGCCGACCTGCACGGTGACCACCGCGGCGAGCGTGCCGCTGGCGGTCACGGTGCTGACGATCGGGCCGCGCTCGACGCGAGCCAGCCGATAGTCCGGCGCATCGTCGTCATGCCAGCCGAACAGCATGCCCCCCGCCGCCGCGACGATGAGCAAAACGGCGACCATGACGTAAGCAAACCTGCGCTGCGGAGCTCGCGCCATTCGGCCACGACCTGGCTTGGTATTGGGCTGAGGCGAGTCTGTCATAAAGCGTGAGCCGGTTCTATGTCGGTCCAGGGGGGCGGTCCCTGGAAAGCGCGCGCGCCGCCCTCCTTAACTAAACGCGCTTCTCTGGACTTTCCGTTCAAATCTCGGCGCTTTCATGGCGATCCGGCCGCCCGGCACCGGCCCATGGCAGGCGATCGGCACGCTTACGCTGTGGAGCGGCCTGCCCGGGCACCTTAAGCCCCTCGGAGAGTCGCTCCGATGACATGCTAACTCGCTGACCGGAGCGGTATTTCCGCTGTACGCCACGCTCTTATATAGGACTTGTCATCGTCGTCCGCCCCGAACGAAGGGCCAAGCTAACGGGTGCGCCCGAACGGCCGAACCGTATGGCCGTGGTTGAGCGGCCCGTGGCCCTTGCCGAAGCCCGGCGCCGTGCGAAGCGCCTTGAGCACATAGTTCCGGGCGCGCGCCACGGCATCTTTCAGGCCCATGCCCTGGGCCAGCCCGGTGGCGACCGCGGATGCCAGCGTGCAGCCGGTGCCATGGGTATGGCGTGTCTCGATGCGCCGGCTGCGAAATTCGATCACCGGACCATCACGTTCGGCCAGCAGGTCGGTGATCATAGCGCCCTCGCCATGGCCGCCTTTGAGCAACACGGCGGCGCACCCGAGATCGAGCAGAGCCGCGGCCGCCTGCCGCATGTCGGCGAGCGACCGGATGGTCCGCCCGGTCAGCGCTTCGGCCTCGGGCAGGTTGGGCGTGATCAGCGCCGCCTTGGGAATGAGGCGCGCCTTCATCGAATCGATCGCCGAGGCATCGAGCAGCGACGCGCCGCCCTTGGCCACCATGACCGGATCGACCACGAGCGGAATGCCGCGGCCATGGGAGTCGAGCGACTCGCTCACCGCCTCGATCACGGCCGCGCTGTGCAGCATGCCGGTCTTGACCGCATCCGCGCCGATATCGCCGAGCACGAGCTCGATTTGCTGTTTGATGAACGCGGGCGGCACGGCGTGTACGCCATAGACGCCGGTGGTGTCCTGCGCGGTCAGCGCCGTGACCGCCGTCGCGGCATAGCCGCCGAGAGCGGTCACGCTCTTGATGTCGGCCTGGATGCCGGCGCCGCCGCCGGAATCGGAACCGGCGATGATGAGGACGCGCCCCTGAGGCGTCGCGCCATGTCGTGTGTCGGAGGATGCCGCTGTCACCGGACTCGCCGGTTGACGGCTAGTGGGCGACGCCGGCGGCGCGGCTGATCGCCTGCACGATATCCTCCACCGCGCGTCCGATCAGGGCTTCGTCCTCGCCTTCGGCCATGACGCGGATCAACGGCTCCGTGCCCGATTTGCGGATGAGCAGCCGGCCCTTGTCGCCGAGCTTGCGTTCGCAGTCGCGAATAGTGGTCTGCACGCCGTCGTCGTCGAGCGGCGGGCGGCCGTTGCCGTTGAGCCGCACGTTCTTGAGGATCTGCGGATAAGGCTGGAACAGGCGCGCCACTTCGCTCACCGGCCGCTTGGCCTCGCGGCACGCCGCCAGCATCTGCAGCGCGGCGATCAAGCCATCGCCCGTGGTGGCAAAATCGCCGAGAATGATATGGCCCGACTGCTCGCCGCCCAGGTTGTAGCCGCACTCGCGCATCTTCTCGACCACATAGCGGTCGCCGACCTGGGTGCGCAGCAGCTTGATACCGCCGGCGGCGAGATAGCGCTCGAGCCCGAGATTGGACATGACGGTGGCGACCAGCGTGTCGCCGACCAGGCGGCCGGCGCGCTGCATGCTCTGGGCAACCAGCGCCATGATCTGATCGCCGTCGAGCAACTCGCCCTTTTCGTCGCAAGCGACGAGACGATCGGCGTCGCCGTCCAGCGCCAGGCCGAGGTCAGCGCCTTGCTTGACCACTTCACGCATGATGCAATCGGGATGGGTCGAGCCGCACTGGGCATTGATGTTGAAGCCATCGGGCGCCACGCCGAGCGCGATGACATCGGCCCCCAGTTCGCGCAGCACGGTCGGCGCCACCTTGTAGGATGCGCCGTTGGCACAATCGACGACGATTTTGAGGCCGTCGAGGGTGAGACCCTTGGGAAAGGTGTTCTTGACGAATTCGATATAGCGGCCGACAGCGTCGTCGAGACGCTGGGCGCGGCCGAGCTTGCGGGCGTCGGCGAGTTGAGTCTCGATCTCGCCCGCCATGCGCCGCTCGATGCGCGCCTCGACCTCGTCGGACAGCTTGTAGCCGTCCGGGCCGAACAGCTTGATGCCGTTGTCCTCGTAGAGGTTGTGCGAGGCGGAGATCATGACGCCGAGGTCGCAGCGCAGGCTGCGGGTCAGCATGGCGACAGCCGGAGTCGGCAGCGGGCCGACCAGCACCACGTCCATGCCGACGGAAATGAAACCGGCGGTCAGCGCCGGCTCGAGCATGTAACCGGACAGGCGGGTATCCTTGCCGATCACCACGCGATGGCGATGCCCGCCGCGGGTGAATTCGGCGCCGGCCGCCTTGCCGACGGCCAGCGCAATCTCCGCCGTCATGGGCGCCTGGTTGGCCGTGCCGCGAATGCCGTCAGTGCCGAATAATTTGCGAGTCATGACCGGTGTGTCGGCCGTTGCTTTGTTGCGGTCGCGGAACTCATCGAGAAAAACACCCCAATCCTTAAGGCAACTAGACTTTACTAGTTTGGCTAAGAAATAGCTAACGCGTCCCAATCCCAAGGGAAAGTGACAACTGGCTGGGTCAACCGGGAGTGGCGGCACCGTGAAGCGCCCGCCACACCGCGACGGCCTGCACGGTCTCCGAAACGTCATGCACCCGTAACAGATTCGCGCCCGCCTCCAGCCCGGCCAAGGCCGCCGCGAGCGAGCCGGGCAGACGGGCCTTCGGCTGCGGCGGAGCACCACTGGAACGCTCGCCGGACAGCCGGCCGATGAAGCTCTTGCGCGACACGCCGAGCAGCAGCGGGCAGCCGAGCGACTGGTAGAGCGCCAGATCGCGAAGAATCTGCAGATTATGATCGAGGGTCTTGCCGAAACCGATTCCGGGGTCGATCGCGATCTTCGCCCGCGGAATGCCCGCCGCCTCGCAGGCGCCGATGCGGGCGGCGAGATAGTCGAAGATGTCGAGGGTGACATGGTCGTAGGTCGGCGCCTGCTGCATGGTCTTGGGCTCGCCCAGGCAATGCATCAGCACCACGGCGGCGCCGCTCGCGGCCGCCACCTCGAGGGCGCGTGGCTCCGCGGTCAGCGCCCGCACGTCGTTGATGATGGTTGCACCCGCCGCCGCCGCGCGCTCCATCACCGCCGCCTTGCTGGTGTCGATCGAGAGCGGCACGCCGAGGCCGCTCAATCCGTCGATGACCGGAACGACCCGGGCGATTTCGACGCATTCGGGCACCGGGTCCGACCCGGGCCGCGTCGATTCGCCGCCGATATCGAGCAGGTCGGCGCCGGCCGCGATCAGCGCCTTGCCGTGGGCGATGGCGCTCGCCGCGTCCGCATGGTCGCCGCCGTCGGAAAAGCTGTCGGGCGTGACATTCACGATTCCCATGATGAGCGGCCGCCCGGTGGGCAGGCCTGCGAAGGACGGCCGTGGCGCCGACAGGCGTTCCAGCGCCAGAACGACGCTCTGGGCGATCGGACCGCCCTGCTCTCCCGCCCACTGTCTGATCGTCGCCAGAGACGCGCGCAGGCCGATGGGGTGAGCGCGCTTTGCCGGTTCGCGAATCAGGAGCTCGGCGGTCTCGAAGCCGCCGGGGCCGCCGGCGAGCGGCATGGCACCGAGCGGGCCCGGCCATAGAATCGGATCGGGACGGAGATAGATCTGCGTTCCGGCAGGCAGGGAAAGATCGGCAAGGCGAGCGGTCATGGGGCCGCAACTTACATCACGGCCCGGCTTCACGCACCCGCTCAGAACCGCGCTGGCGGGCGGCGTCATCCACTGGCCACCAGCGCCCCCGAGCCAAAGAAAAACCGCCACCCGGAAAGGTGGCGGTTCGTCGGAGTAAGCGATTATGCGGCAATCAGGCGCCGGGCTGCGGCTCCGGAGTCATGCCGCCCGGGGGCGTCGCTTCCTTGCGGCCGCGGCTGGTCGGCACCGAGGTGCGATGGCCGCTGTCCTTCGGCGTCTCGTCCTGGTCCGGGCGCACGATCTTCTCGCCCTTGAGCAGGCGGGCAACCTCGTCGCCGCTCAGGGTCTCGTGCTCGAGCAACGCCTTGGCCAAATTGTGGAGCTCTTCGATATGCTCGGTCAGGATGGTGCGCGCGCCACGCTCGCCGCTTTCGACCAACTCGCGAATCTCCTCGTCGATCAGCCGCGCGGTCGCGTCGGAGATATTCTTGCGCTGGGTCACCGAATGGCCGAGGAAGACCTCTTCCTCGTTCTCGCTGTAGCGCAACGGCCCAAGCTTCTCGCTCATGCCCCACTCCGTCACCATGCGGCGCGCCAGGTTTGTCGCCTGCCGGATGTCGTCGCCGGCACCGGTGGTAATGTTCTCGTGACCGAAGATCAGATCCTCGGCGACGCGGCCACCGAACATCATGGTGATCTTGGCGGTCAATTCGCGCTTGGAATAGCCGTAGCGGTCGCGCTCCGGCAGCGACATGGTGAGCCCCAACGCGCGGCCGCGCGGGATGATCGTCACCTTGTGCAGCGGATCGTGGGCCGGCACGTGCAACGCGATCAAAGCATGGCCCGCCTCGTGGTAAGCCGTGAGCCGCTTCTCTTCCTCGGTCATGACCATGGAGCGACGCTCGGCGCCCATCATGACCTTGTCCTTCGCCTCTTCGAGTTCGAGCATGGTGACCATGCGCTTGTTACGGCGCGCGGCGAGCAAAGCCGCTTCGTTGACGAGGTTCGCCAAGTCGGCACCCGAGAAGCCGGGCGTGCCGCGCGCGACGACGTTCGCGTTCACGTCGGGCGCGATCGGCACTTTCTTCATGTGGACTTTCAGAATCTTCTCGCGGCCCGTGATGTCTGGGTTCGGGACCACGATCTGACGGTCGA
>CAZOBN010000087.1:0-13101 GCA_964577835.1 uncultured Rhizobiaceae bacterium
GGCGAATGGATGAAGTGCGGGATGTAGCTCCAGTAGGTGCGGTAGTCGTCGCCCAGGCGGATCGCGGGGCCGAGGCTTTCCTTCTGCACCGCCATCCAGGCCTCGCCGATGTCCTCGCCGGTCAGCTCCGCCTTGCGCCGCGCGGTGTGCACGCGCATCTCGAAATCGTAGAACGCGATCTGGCGCACCACGGTGTTGAGCTGGTCCTCGACCTTGCCGGCGAGCAGCGCGCGCTTGCGCCTGGGCGAGGTCTCGGCGCGCAGCAGCCCCTGGAAGGTCAGCATCTCGCCGAACACCGACGCGGTTTCCGCGAGCGTCAGCGGCGTATCCGCCATCAGCGCCCCCTGAGGCCCCGCGAGCACCTGGTGCACACCGTGCCCCAGCTCGTGGGCGAGCGTCATGACGTCGCGCGTCTTGCCCTGATAGTTCATCAGAATGTAGGGATGAGCCGAGGGCACCGTCGGATGGGAGAAGGCCCCAGGCTCCTTGCCCGGCCGCACGCCAGCGTCGATCCAATTCTCCCGGAAGAAGCGCTCGGCGATGGCGGCCATGGCCGGCGAGAAGGCGCGGTACGAGGTGAGTACGGTATTGCGAGCTTCATCCCATGGAATGCTGCGATCATCCGAATCGGGCAGCGGCGCATTGCGGTCCCAGTAGTCGAGCTGGTCGGCGCCGAACCAGCGCGCCTTCAACTTGTAATAACGATGCGACAGCTTGGGGTAGCCGGCCTTCACGGCGGCGACCAGCGCGTCGACCACGGCGTCCTCGACGAAGTTGGAGAGATGGCGCGCCGAATCGGGGCGCGGGAATTTGCGCCAGCGGTCCTCGATCTCCTTGTCCTTGGCGAGCGTGTTGGTGACAAGCGCGAAGGTGCCGACATGCTCCCCCAGCACCTTGCCGAGCGACAGAGCCGCCTTCTTGCGCGTCTGCCGGTTGCGGTCGGACAGCAGGTGCAACGCCTCGGCGCTGGTCAGCATCTTGCCATCGACCGGGAAGCGCAGGCGCGCCATGGTTTCGTCGAACAAGCGGTTCCACGCGGCACGGCCGGCGACCGATTTCTCGTGCAGGATCTTTTCCACGTCGTCGGACAACTGATGCGGCCGGAAGGTGCGCACGTCGCGCAGCCACGGCTTGTAGCGCGCGAGCTCGGGATCCTTGATCTGCGCCTTCAGCGTGCGCTCGTCGATCTTGTTGATTTCGAGGGTGAAGAACAGCAGGTGGGTGGAGATGTCGGTGACCCGCTCCTGCATGATCTGATAGAAGCGCGCCGTCTCCGGGTCGGTGACGTTGCCGGCGTAGGTAAGCTGGGCATAGCTCATGATGCGGCCGAGGATGTCCTGCATCGCCTCGTAGCGCGCCAGCGCCTGGGCGAGTTGCTTGCCGGACAGCTTGGCGAGCTTGCCGGTGTAGCGCTTGGCGAAGCCCTTGGCCTCGGTCTCCATCGCCGACAGATCGCTCTTCAGCCCGCCCGAGTCCGGCGCGGGATAAAGGTGACCCAGGTCCCAACGCGGCAGGTGTTGCGCGGCGGTCTGGGATTTGCGGTCGGCGGTCGGCTTCTTGGCCCGGGTGGCGGCTCTCGTCATGTTTGTCTCCTTGCGCTTCCAGGCGATATAAGACACGGAAGGACCGTTGCAAAGAGTGACAACGGCCCATTCGCATACAGGGGACCATGATCACATGATATCGGCGCAAAGCCCCAGCCTGATCGCGCAGTTCTTCGCTCAGGCCGAGCGGCTGGCAGACCAGCCGTTCCTGTGGGCCAAACGGGACGGCTCCTGGAAATCCACGACCTGGCGCCAGGCCGCCGACCAGGTGCGGTTCCTGGCCCGGGGCCTTCGGCGATTGGGCCTGTCGCCCGGGGACCGGGTCGTGCTTGTGGCGGAAAACCGCCCCGAATGGCTGATCGCCGATCACGCCATCATGGCGGCCGGAGGGGTCACGGTGCCCGCCTATACGACCAACGGGCCGAACGACCATCTCCATGTGCTGACCGACAGCGGCGCCCGGATGGTGATCGTTTCCACGGCGGCCCTCGCCGCCAAGCTGCTGCCGGCCGTGGTGCGCGCCAGCACCGTCGAGCACGTCATCGCGATCGAGCCGCTGCGCCATGGCCAATCCGACGGCTTTCAACTGCATCAGTGGGGCACCGTGGTGGCGCAAGGCGCCGCCCACAAAGAAATCCCGCTGGCGGAACCGAAGCGAACCGACCTCGCCTGCCTGATCTATACCTCCGGCACGGGCGGCGCCCCCAAAGGGGTCATGCTGAGCCACGGCGCCATCCTGCACAATTGCGAGGGCGCGCATGACGCGCTGCTCGGCCTCGGCAAGCTCAAGGACGAAGTCTTCCTGAGCTTCCTGCCCCTTTCCCACTCCTATGAGCATACGGCGGGCCAGTTCGTGCCGGTGACGCTCGGCGCGCAGATCTATTACGCCGAGGGAGTCGACTCGCTGGCCAGCAATATGCTGGAGGCCAAGCCGACCCTGATGACCGCCGTGCCGCGGCTCTACGAGACCATGCAGAACCGCATCATGCGCGGTGTCGAACGGGCCGCGCCGCGCGCCCGCAAGCTCTTCCTGCGCACCCTCGCCCTCGGGCGCAAGCGCATGGCGGGCGAACTGTCGTTGTTGGAGCGGGTCGAAGATTTCCTCCTGACGCTGCTGGTGCGGCGCAAGGTGCGCGCCCGCTTCGGCGGCCGGCTGAAAGCCATGGTCTCGGGCGGCGCGCCGCTCAATCCGGAAGTGGGCACGTTTTTCACCGCACTCGGCGTCTGCATCCTGCAGGGCTACGGCCAGACGGAATCGGCACCGGTGATCACCGTCAACCGCCCAGGCAAGGTCAAGATCGCCACGGTCGGACCGGTGCTCAAGGACGTCGAGGTCAAGCTGGCGGAGGACGGCGAGATCCTGGTGCGCGGCGAACTGGTCATGCAAGGCTACTGGCGGCAGGAGCGCGCCACCCAGGACGCGATTCGCGACGGCTGGCTGCACACCGGCGATATCGGCATGTTCGACGAGGACGGCTTCCTGACCATCACCGACCGCAAGAAGGACATCATCGTCAATTCCGGCGGCGACAACGTCTCACCGCAGCGGGTCGAGGGTTTCCTGACTTTGGAACCGGAAATCGCTCAGGCGATGGTCTACGGCGACAAGCGGCCCTACCTGGTGGCGCTGCTGGTGCCCGACGAGACCACGGCCGACGAATGGGCCAAGAAGCACGACAAGGATAGCGCCCTCGACGCGCTGCGCGCCGATCCGGCATTCAAAGATTCCCTCGCGGCCGCCGTGGCGCGCGTGAACGCCAATCTGTCGGTCATCGAGCGCGTGCGCCATTTCATCGTCGCCGACGAGCCGTTCACCACCGCCAACGGCGAGATGACCCCGACTCTCAAGATCCGCCGCCATGTGTTGAAGGCGCGCTACGGCGAGAAGCTGGAAGCGCTGTATCGGTAGCGCAGCAACCGACGAATGGTACTGCTCCTCCCCCACGAGGGGAGAAGGAAAAAACGGGCCGCGTAGAGATGCGTCAAACAATCCGTCATGGCCCGATTTAGTCCACGGCTGTCCGGTTGAGGCGGAGGCTGTTGGCATGCGCCGCTTCGCGGATGCCCCGGACAAGCCGGGGCATGACGGTTTTTATGGGATTTCCGCCCCTTTGCGTCATGGCCCGATTCAGTCGGGCCATCCACGTCACGCCGTCGCTCGTGACTGTGACGATCGGTGTCCGTCCTCCGCGAACCCGCCATCGAACGTCATGCTGTCAGCGTTTCCCTGGGAAACTTGGATGCTGAACCGGACAGCCGTGGATTTAGTCGGGCCATCCACGCGTTTTTTCGAATCGAGCCACAAGAAAGTCGTGGATGCCCCGGACAAGCATGTCCTTGGGCCGCGCGCGGCGCGGACCCGAGGGCCGGGGCATGACGATCATGAGGATGTTGTGGGAAGCGGTAGGCCTACCGGTCGATCGCCTTCTTCGCCGCATCGATCGCGGCCTTCGGATAGTCGGCGAACTTGATCAGCATCTTTTCGACTTCCGCGCCGCTCACCGGCTCTATCTCGATGTTAACCTTCTTGGCATCCGCGAGCAGTTGCGGGTCCTTCATGGCGTCGGCGAAGGCCTTGCGCAGGACCGCGGCGCGGTCCTGCGGAACGCCGGGCGGCGCCATGATTGGGCGAGCCAGCGCGAGCTGGTCGAAATGGATCTCCAGCACCTGGCGGTCCCGATCGGATTTCGCGTAGTCGAAGACGCTGGGCACCTTGCCGAATTCCTCGGTCCGCGAGGAGCCCATCTGGATGAGCAGGATGAGATCGCCCGCCTTGACCATGTTGAGGTAGGAGGCCTTGATCGAGGAGACGAACAGACCGCACATTCCGTCCACCTCGCCGCGCTCGACCGCGAGGCTGATATCCTTGGTGCCCTGGTAGCCAGAAATGACACGCACATTGGCGCCGAGCACGTTCTTCATGATCAGCGGATGCTGATGGGTGATGGCGGCGGGGCCCGTGGAGCCGAAGGTCAGTTCCTTCTTCTGCTTGAGCCAGTCGTCGAAGCTCGCCACGCCGGCGCCCTTGCGGATGCCGCAATGGCCGATGTCCTTGGTCATGCTGCCGAGCCAGGTGTATTTGGACGCGTCGAACTGCGCCTGGTCGTTGCCGAGCAGCGGCTCCATCAGCGTCGAGGAGGCGACCAGCCCGAGCTCGGTGCCGTCCTTGGGCGCCGAGTTGTAGATGTAGTTCGCGGCCTTCAGCGCGCCGGCGCCCGGCATGTTCTTCGGCACCACGTTCGGATTGCCGGGAATATGCCGGCCGAGGTGCCGAGCCAGCACGCGGCCGTAGGTGTCGTAACCGCCGCCCGCCCCGTAGCCGATGTTGATGCCGACCGTCTTGCCTTTGTAGAAATCCGCCACCGACTGCGCGGTGGCGGGCGACGACGCGAGCATGGCTCCCACCGTCAGCGCCGCGAGCCCATACAAATTCCGCCGAATGGTCATCCCCAGTCTCCCTTGTCCGGCGCCGCGCGGGGCGCCAACCGTTTTCCTTGGCCCTTTTTAGGGCCCCACCGCGCCTCTGGTTGGCCCGGGCGCTTTGTTATCGAAGCATCTTCACCGGCTGTCCACGGTCTGGCAAGCCCCTTCCCGCGCCGATTTCCGAGCCGTCTTTCTCGGCCCGGGCGTACATATGACTGGCGAGCCGATTGCCGCGAAGACGCTCGGCGGAGCGGGGCGCAGCGGTGAGTTGGCCGTCGTCCCGTTTTCTCCCTCGGCAGAACGCAACCGATCGCCGCGTGATCCGGCGTTGTCTCGATCATGCGCGCGGGAGCCATTGCTAAAAGGCAGACGATGTCCTTGCCATTCCGGCCGATCGGGCGGTCAGCGGCGGTTGACCATGGATCGGCCCCGGCGTTCCGGTGGCGCTCGTTTGTTATTACTGGTTTTTTTCCGCTTTCGGCGGCATTAACATCGTGGCAATCCGGATGTGGCACGAAGGTCTCCGGCCATGGGACCGGATCGACCGCCATGGCGTCAAATTGGGGGACGGGATGAAGCTTCTGATGACGTGCCTGTGGTTCGCACTCGGAATCACGGGCGTGTTCGGGCAGACGCTCGGACTCCAACGAATCGAGATCATCGAGCCTGGAATTTATGACGCCGCGATCAGCACGCGCACGGAAGCCCCCGATTCCTCAATCGGGACGCGATCCTATCTCGACACCCTGCGCCAAGCCACTTCCCTGACGACGACGATCCGTCCTCGCGTCGGCCTTCACTTCGGATTCCGGTTCCGTATCGTGGGCGAGCCCCTGGGGCGTCAGGTCACCCTCGCCCTCATCACCAATTTCCCGCCTCCGGGCCTGCGCCAGCCAGGCTCCGCCCAAGCCGTTCAGCGCGACAGCTATGTGCAAACCGCGCGTCTCGGCAGCGAAAGTTTCATTGGCTACACGTTCGACGAAGCATGGGAGATAGTCCCCGGTGTGTGGAGGTTCGAAATCTGGGACCAGAACGACAACCGCAAGCTGGCCGAGCAGTCCTTCACGGTCACCGCACCCTGACGACCGGGAGCCCGATGGCCAGCACGACCGGGGGGCCGCCGACTCATTCGCCGGAATCGAAGAATGGTAGCTCGATCCCCGAGTTCGGCGCCTCGAGGCGATCGCGGTCGAGCCTGCTCTTGAGCCGTTCGACGTCGGCGAAGAACGCCTCCTCGCTGTGCAACGGCGCCAAGCGCAAGGCAGGCGGCATCAGGCGCATCTGAGCCTGTTGCGAGACGCGGGCGCCGCCGTCGAACCGGCTGACGGTGTGCATGGCGATTCCGATGGCGAGCAGGCCCAGGACAACGCCGGCCTTGAGCCTGAGGCGCGTGGAGCCGACCTCGCGCAGATGGAAAAAGCAAGCGGCCGCCACGACGCACCAGAAACCGACATACTGATAGGTCGACAGCGCGCGCCAGGACAGGGCGAAGGAGAAGAAATCCACCGTCTCGGTCAGCAGCGAGATCGCCAGCGCCGCGCTCGTCGCGATCAGGAGGTGGCGCTCGAACCGCGCCTGGTGGGAAAAAATGCGCGTGATGACCGCCCACACCGCGGTCCATCCCACGATCCCCAGGAGCAATGTGAGAATCGGCATCGCATAGCGCGAAATTTTCGGTTGGTCGGTCTCGCTCAGCCACAGCGACAGCGTCTCGATGCAGACCATCGCCAAAGCGAAAGCGACCGCCAGGAACAGCGCGTGATGGCCCTCGCGCGGCGGCAGGCGCTCGCTCTGCACGGCGTGACTGGCGTCGCGGATCCGCAGCATGGTGTGCCCGATGCGGATCGGACGCTCGCCGTCGAGCACGATGGTAGAATGGCGGGTCCTGTCGCGGTCGGCGAACAGCCCGCCGGCGCTGCCGAGATCCTCGGCGATCCACGCGCCGGTCGGCGAACGGGCGATGCGCAGGTGGCGCGGTGCGACATAAGGATCGTCGATCACCACGTCATTGGCGTAGCCACGGCCGATGCTGACCTCCGGGCCGACGCAGCGGTGGCGCGCGATCACATCGCGCTGGCGCGACAGGACCTCGACCCAGACGATGTCGTCAGATCCGCTCACTTCGCCCACTTCACCGATTCGAGAAAACGCCGGGTCAGCGCGGTGGCATTGTCATAGGTCACGGCGCGCAGGTTGATGCGCGAGACCAGCGCTTCGCCGCCGCGATCCTGGGTGATCGTCGTCAGCCACACGTCGTATATCCCGTCGAACTCGCGATAGGCGCGCGCGCACCACACGGCGCGCAGCGCGGGACGCTCGCCCTCGACCGCGGCGATGAAATCCTCATGGCAGCGCTGGCGGGAATACCATTTGCGCGAGCCGCCGCCGCCACCGGGACGACCGCTGTCGCGCGACAGGAAGGCGGCGAACTGGAAATCGTTGAGGTCTTCGCTCTTTACATGGGAGTGGGAAAGCTGGATGACGCCGGTGTTGAGGTCGTCGGCGACGAACAGGCGCGTGCCGCTGCTGCAATTCGTCATGTTGCGGGCGGCGCGCGGCGGCGGCACTTGGCCGGCGCTGGTGCGTGCCCAGCAATCGAACCAGGGGGCGGCGCTTTCCGGCGCTTCGTAGGGACCGAACCTGCTCGGACGGAAGCCCTTCTCGCCGATCGCCTGGTAGAGTCCCGCCTGCCAGGCGACGAGCTGCCGGCCGATTTCCGCGCGCATGTCCGAGGGCGCAGGCGGCTCGCCGCTCCTGGCGCGCTCGATCAATGCGACCGCGAAGCGCGCCGGAACCAGGAAGCTGACCAGCTCGCCGCCGAGCCGCTTGGCCACGTTGATGCCGGCGATGCGGCCATCCGCGGTCACCGTCGGGCCGCCGCTCATGCCCGGATTGAGGGCGCCGGCGAAATGAATTTGGTCGTTGTAGCTGCGCTCCACCAGACCGTTGTAGGTGCCCTCGACGATGGTGAAGCCGATATCGAGCGGATTGCCCATCGAGTAAAGCCGCTCGCCCTTGGGCAGGCTGCCGTTCAGCGCGCGCGCGTCGAATGCGAAGAAGGCCGGGCCATCCTGGGCGAGCCGCACGACGGCGAGATCGTTGGCGAGATCGAGCGCGGCCAGCTGCAATTCGCCGCGGGTGCCGTCGGCGGCCGTGTATTCCAGCCGATAGGTCTGCGGCTCCAGCGCATATTTCGAGACGACATGATAGTTGGTGATCGCCAGGCCATCGCCGACGAGAAAGCCGGACCCGATCGTCGATTGGCGCCCGGCGGCGGAAACCAGGGTGCGGATCTGCAACAGCTTCGGCCGGGCTTGGTCATAGACGCGCTCGGCGGTCGACGAGATCGCCATGGGCGGCGGGGGAGTCGGCGTTCGCTGCTGGGCCGACGCGACGGCGTCGCCCATCGCCAGCGCGACGAGCAGCGGGATCTGCCGGCTTAGGATACGGCGAAGGTTTTGCACGGATCGACCGGGGGTTGCCGGGGTTCTGAACAAATGAGCAGGCGGCGCGACGGAATTCGATGGCGCAGGATAGCGCGGAATATCCGCACCCGACAAGGCGACGCAAAAACCGGTCACGGAATGTTGCGCGGACAGCAAAACAAAAGGGGCGCGCCACCGGCGCGCCCCGTCGATGTTTGTCCGGAGCGCCGGATCAGTTGCCGCGCGCCGTCTTGGCGAGCTTGAGCACGTCGGGCGGAATCTTCGCCATGTTCACGACCACTTCCTGCAGCTTGTCGCCCGTCATCGGATCGAACTCGGCCTTGGTCTTTTCCACCTCGTCGAGGAAGACCTTATCCTTGGTCATCGCCTCGAAGGCGGCGCGCAGCGCTTTCAGGCGGTCGGCCGGAACGCCCGGAGTCGACATGATGGAGCGGCCGACGGTCGCGCCGCTGACGAAGAGCTCGAGCACCTGTTTCTGTTCCTTCGTCGTGCCGAGCTCGACTGCCGTCGGGACGTTCGGAATCTCCGCATGCCGTTCGGCCGCGAACTGCACGATGATGGCGATCTTCTTTTCGTCGAGCCAGTTCTTCTTCGAGGTCTTCGTGGTGTTCCACGAGGTCAGCGCGCCGTCGACCTCGCCGCGCTCCATGGCGAGCATGCCATCGTTGGAGCCGGGATAGCCGGTGATCACCTTGAACTTGGTGCCGACCACCGCGTTGAGGATCTTCGGGAAGACCTCGGCGGGCGAGCCCGGACCGGTGCCGGCGACCGGGACTTCGATCTTCTTGGCGTCCTCGACGCTCTTCACCTTGGACGTGTGCCACATCAGGCTGATTTCGACGTTCGAGGTGACGCGGCCGATCCAATTGAACTCGGCGGACTTGTATTGCACGCCTGGAGTGCCGAGCGCTTCTTCGATGGCGACCGACTGGGTGATGATGCCGAGCGCGGTGCCGTCCTTGGGCGCGACGGAATACATGTAGTTCGCCGCCTTCAGGCTGCCGGCGCCGGGCATGTTCTGCGGGATGATGGTCGGATTGCCGGGGATGTGGCGTCCCATATGACGCGCCGTCAGGCGGCCGAAGAAATCGTAGCCGCCGCCGGTCGCATAGCCGATGGCCAGGTTGATGTTCTTGCCCTTATAGAATTGCTCGACGGATTGAGCCTGGGCGAGCGACGGCATGGCCGCCATCATCGCCGCGCCACAAATCGATTGAAGCAATACGCGCTTAAACATCTGTTCCTCCTCGGAAGAGTTCAAACTCATGAAGGGACGTCGCCTCACGGAGAGCTATCGCCGAATCTTGGTGACGGCCTAAAAGATCAAGCATATGCGATATCGACTCCTTTCAGGAGCGTGATCGACCCTCACGCGCCACCGATCACGAACGACCGCCGATCAATCGTCATTGTCCCGTTCGTAAAGCTGATTCGGATGCTAATATCGCCCTCGGTGCGCTGCCATGGAATCAGCTTCATGGTGCGATGGCCAGCCTTGGTATAGGGCTCCTGAAATGCGATATCCTCGGCCTCCTTGCGGGATTCCGCCCGCAGGATAAACATGCCGAAGCCAAGATCCGCCTGCTCGTTTTCGGTCGCATTCTCCAGTTTCCCGGCGCCAAAAATTCGGCCCTCGGTTTCCAGCCGGGCAAGAAACTTTTTATGCTCGACCCGGAGGATGTCTTTGGATGGGGAGCTTGCTGGCGGGTGCTCGACCAAATTCATCACGCATAAGTAGCACTGTTCACGGCTCAATGGCCGCGTCAGGTGTTGAGAATCCTTGTCTGCGGTTACCATTCGATTCTTCTCCTCTTCAAGGTTGTCTGGCGCAGCAGAAAGCGTTCCAGCGTTTTGCCTTTCATGAAATCTAACGCGCAAAGCGCCTTCCTCGAGGTTCGAACCATACTGGCCTTGCCCATCACGCCGGCACTACTCGGAACACGTCGCCTACGATAACCTTCCCGGTCAAGACAGGAGCATGTCGGACCATGAGCAAAGATACTTCTAACTCCCCAGGAAACACGAACTGGTATTTGGCCTTCGCGGAGTGGCGGATCGAGCGATACTTTGTAAACCCCAGGAAAAGCGTGAGGTTCTTTCGCCAAAGCCACAACCACGCGCTGATCTGGGCGCTTGTAATGCGCGGCTATTATACGGGCACGCCACCAAGCTTTAAGGACTGCATCAGGACTGCGACATGCGCGACGGAAACAGCCAGAAAGATCGTATTCGACGCGGTATCCAGGGGATTTTTCGTCTTGGACCCGGCGATCGACGACGGGCGCAAAAAGCTCATACGTCCCTCCCAACAGTGCATCGCGGAATACGAAAGCCATGTCGGTATGTTTTTGAAGTTCGCGGAGGTCTTGTGTCCAGGCACGACCGACGGCTTTGTCGAATAAATTCTTCTCCATCGCATCGGCCGCTCTTTCGGAACTGCATGCGTTTCTGGCGGCGGGGTGAGACCTGCCATCGCTCTGCGCTGGTCAGAATAACGTCGCGCGAGCATTAGATTCCCCTTTGGCGGCTATCCGATACGCCTACGAAAAGATCGTCGACATCGAGCTTCCGCGTCGTCATGCCCTGTTCGTACGCATAGCCGGCGAGTACATCGAGCGTATGCCGATTGCGCTCCGACAAGCCGTATTCCCATGGGTCCTTGCCGAACATGGCCTCCTGCTCCTCCCAGACGTCACGGTAGAACACCAAGGGGACGACGCGCGGGTTCTGCATGCGCTTCATGGCAATCGCTTTTGCTTTGCAGAAAGCGTGATACATGTTGGTCGGAACCCAGGGATATTTGTCGATGATCTCCTGCTTGATGCCGAGGACATGCATGATCGGGAAGATACCCGTCTTCCGATAATAGGCGATCTCCTCTTTCCGATAGTCCGGGAAGAGCCGAGCGACGCGCGGGTCCTTGTCGACTACGGGCTGAATCAGCTCAGGGTGCAATGCCGCGTCCAACTCGCCCCTGGCGAGCATGTCTTCGACGGATTTGTCCGGCGGGAGCCGCGTCAGCTTCAAGCCAGGAGGCGGTGTGAAGGCGACGCTCTCGTCCAGTTCGGAGAACCATACGACGGACTTGAATGGCACACCGTATTCGTGCTCGAGGATGCCGCGCATCCAGACGATCGCCGAGGACTGGAACTGCTTGACGCCGACCTTGCGACCGACCAGATCGGTGGGCTTCCTTATGCCCTTCGTCGTGTTGATGAAGATGAAGCCGTGACGGAACCTGCGGTGGAGAAAGACGGGGATCGCCTGATAAGGAAAGCCTTGATCGCGAGCCACGAAATAGGAGGAACACGATAGTTCGGCCATATCGAATTCCTGACCGCGCAAGGAGCGCCAATGCCGCGTCCCGGAGTCCATGTCGGTCAGTATGGTAAGAGAAATCCCGTCGGGTTTGACGATTCCTTCCAGCAACGGACGAACGATCTCGTAATCGCCGCATGCAAGTGTCAGGGAGATTCGGTCCGACACGATCAATGCCCTTCCCTGTGGCGCAGTGAAGCTGCAGGCTCTCTATACCACTCGTGCATTGTCATCCGGTGCACCGTTGTTCCTTTGCGGGGGAATCCGACGTTCTTGGCGCCGCTGACGTGACGTTTAGGGGCGAACAACAGGGAACCATCGCCCTCTATATCTGTAACCCGAGACCGGCTGCGGACGCCTTCTCATGGGCGAGCTTGGCAAGAGCCATGAAGCCGACGCCCTGGTCCGAGTTCTGTTTGAACACGGTGATCTGCTCGGGAGAGGCGCGACCGACGGTTTTGCCGGCCAGTAGCTCTCCTAGATTGGCAATCCGATCCCATCCGGTGATTCCCTTGCTGACCGGTTCGAACAAGTCCGCCTGTTCGTCCATGATTGCCTGCTCCTTCGACGTGGCGACAATACAGTCGGCGCGGGCAATAACCTCGTCGTCGAATTCTCGTCGAGGACGCGACACGGATCCTTGTTCGAACACGCCCTTGTTGCTGGCGACGATCGACGTCACATGCTGGCCGGGAACGAGCCACTCACCCATGAGCACTGGAACGTTCGTGCCGGTTGCACAGCAGATCAGATCGGCGCCGCGCGCGACGGCTTCGGCGGTTTCGACGGATATGAGCCGCGCCCCGACGTGCGGCTGCATCCGTTCGATGAACTTGGCGCGGTTTTCCGGATTGCGGCTGTAGATCCGGGCCTCCTTGATCGAAGGGCGGATGGCGCACATGGTGACAAGATGCCGGCGTGCCTGTCTGCCCGTGCCGTAAAGACCCAGTATTTCGCAGTCCTTCCGTGCCAGGATATCGGTGCCGACCGCGCTGGTGATCGAGGTTTCCGTGCCGTACCAGTCTTCCGGCGGCTCGAACCCGAACAACGGCAACGATCCCACGATAATGGTTTGGAGCGCTGCTGTCTCGCTGTCATAGGCGACGTAGACCCGCTTGCCGGCGCTGGCATACTGTTGCGCGCCACCACGAAAGGTGAAGCGTTCGACGTGAATGAACATGCCGCAGACTTCCAGGCTGTGGCAGCCCCCGGGATGGACGCTGACACGCCGATCTTCATGCTGAATGCGGATGCGAGGCGCGCTGAAGGCGGGCTTTTCGCCCTGATCGCGGAAGCCGGTACGTACCGCCGCAATGGCTTCGTCGACCGAGATCATTCCCTCGAGTTCTTCCGCCTTTATAAGAAGCGCC
>CAZOBN010000088.1:0-13085 GCA_964577835.1 uncultured Rhizobiaceae bacterium
CTCGCCAGCGCGTGACAGGTGTCGATGCGCGCCGGCCGCTTGCCTTTTGCTTCTCCGGCGGGAATGCCATCCGCCGATTTGACGCGCGAGGGGCCGATGGTCTGGAACGCTACCGTCGCCATCGGCCCGAGCATCTCCACTAGATGAACGCAGCCCTTCACGCCGCCGAGCAGGCTCTTGACCTTCATGAACCAGCCGGGGGCGATGCGCAGACCCTTCAGCACGGCGAAGTTCGGCGTGATCGCCGGGCAGGCGGCGAGCGGGCCCTTGTCGAGCGTCACCTCGATATCGCGCACCAGCAGGGTGTCGTCCAGCGTCAGGCGGATCCACATGTCGTGCACCGGCGTGCCCGGCGTGATGGTGCCGCGATGCTCGTTCTGGAACTCGTAGGTCTTGGTGTCCGCCATGTGGCCTTCGATGTCCCACAGGCCGTCATCGCGGCGGTAGCCGCGCATGTCGAGCAGGCGGGTATGACGATGCTCGCGGGGAGCCGGTTCACTGAGCGGCATGGCATCTCTCGAATAAGGAGTCTGCGCGAATCATAGCCGGCGCATTCCGGCGTCACAAGGGCGGCCCGGGCGATGGGTCAGCGCCAAGCCCGGCTGACCGCTCAGGCGGCGTGTGAAGAATTGGCCGACCGCGCCGCGATCAGGCCCAGGTCCCGGCGGTTGGTGGGCGGGGCGATCTTGAGGAGGGTGATCTGATTGCGTTTGCGCTGCAGGATCTCGAAGCGGAAATCGTGGAAGACGAAGGTCTGCCCCACGTCGGGGATCTGCCGCGATTCGTGCAGCACGAGGCCCGCCACGGTGGCCGCCTCCTCGTCGGGCAGGGTCCAGTCGAAGCGGCGGTTGAGGTCGCGGATCGTCGCCGTTCCCTCGACCACCACGGTACCGTCAGGCGCCAGGCTGACTCCCGGCGTCGTCACATCGTGCTCGTCGGCGATGTCGCCGACGATTTCCTCGAGAATATCCTCGAGCGTCACGGTTCCCATGAAAGCGCCATATTCGTCGACCACCACGGCGAAATGCTTGCGCCGGCGGCGGAACGCCTCGAGCTGATGGAGCAGGCTTCGCGTGTCCGGCACGAACCACGGCGGCGTGGCGACCGCCAGGATGTCGGACTTCTCCAGCTCGCCCTTGCGGCTACGCAGCGCCTGCAGCACGGCCTTGCTATGGAGGATGCCGATGATGTTGTCGGGCGTGTCGCGCCACAGCGGGATGCGGGTGAAGCGCGAACTGACGATCTGATCGAGAATCTCGTTCATCGGCGCGTCGATATCGATCATCGCCACGTCCTGGCGGTGCGTCATGATCTCGCTGACCTCGACCTCGTCGAGCTCGACGATGCTCTGCAGCATCGCGCGCTCCTGATGGATATCGCCGGCCTCCCGGGCGAGGACTTCGATGGCGCCGCGCAGGCTGTGGATCGGGCTGAGCAATATGGCGCTCGCCTCCGGGTCCTTGCCGAACCGTCGCAGCATGAGGGTGACGAGCCAGGACAAAGCGGCGGCGACGGGCGCCAGCATGGTGACGCACGGCCGCACCGCGGGTACGAGAAGCAGCGCAGCCTCCACCGAATGCCGTAAGGCCAATGTGCGGGGCAGGATCTCGCAGAACACGAGGAGGAGCAGGATGGTCGCGGCGGCGGCAAAAGCGATGCCCGGAGCACCCAGCATCTCGACCAGCACACCCGCGATCATGACGGCCGCGCCGATCGAGGTGAGATACTTGCCGACCAGCAGGCCGCCGATCAGCCGTTCCTTGTCGCGTCGGAGCGCGAGGACCAGGTGCGCATTCAGGTCGCCCTGCTTTTCGCGCTGGTGGAGGACGGCGCGCGGCGCAGCCATGATGGCCATTTCCGCCGCGGTAAAGAACGCCGACAGCGCCATGAGCGCGACAGCACCGGCGAACAGGGACAACAGAAGCGTGGCATCCATACCCAAAACCTTTTAGAGACCGGCCCGCGTCAGCCCCGGCCTCGGTGAACGGGCGCCGCCATCGGATTAAGCGGCGGCGGCATCCTGCAGCACGGCTTCTACCATGGCGAGATCGATGCCGCGCGCGATGAACGCCTTGCCGATGCCGCGCGCCAGGATGAAGGTGACCTTGCCGTCGCGGACTTTCTTGTCCTTGGACATATGGGCGAGCAGGCCGCGGATATTCCAGCCGTGCTGACCGCGCGGTGTCCTGATGTCGCCCAATCCGGCCGGCAGGCCGACGGCCCGCAGGTGACGGCGCACCCGCGCGGCATCGGCGGCCGGGCACAGGCCGAGCCGCACCGACAGATCGAAGGCGAGCGCCATGCCGGCGGCCACCGCTTCGCCATGCAGCAGATCCGGTCCATAGCCGGTCTCGGTTTCCAAGGCGTGCGCAAACGTGTGGCCGAGGTTGAGCAGGGCGCGCTCGCCCTGTTCCTTTTCGTCCGCCGCGACGATGGCCGCCTTGGCGCGGCAGCTCGTCGCCACCGCATGGCGCCGCGCCGCGCTGTCGCCGTTCGCAACGGCCTCGCCATTGGCCTCGAGCCATTGGAAGAAGGTCAGGTCGTTGATCAGGCCGTATTTCGCCACTTCGGCGTAACCGGCCAGCACCTCGCGCCTGGGCAGGGTCTGCAGCACATCCACATCGGCCAGCACCAGCCGTGGCTGGTGGAAGGCGCCGACCAGGTTCTTGCCCTGGGGCATGTCGATCGCCGTCTTGCCGCCGACCGAGCTGTCGACCTGGGCGAGGAGCGTGGTCGGCACCTGGATGAAGTCGATGCCGCGCAGCAGCACCGCCGCGGCGAAGCCGGCGAGATCGCCGATGACGCCGCCGCCGAGCGCGACCAGCATGGTGCCGCGCTCGATGCCGCGCTCGAGCAAATCGCCGGTCAGTTGTTGCAGGTGTTCGAAGCTCTTGGTGTGCTCGCCCGGCGGCAGGACGACGGACTCGTGCGCGACGCCGGCGCGCTCGAGCGCCGCGTCCAGGCGCGCCAAGTGCAGGCCGGCGACGTTCGTGTCGGTGACGACGATGACGCGCTTCTGGCGCAGCAGCGGCGCCATGTGGTGCCCAGCCTCGTCGAGCAGGCCGCTGCCGACCTTGACGGTGTAGCTGCGCTCACCGAGGGAAACTGCAATGTCGGTCGAACTGCTCATGGCGATCCTGCGCCCTCGATCGTGCGCTGAAGGCCGGCGGTGCCGTTTGCCGGTCGGGCGAGAAAATCCTGCACGGCGGCGATCACGGCGTCCGCCACTTGATCCGGCGTATGGTCGCCGCTGTCGATCACCACGTCGGCTTCGCCGTAGACCGGCTCGCGCACGGCGAGCAGGTCGGCGAGGATCGCGCGCGGATCGCCGTTGTGGAGCAGCGGACGGTCGCGCCGGCGTCCGACGCGGCGCGTCAGCAGGTCGAGATCGGCGCGCAGCCAAACGGAGATGCCGCGCTCGCGGATCTTGGCCCGGGTGTCGGCGTTCATGAAGGCGCCGCCGCCGGTCGCCAGCACGCACACCGGTCCTTCCAGCAGGCGGGCGATGACGCGGCGCTCGCCGTTGCGGAACGCCGTCTCGCCGTCGCGCGCGAAGATCTCGGCGATGGTTGCCTGGGCGGCGGTTTCGATCTCGTGGTCGGCATCGACGAAGGGCAGGCCGAGCTTATGGGCGAGCTGCCGGCCGACCGAGGTCTTGCCGGCCCCCATCATCCCGATCAGCACGAGAGACTTCGGAGTGGTCAGGCGCGTCGACATGCCTTGGCACGCGCCTTGGCGCGCGGATCGGGGGCGCCGGAGAAGGGGTGCGGCGCCAGCGGGGATGGTTGCAACAGCCCGGCCGAGCCGCTAGGTTGCCGCTCATTGAACATCCTCGGAACTTACCATACGCCATGCGGCATGTCGCGCGCCAACGGCATGAAATTCCCCGGATATCGGGACGCCCGGCCGCCTGCGGAGCCGCTTTTGGCGGCACTCGACGCCCGCTCCCGCCGCGCCGCTTCATCTCCCGCCCCCCAGCCCAAGGTCTCCTATCCCCATGTCGAAGTTAGCTCGCCTGGTTCTCATCGCTCTCGTGGTTGCTCTCGTCGGGGTGGGGATCTTCCTCGCCACCTGGGATATTCCGGCGCCCACCGCGCCCGTGGAGAAAGTGATCCCCAATGACCGCTTGCGACCGTAAAGCCGTTCCCGTGTCGAAAATCGTGGCGCGGCGCGCGGGCATCGCCTTCGCTGCCGCCGTGACCATGCTCGGACTGGCGGCGGACGCCGGCGCGCAGGGCGCTCCGACGCGTCTGCTGCCGGCCACGCCGCCGCCGGCCGCGGCACCCGTGGCGCAAGAGGATGCGCCAGCCGGACGACCCGGTTTCTTCAGCGTCGAGGAACTGCGGGCCGTCAGCGGCGATTCGTTCGGCGTCCTCGACGGCGACGCCGGTCTCGGTCTCGATCTGTGGCGCGGCACGCGGCGTAGCCAACTGATCGAGCTGTTGTCCGTCATGCCGGGCGCGACGCGCTCCCATGCCATGAATGCCCTGAGCCGGCGTCTGCTTTTGACCACCGCGACCATGCCGCCGTCCGAGCCGGACACGGCAAGCAAACCGAATTTGCTGATGTTGCGCGCGAGCCGCCTTGCCGCCCTCGGCGATTATGAAGGATTGTCCCGCCTGATCGCGGCCGCGCCGGGACGGGTGGAGGACGAGTCTCTGCTGCGCCAGTCGGTCGAAGGGGCGCTGCTCGCCGGCGACAACGCGGGAGCCTGCCGGCGAGCGCGCGCGCAGATCGGCAGATTCACGGATTCGTTCTGGCAGAAAACCGTGATCTTTTGCCAGATGATCACCGGCGAACAGGGCCAAGCCAATCTCGGCGCGTCGCTCATGCGCGAGCAGGATCCGAAGGGCGATGCCACATTCCACGCGCTGCTCGCCGCCATGCAGGGCGATCGGCAGGCCAAAATCGCCAATCTGCCGGCGCCGACGCCGCTCGACGTCGCCATGCTGAATGCGGCCAAGGTGCAGATCCCCAGCGACGCCATGGATACACGCGACGCCGGCATGCTCGCCGCCATGGCGCGCAATGCGGCGACGCCGGTCGACACGCAGCTGGGGCTCGGCGAGCGCGCCGAGGCGGTCGGCACGCTGAGCACGTCCGAATTGGCGCAGATCTACGGCGCGATGAAATTCACGCCGCAGCAGATCGCCAATGCGCTGAGCGAGTCGGACTCGCTCGGCGGCGCCCGTGGACGCGCGCTGCTCTATGTCGCCCAGAGCCGCCAGAACAATGCGGCCGCCCGTGCCGAGCTGCTGCAGCGCGCCTATGTGGCCGCGCGCGCAGCGGGTCTCTATCCGACGGCGGTGCGGCTCTATGCCGAGCCGCTCAAGGCGATCCCCGCGACCGACGACCTCGGCTGGTTCGCCGGCGAAGCGGCGCGCGCGTCGTTCGCCGGCAACGAGCCGCTTCAGGCGCGCACCTGGTTGGCCGCGGGACTCGGCTTCCGTCCCGCCGCCGGTGCCGAAGGCCTGGCGGCCGATGTCGCGGCGCTGCCCTATGAACTGCTCGGCAGCGAGAAGACAATCCCCTGGGACAACGCCCGCTGGCAGCGCTGGAAACAGGCGCAAGGCACTTCCGCGAAGGTCAAGGCGACCATTCTGCTCGCCCTGCTCGAAGGGCTGGATCGCCCGGCGCCCGACGAGGCGTGGGACGGCCTGGCCGTGGTCGATATCGATCCGGCTGCCCACTTGCCGTCGCCGGCCGTGTTGCGCCGGCTCGAAGTCGCGGCGGCCACCGAGCGGCGCGGTGCGGCGGTGCTCGGCGCGCTGGCGACCTTCGGACCGGAAGGCCCGGCCGGTACCCATCCCATTGTGCTCGGCATGGCGATCGCCGGCCTGCGGCAAATCGGCTTGCAGGCGGACGCGCGCGCGCTCGCTCTCGACGCCGCCGTCGGCGCCGGACTTTAGGCGCGACGGTGGCCAGGCCGCGCGGCAGACAAGCGGCTCGGGCGCGTTTCCCGGAGCTCGGTCCGCACGGCGAGGCCTTCCTCGAAATGCTCGCCGCCGAGCGCGGCGCGGCAGTGAACACTCAGCTCTCCTACGCGCGCGATCTGGAACAGTTGCAGGATTGGCTGACCACCCTCGGCACCACACCGGCGGCGGCGGACGAGGCGGCGTTGCGCTCTTATCTCGGCGCGCTGTCGAAGGCCCAGGTAGCGCCCGCCACGGCCGCGCGACGGTTGTCCTGCCTGCGCCAGTTCTATCGCTTCCTGTTCAGCGAAGGCGTGCGCCAGGACGACCCGACCGCGCGGCTGGACAGCCCGCGCCAGGCGCGCAGTTTGCCGAAAATCCTGAGCGAAGAGGATGTCGAGCGTCTGCTCGCCGCCGCCCACGCTCAGGATGATGCGGAGGGGCTGCGGCTCGCGGCGCTGATCGAATTGCTCTATGCCACCGGCCTGCGCGTCTCCGAACTGGTCGGACTGCCGCTCGCGGCGATTCGCGACGGCACCGAAGCCATCCTGGTGCGCGGCAAGGGCGGCAAGGAGCGGCTGGTGCCGCTCAACGACGCGGCGCGCGATGCCTTGGCCGCCTACCTCAAGGTCCGCCCCGCGTTCGTCGGCGAAGGGTTGGAATCGCGCTGGCTGTTTCCGTCGCGCGGCGAGGCGGGCTATCTCACCCGTCAGCGCTTCGCGCAACTGTTGAAGGAGATCGCGATGCGCGCCGGCATTCCGCGCCACAAGATCTCGCCCCATGTGTTGCGTCATGCCTTCGCCAGCCATCTGCTGGCCCATGGCGCCGATTTGCGCAGCGTGCAGCAGATGCTGGGCCACGCCGACATCTCGACGACGCAGATCTATACCCATGTGCTCGAGGAACGGCTGAAGTCGCTGGTGGCAAACCACCATCCGCTCGCGCGCAACGCCGGGAGCTGACGTCATGGCCATCCTGCGGACGACCTGCTGCATCGTCGGCGGCGGCCCCGCGGGGATGATGCTGGGCTTTCTTCTCGCGCGCGCCGGCGTCGAGGTCGTCGTGCTCGAGAAGCATGGCGATTTCCTGCGCGATTTTCGCGGCGACACGGTGCATCCTTCGACGCTCGAACTGATACGGGAACTGGGCCTGCTCGAGGAATTCCTCCAGCGGCCGCACCGCAAGGTGGCGAAATTGGCCGTCGACATCGGCGGCGAACGGATCGATCTCGCCGATTTTTCCTACGTGCCGGCGCATTGCAAATTCGTCGCTCTCGTGCCGCAATGGGACTTCCTCGATTTCATCGCAGATCACGCGCGCGACTACGGCGGCTTCGACCTGCGCATGAACGCCGAGGTGACCGGCCTGGTGCTCGACCAGACCGAGCGGGTGATCGGCGTGATGGCGCAAACGCCGGATGGGCCGCTCGAAGTGCGCGCCGCGCTGGTCGTCGGCGCTGACGGCCGCGGCTCGATCGTGCGCGACAAGGCGGGGCTGCCGGTGCAGGACCTGGGCGCGCCGATGGATGTGATGTGGTTCGCCCTGTCGCGCCGCGCCGACGACCCGCAGGGCTTGAGGGGATGCTTCGACGCCGGACGCATCGTGGCGCTGATTGATCGCGGCGACTACTGGCAGTGCGGCTACGTCATCGCCAAGGGCGCCGCCGACCGCGTTCAACAGCATGGGCTGGCGGACTTTCAGGCGGATCTGGCGAGGCTGGTGCCGTTCCTCGCCGACCGCGTCGGCGAAATCCGGGCGTGGGATCAGGTCAAGCTTCTCACCGTGCGTGTCGACCGCCTGCGCCGCTGGCATCGTCCGGGGCTGCTGTGCATCGGCGACGCGGCCCATGCCATGTCGCCGGCCGGCGGTGTCGGCATCAATCTCGCCGTGCAGGACGCGGTCGCGGCGGCCAACATCCTGACGGAGCCCCTGGTCCGCCGGCAGGTCGGCGAGCAGGATCTGGCGAAGGTGCAGCGCCGGCGCCAATGGCCGACGCGCGCCACCCAGCGGTTGCAGGTCATCCTGCAGCGACGGGTGATCAACCGCGTGCTCACCGGCACCGGCCGGCTCCGGGTGCCGGCGGTCCTGCGCCTGTTCCAGCGCTTTCCCTGGCTGCGCGGCCTGCCGGCCCGCCTCGTCGGCATCGGCCTGCGGCCCGAGCATATCCGCACGCCCGACATCCGGCGGCGGGCAATGCCATGACCGGAACGGCCGAGCGTTGACAACGGGCGGAGGGGCGGGTTCTATCCACCACCCGCCGCAAATTGGACAGATCCGATCCATGAGTTCGTCCGACACTTCGCCCGTTCCCACACGGCTCAACCGCAGCCAGCTCGCCGTGCCCGGCATCCGGCCGGAGCTGTTCGAGAAGGCGGCACGCTCGGCGGCCGACATCATTTTTCTCGATCTCGAGGATTCGGTGTCGCCCGCTGACAAGGAGACGGCTCGGCGCAATGTGATCGAGGGTCTGCGCACGCTCGATTGGCACGGCAAGACCGTGTCGGTGCGCGTCAACGGCCTCGACACGCCCTACATGTATCGCGACGTGATCGATATCGCGGAAGCGGCCGGCGACAAGTTCGAGCTCATGCTGGTGCCGAAGATCGGCACCGCGTCGGATGTTCACGCGGTCGACCTGCTGCTGAGCCAGATCGAGCAGGCCAGGGGCTACCGCCGGCGCATCGGCCTCGAGCTGATGATCGAAACGGCGCAAGGATTGATGAACGTCGAGGCGATCGCCGGCGCGAGCCCGCGCGCCGAATCGCTGCACTTCGGGCCGGGCGATTTCGCCGCCTCGACGGGCGCGCGCAATCCGGTGATCGGCGGCAACAACCCGGACTATGCGGTCTTGTCGGGTGGCAAGGAGGCGCCTCGCGAGCGCCACGTCAGCGACATGTCGCACTATGCCTTGGCGCGCATCGTCGTCGCGGCGCGCGCCCATGGCTTGCGTCCGGTCGACGGGCCCTATGCCGACTACGCCGATCCGGAAGGGTTCATGGTGACCGCCAAGCGCGCCGCCGCGCTCGGGTTCGAGGGCAAATGGGTGATTCATCCCAGCCAGATCGCGGCAGCGAACGAAGCGTTCACACCGCCGGCCGCCGAGGTCGAGAGTTCGAAACGGGTCATCGAGGCCATGGCGGCGGCGCGGCGGGCCGGCCAGGGCGCGGCGACGCTCGATGGCCGCATGATCGACATCGCCTCGATCCGTCAGGCCGAAGTGGTGGTGCGCAAGGCCGACCTGATCGCGCAACGCCTCAAAGCTTGACAGATGCGCCGCAAGTCGTCACGAAAGCCCCCCATGCCCACGTTTCTCGAATTCGAAAAGCCCATCGCCGAGCTTGAAGGCAAGATCGAAGAGTTGCGCCATCTCCAGGATGACGGACAGCTCAACATCGCCGAGGAAGTGGCGCGCCTGCAGGCCAAGGCCGAGCGGCTGCTGCGCCAGACTTACGGCAAGCTCGATCCCTGGCAGAAGGTCCAGGTTGCCCGCCATCCCGACCGCCCGCATTTCGGCGATTATATCGAAGGGCTGATCGAGGATTTCACGCCGCTCGCCGGCGACCGCAACTTCGGCGAGGACGCCGCCATCATCGGCGGGCTCGGGCGCTTCCGCGGCTATTCGGTCATGGTGATCGGCAACGAGAAGGGGCGCGATACCGAATCGCGCATCAAGCATAATTTCGGCATGGCCAAGCCCGAGGGCTACCGCAAGGCGCGCCGCCTGATGGACATGGCCGACCGCTTCCACCTGCCGGTGCTCACCCTGATCGACACGGCGGGCGCCTATCCCGGCGTCGGCGCCGAGGAGCGCGGCCAGTCCGAGGCCATCGCGCGTTCGATCGAGGCTTGCCTCGGCATCCGCGTGCCGCTGATCTCCGTCATCATCGGCGAGGGCGGATCGGGCGGCGCCATCGCGCTCGCCGCCGGCGACCACGTGATCATGCTCGAACATGCGATCTATTCGGTGATCTCGCCGGAAGGCTGCGCTTCCATCCTGTGGCGCAGCAGCGCGCCAGAGCAGTCGAAGATCGCCGCCGAGGCGCTCAAGGTCACGGCGCAGGACCTGCACGCGCTGGACGTGGTCGATGAAATCGTCCCCGAGCCCCTGGGCGGAGCGCACCGCAATCCGAAAGCGGCGATTTCCGCGACCGGCGATGCCGTCGAACGCGCTCTTCGAGCGTTAAACGGGATAGAGGGCGGTATCCTGCGCCAGCGGCGGCGCGAGAAATTCCTCGAAATGGGGCGAAAAACGCTTTAGCCCGGCTGTCCAAACCGGGCGCTGACTGGAGGAGGGGTTCATGTCGACCGATCTACCACGCGCCCGCACCGATTTTCCGACCACTCAGCGAGCCATTCTCATCTGGGTGCTGGCCGGCACCGTGCTCGGCTGGCTGCTGTTCGCCGTGCTTGTCGGAATGATCATCGGCCCGCGCGCTGCGCAGACCGCCGACCGGCTCGCGTATGCCGCGGCCTGGCTGCTGCCCATCGCTATTCTCATTTTCGTCATGACCATGGCGACCGGGCTCGGACGCTTCTTCGGCGGCGGCGCCGATCCGACGCTCAACGCCGATTCGCGCTATGTCGACATCTGCCGGCGCTCGCTCGCCAACACGGTCGAGCAGTCGCTGGTTTTCGCGCTCGCCGCTTTGACCATGGCGGCGGTGACCCCGGCGGGCCAACTTGGCCTGCTCGGCTCCCTGGCGATCCTGTTCGTGATCGCCCGGCTGGCCTTCTGGTTCGGCTACCTGCGCCATCCGCTCTATCGCGAGGCCGGCATGGCGCTGACCTTCGAGATCAACCTCGTGATCATCGTCTGGGACATCGTGCATCTGATCTGAGGGCGGGCTGGAGAATTCCGATCCTCTTTATCTCATCCCCCTCGATGGGGGAGGAAGGGTGGGGGGAGACTCTCATCCGGACCGCGCAAAAGCCCCCCACCCCGACCCTCCCCCACAAGGGGGGAGGGAGTTTCATCCGCTCGGCATCGAGCCGATCACGCCATGAGACCGCAATAAAAAAACCCGGGAAAGACCCGGGCTTTTTTCGTTCGTAGAACGCCGGCTCACGCCAGCTTGCCGTGGCACTGCTTGTATTTCTTGCCCGAGCCGCACGGGCAGGCGGCGTTGCGCGAGACCTTGCCCCAGGTGTTCGGATCGGCGGCGCTGAAGGCCGCGCCGCTCGCGTGCCGCATGGGCTGCTGCCGCTCGGCGACGGCGACGTCCGCGCCCGCCGCGAAATCGACCGGCGCACCGGCGCCGACCAGCGCCGGATCCTCGCGGCTCTCGTGCATCTCCTGCGGGCCGCGCGGCATCGGAACATCCGCCGGCTGGTTGATCTGCAGCTCGATGTGGCACAGCACCGAGGTGACATTCTCGCGCAGCTGGTTGAGCATCTTCTCGAACAGGCTGAACGACTCGCTCTTGTACTCGTTGAGCGGATCGCGCTGGGCATAGGCGCGCAGGCTGATGCCTTGGCGCAGATGGTCGAGGGTCAGCAGGTGATCCTTCCAGGTCTGATCGAGGATCTGCAGCAGCAGGCTCTTCTCGACCATGCGCATGATATCGGGCGTGTAGCGCACGGCCTTTTCCGCCATCTTGCGGTCGGCCGCCTCGGTGATGCGGGTGCGGATCTCCTCGTCGGCGATGCCCTCTTCCTTGGCCCAATCGGCGATCGGCAGGTCGAGCCCGAGGATGCGCAGGACTTCCTCATGCAGCGCGTGGGTATCCCAGTTCTCGATGTAGCTGCGCTCGGGGATGGCGCGGCGCACCATGTCCTCGATCACCTCGTGGCGCATGTCGTGGACGGTGGCCTGGACATCCTCGGCGCGCATCAGTTCGATGCGCTGCTCGTAGATGACCTTGCGCTGGTCGTTCATCACATCGTCGAACTTGAGCAAGTTCTTGCGCGCCTCGAAGTTGTGCGCCTCGACCTTCTGCTGCGCCTTCTCGAGCGCCTTGTTGATCCACGGATGGATGATCGCTTCGCCCTGCTCGAGTCCGAGCCGCTGCAGCATGGCATCCATGCGGTCCGAGCCGAAGATGCGCATCAGGTCGTCCTGCAGCGACAGGAAGAACTTGGATCCGCCGGGGTCGCCCTGGCGGCCGGAACGGCCGCGCAGCTGGTTGTCGATGCGGCGGCTTTCGTGCCGTTCGGAGCCGATGACGAACAATCCGCCGGCGTCGACCACGATCTTCTTCGCCGCGGCGATTTCCTGGCGGATGGCCTCGGTGCGCCGGGCGCGCTCCGCCTCGTCGGTGACGTTGGCGAGATCGAGCTTCACGCGCATGTCGAAGTTGCCGCCGAGCTGAATGTCGGTGCCGCGGCCGGCCATGTTGGTGGCGATGGTCACGGCGCCGGGGCGGCCGGCCTGGGAGATGATCGCCGCTTCCTGCTCGTGATAGCGCGCGTTCAGCACGTTGTGCGGGATTTTGCGCTTCTTCAGCATATCGGACAGCGTTTCGGACTTCTCGATGCTGACGGTGCCGACCAGCACCGGCTGCTGGCGCTTATGGCACTCCTCGATCTGCGCGATCAGAGACTCGTATTTCTCCGCCGCGGTGCGGTAGACCTCATCGTGGTGATCCTTGCGCGCCACCGCCACGTTGGTCGGGATCGACACCACGCCGAGCTTGTAGATGTCCTCGAATTCCGCCGCCTCGGTGGCCGCGGTGCCGGTCATGCCGGCGAGCTTGGGATACATGCGGAAGTAGTTCTGGAAGGTGATCGAGGCCAGCGTCTGGTTCTCGTTCTGGATCGTGACGCCTTCCTTGGCTTCGAGCGCCTGGTGCAGGCCTTCCGAATAGCGCCGGCCTTCCATCATGCGGCCGGTGAACTCGTCGACGATGATGACCTTGTCGTCCTTGACGATGTAGTCGCGGTCGCGGCTGAACAGCTTATGGGCGCGCAGCGCCTGGTTCACGTGATGAACGACCGAGACGTTCTCGAAGTCATAGAGGCCGCCTTTGATGACTTCCGCGGCCTGCAGCAGCTCTTCCATGTGCTGGATGCCGGCCTCGGTCAGCGACACGGCGCGGACCTTCTCGTCCTTCTCGAAGTCGCCGTCGATCAGGCTCGGGATCAGCGCGTCGACCGTGCGGTAGAGCTCCGAGGAATCCTCTGCCGGGCCGGAGATGATCAGCGGCGTGCGCGCCTCGTCGATCAGGATCGAGTCGA
>CAZOBN010000089.1:0-12964 GCA_964577835.1 uncultured Rhizobiaceae bacterium
AGCGCGTAATTGCCGCCCGAGCCGATGCCGATCAGCCCGTCCTCCGGCTCCAGCACGTCGCCGGTGCCGGACACGATGAGCGACACGTCCGCGTCGGCCACCGCCAGCATGGCTTCGAGCCGGCGCAAGTAGCGGTCGGTGCGCCAGTCCTTGGCGAGCTCGACGCAGGCGCGGGTGAGCTGCTGGCCGTGCTTTTCGAGCTTGGCTTCGAGGCGCTCGAACAGGGTGAAGGCGTCGGCGGTGGCGCCGGCGAAGCCGGCGATCACCTTGTCGCCGGCTAGGCGGCGGACCTTGCGGGCATTGGACTTGACCACCGTGTTGCCCATGGAGACCTGGCCATCGCCGGCGATGACGACGCGGCCGGCCTTGCGCACGGATAGAATGGTGGTGCCGTGCCAGATTACGGGTTCGGTCATGTTGGGAGGGTCCAGCCGACGGTGGGAACGAGGTGGCAAACATGTGGGAATTCGAACGCCGGGGTCAAGCACTTAGCCGCCGGGCGCCGAATCGGCCCGCGACGCAGGGCTGCCGCTCCGGTGATGCATGGCCGAGGACAGGGCTTCCCTTGGACTTTCAACGGCATCCTGCTAAAACAGGCCGTTTTCCGCCAAGGAGAAGGGCATGAGCCCGAAAACCGCCCACAAGCGCGGGGCCAAAGGCGCCGCCGCCCGGTCTTCCGCCATCAAGTCTCCCGCCGCCCTGATCGCGAAGAAGCCGGGCGCCGCACGCAAGCCCGCGCGGGCGGACGCGCGCGCCGGCCTGCCGGCGCTGGTGCGACCGGCCCGCGTCGCGAGCGTCGCGCGCAAGACCAAGGAGACGAGCATCGCCGTCACCGTCAATCTCGACGGCACCGGCCGGTATGACGTCTCGACCGGCATCGGCTTCCTCGATCACATGCTGGAGCAATTGTCGCGCCACAGCCTGATCGACATCGCCTGCCGCGCCGCGGGCGATCTGCATATCGATTATCACCACACGACGGAAGATTCCGGCATCGCGATCGGCGAGGCGGTGACCAAGGCGCTCGGCGATCGCGCCGGCATCGTGCGCTACGGCGCGGCCTATATTCCGATGGACGAGACGCTGACCCGCGTGACGCTCGACGCGTCCAACCGCCCCTATTTAATCTGGCGCGTTAAGTTCCCGCGCCCCAAGATCGGCGAGATGGACACCGAGCTGTTCAAGGAATGGTTCCAGGCGTTCGCCCAGGCCGCCGGCCTGACGCTCCATGTCGACAATCTCTACGGCGAGAACAGCCACCACATCGTCGAATCCTGCTTCAAGGGATTGGCGCGAGCCCTGCGCGACGCGGTGGAGATCGATCCGCGCAAGGCCGACGCCGTGCCCTCCACCAAGGGCGTGCTCGGCGGTTCGCTCTAGGGCGCGCCTTCAGGACAGGAATTCATGGGCCTGCGTGTCTACACCGTTCACCTGCCGCCGCCGTCGTCGGACGACCCTACGCCGGCGCTGGTCAAGGAGGGCTTCTCCTGGCTGGGGCTTGTCTTCGGCGTGATCTGGGCCCTCTGGCACCGGCTGTGGATCGAAGCGGCCGCCCTGCTCGCCCTGTTCATCGCCGCCGGCGTGATTTTCGATGTCACCAACCTCGGTGAGCCGGTCGAAAGCCTGATCATGTTCGCCATCGCCCTGCTCATCGGCTTCAACGGCAACGACTGGCGCCGCCAATCCCTGCGCCGCCGCGGCTATCAGGAGGCCGGCGTGGTGGCCGGTCCCGATGCCGACAATGCGCTGCGCCGCTTCCTCGATCTGCGCGCCGTCGCCGCCCACACGGCTCGGCCGGTCTCCCCGACGCCCGTGGCCGGTCCCGTTTCGGCCGCGCCCGGGACCGTCGTGCCCAGCGCCGTCGTGACAGGTTCGATCGCCGGCTGGTACGCCAGCACGGTTCAATCGCCCATCCCCGCCGACCGCGGCTATCGGCCCGACTACCCACCGGGCAGCAAGGCCGGCGTGTGAAGGTCGTCATCGTCGATTACGGCTCGGGCAATCTGCGGTCCGCGGCCAAGGCTTTCGAGCGGGCTGCCCAGGATGGCGGGCTGGCGGCCGAGATCGCGGTCAGCGCCGAAGCCGACAGCCTGCGCCAGGCCACGCACATCGTGCTGCCGGGCGTCGGCGCCTTCGCGGATTGCAAGCGCGGCCTCGAATCCCTGCCCGGCATGATCGACGCGCTCAATCGGGCGGTGCTCGTCGATAAGCGGCCGTTCTTCGGCATTTGCGTCGGCATGCAGCTCATGGCGGAAATCGGCCATGAGCACGGCGAGCACAAAGGGCTGGGCTGGATCAAGGGTTCGGTCGAGCCGCTCGAGCCGTCGGACCCGGCGCTCAAGGTGCCGCACATGGGCTGGAACGATCTGCAGATCGTGCGCGACGGTCATCCGCTGCTCGCCGGCGTCGCCGCCGGCCGCCACGCTTATTTCGTCCACAGCTATCACCTGCGCTGCGCCAATCCGTCCGACGTGCTGGCCACGGTCGACTACGGCGGCACGGTGACGGCCGTGGCCGGGCGCGAGAATATCGTCGGCACCCAGTTCCATCCGGAGAAGAGCCAGGCCACCGGGCTGACGCTCATCGCCAACTTCCTGCGCTGGCGTCCGTGATGTCGAAGGGGCACGGGTCCCTATCCCCCCTGTCCGTCATGGCCCGACTTGGTCGGGCCATCCACGCGCTTTTTATCGCCGGCAAGACGTGGATGCCCCGGACAAGCCGGGGCATGACGAGGAAGGAAGAGGCCGGGAGCGTTGTTCGCGTCTCTCCGCTCGTTTGTCACACTTCGTACGATTTGGAGTCGCGTTGATGATTCTGTTCCCCGCCATCGATCTCAAGGACGGCAACTGCGTGCGGTTGTTCAAGGGCGACATGGACCAGGCGACGGTCTACAACGCCGATCCCGCCGACCAGGCGCGTGCGTTCGAGAAGGCTGGCTTCAAGTGGCTGCATCTGGTGGATCTCAACGGCGCCATTCAGGGCAAGCCGGTGAACGACAAAGCCGTCGCCGCCATTCTTTCGGCGATCGAGCTGCCGGTGCAGCTTGGCGGCGGCATCCGCGACATCGAGACCATCGACCGCTGGCTCGATGCCGGCGTGCGCCGTGTCATCCTCGGCACCATCGCGCTCAGCAACCCCGATCTGGTGAAGACCGCTTGCCGCAAATACCCCGGCCGCATCGTGGTCGGCATCGACGCACGAGAAGGCTATGTCGCGGTCGAAGGCTGGGCCAAGACCTCGCGGGTGCGGTCTCTCGACCTCGCGTTGCGCTTCGAGGATTCCGGTGTCGCCGCCATCGTCTACACGGACATCGACCGCGACGGCGTGATGACCGGCATCAACCTCGAGGCCACCGTCGACCTCGCCTTCGCGCTCACTACCCCGGTGATCGCATCGGGCGGCGTTTCGGCATTGTCCGACCTCGAAGAGATCAAGCAGCACGAAAAGGCCGGCATCGAAGGCGTCATCTGCGGCCGCGCGCTGTATGACGGCCGCATCAACGTGGCCAAGGCCCTCAAGCTGTTGGACGCATGACATGTTGAAGGCGCGCGTCATCCCCTGCCTCGACGTCAAGGACGGCCGTGTCGTCAAAGGGGTCAACTTCGTCGACCTGGTGGACGCGGGCGATCCGATCGAGCAGGCGCGTGTCTACGACCGCGAGGGCGCCGACGAGCTTACCTTCCTCGACATCACCGCCTCGTCGGACAATCGCGACACGCTGTTCGATGTGGTGCGCGGCACCGCGGAGCAATGCTTCATGCCGCTGACGGTCGGCGGCGGCGTGCGCACGGTGGAGGACATCCGCAAGCTGCTGCTGGCCGGCGCCGACAAGGTGTCGATCAACACCGCCGCGGTGGCGCGTCCCGAATTCGTCGCCGAGGGCGCCAACAAGTTCGGCAGCCAGTGCATCGTCGTCGCCATCGACACCAAGAAGGTGGCGCCCGGCAAGTGGGAGATCTTCACCCACGGCGGACGCAAGGCCACCGGCCTCGACGCGGTCGAATGGGCCAAGCGCATGGCGGGCCTGGGCGCCGGCGAGATCCTGCTCACCTCGATGGACCGCGACGGCACGAAATCGGGCTTCGACATCGAACTGACCCGCGCCGTGGCCGACGCGGTGCCGGTGCCGATCATCGCCTCGGGCGGCGCCGGCACGCTCGACCACCTGGTGGCCGGCATCCGCGACGGCCATGCCACGGCTGTGCTCGCCGCCTCGATCTTCCACTTCGGCATCTTCAAGGTGCGCGAGGTGAAAGCGTACATGAAATCCGCGGGCCTGCCGGTGCGCCTCGAAAGCGACGAGCCCCACGCGATGGGGCCGGTTGGCCGCTAGCGCGTTCGGCCGCTCGGCTGCGGGCGGCGGCGTGACAGGCCCCGGCAAATCTGTTAGGCAACGAAGATGGCGCGCCGCCTGCAACGGGCGCGTCAGGGAGGTTGCGTGGTGAAGAAAGCGAAGAAGCGAAAGGGCGTCGGCGCCGCCAAAAGCGGCAAGTCGCGGAAAGCCAAGATCGAGAAGATCATCGGGCTGATTCCGGGGCGCGGCGCCGGCAGCGACGGGCGCACGCTCGACGGCCTCTATACCGTCGTCCGCTCGCGTCGCAAGGCCGACCCGGCACGCTCCAATACGGCGCGGTTGTTTCTGCGCGGGCCCGCCAAGATCGCCCAGAAGTTCGGCGAGGAGGCGGTCGAAGCGGTGATCGAGGGCACGCGCGGCGACAAGAAGGCGCTCGTGCTGGAGAGCGCCGACGTGCTCTATCATCTTCTCGTCTTGTGGGCGTCGCTCGGCATCAAGCCGGCTCAGGTGTGGAAAGAACTCAAACGCCGCGAAGTCCGTTCCGGCATCGCGGAAAAAGCGGCGCGGCGCACCCCGGTCTACGAACTGTCGCCCGCGAAACAGAAGCGCGGCCGTTAAGCCCGCGCACCGAGTTACCCTTGCGGCGCTCCAGGCGTCGCTCAACAGAGGGGCCGCTCATGGCAGCATACGACCCGACCAATATTTTCGCGCGCATCCTGCGCGGCGAGATTCCGTGCAAGAAAGTCTATGAAGACGAGCATGTGCTTGCCTTCCACGATATCCATCCCCAGGCGCCCGTGCATGTCCTGGTGATTCCCAAAGGCGCCTATGTCTCGTTTGATGACTTCTCACAATCGGCGAGCGCCGAGGAAATCGCCGCCTTCACACGCGCCGTTGGCCGGATTGCCCGCGATCTTGGTGCCGCGCCGACCGACGGGGGCGAGAACGGTTACCGTATTCTCGCCAATATCGGCAACAATGGCGGTCAGGAAGTTCCCCATTTCCATATGCATCTCTTTGCCGGACGCAAGCTTGGCCGTATGATCGCCAAGGACTGAGCCGCGTCTGTCGAAGGCGCCATTGTGGCAGGAACGCGCCACCGGGCGTTCTTGAGACGGGGGCATAAGAGAAAACCCGTAGTGTCGGGGCTATTCCCGGCAGTAATGGAAACAATGGAGTCTGGGAAATTTCCCAGTTCTTTTTGCTCCTTTGTCCCGTCGGCTAAAAACGCGAAAATTCGACGAGCGCGTACTAATTCATGAGACCGCGCCGCGATTTTCGCACACTTTTGCATGCTGAGCATTATGACCACTATTAGCGGCTTCAAGGGAAGGAGGCCGCGCCTATAATAATCAACAATAAAGGGTTCTAATTACGATCTAACAGAAGGGAAGTCATGGGCCTAGATGGTTCCCCTCGTTGCGCCGGTCGCGTCGATCTGACAGCAGACGACCTCGATCGCGCCTTTTCTCTTCTGAAGATTATCCGCGACTATAACCATAGCCGCTTTCCTTTTTTACGAACTCGGCTGGACCTCGATCTCCTGCTCTTCATCGGACACCGCCAGGTGCTCGGTAAGCCGATGAATCTCACGGACATTCTCACGTCCAACCTCGGCTCGGTGTCGACTGTGGTGCGCCATCTCGGGCGTCTCGAAAAACTCGACGTCGTGATCAAGCGCAAAGCCGCCGCGGACAAGCGCAACGTGCATTATTTCCTGGCCGACACGCATCTCGAATCGATGCGCGAGCTGATCGAATATCTGCAGCGCAACGGCGGCGGCATGCTGACGTTCCCGCGCGAACCCGCCGTACATCACGCCTGACGAAGCACGGCTGACGCCGCGCAGCTTCGCCTAAGATTTTCTCTAAGAAAGATCGGGCAGCAGGCGCGCGCCTGCGCCGATCATGCCGGCCTTCGCCGCGGCGAGCGAACCGGCGAGATCGATGCCGCGGCATGCCGCCTCGATCACCGTGACGTCGAAGCCGAGCCGGCGGGCATCGAGCGCCGAAAAATTCACGCAGAAGTCCGTCGCCAATCCGCAAAGATACACACGCGACAGACCGCGCTCGCGCAAATAACCGCCGAGTCCGGTCGGCGTGACGCGGTCGTTCTCGAAGAAGGCGGAATAGGAATCGATCTCGCGCCGGTAGCCTTTGCGGATGACGAGCTCCGCATGGGGAATGTCGAGTGCCGGATGAAACGCGGCGCCCGCGGTCCCCTGGACGCAGTGATCGGGCCACAGGGTCTGCTCGCCGTAGGGCATGCTCACGCTTTCGAACGGCTGGCGGCCGGCATGCGCGCTGGCGAACGAGCGGTGTTCGCGCGGATGCCAGTCCTGGGTCAGCAGCACATGGGCGAAGCGCCGCGCCAATCGGTTGACCACGGGAACGACCGCGTCGCCATCCGCCACGGCCAGCGCGCCACCCGGGCAGAAGTCGTTCTGCACGTCGATGACGATCAGCACGTCGGGGGCATCTTGAACATCTCCCATGGGTTGGATATTGCCCATCGGGTGCCCGGTGACAAGGCTCGCATTGTGCCCGCGTCGCAAGTCGGCACATGACAGCGGTAGGCGCATCCGCTAAAAGGCCGCATGAACCGTTTGATCGAAGGCTTCCGCAACTTCCGGCAGAATTTATGGCCGGAGAATCGCGCCCTTTTCCGGGCCCTCGCCAGCCGGGGCCAGGCGCCCCGTGTCATGGTCATCGCCTGCGCCGATTCGCGGGTCGATCCGCAACTGATCTTTTCGGCCGCCCCGGGCGAAATCTTCACCGTGCGCAACGTCGCCAATCTGGTGCCGCCCTATGCGCCCAACAGCGATTACCACGGCACCAGCGCCGCGCTCGAGTTTGCCGTGCGCGGACTGGAGGTCGAGGATATCGTGGTGCTCGGCCACGCCGATTGCGGCGGGGTGCGGACGCTGCTGCGTGGGCCCGATCCGATGGCGACCAGCGACTTCGTCGATTCCTGGATGCGTATCGCCGCGCCGGCACGGGACCGCGCGCTGGCCAAGGCCGGCGGCGATGTCGAGGCGGCGCAGCACGCTTGCGAACGCGAAAACATCAAGGTTTCGCTCGAAAATCTCGCCACCTTTCCCTGGATTCGCGACCGCATCGCGGCCGGGAAGCTCACGCTGCATGGCTGCTATTTCGGCATCGAATCCGGCCAATTGCTTCGGCTTGACGACAAGGGCGAGTTCAATCCGGTCGTTTAGGCACATCAGTAAGTATTGAAAACAATAAAAAAAGGGCTCTTAGGCTTTTTTAAATAGTATTTGGCTCAAATGGCCCAAGGATTCGACCGAATGACAGGGCAGGGCGATGGCCAAGCTTGCGACGACTATGTTGGGCCGCATGAAAATCAGTGGCCGCATTGTCTTTCTGGTTCTACTTCCGTTCGTCGGTTTTCTCACGACCGCCGGCATGGTGCTCAATGAAAAACGCGGCATGCTGCAGGATCTCGAACGCGTCGGTGAAGTGACGCTGCTCGTGAAGGAGATCGGCGAGCTCGTCCACGAGATGCAGAAGGAGCGGGCCGAGTCGGGCATCGTCATCAACAGCAAGGGCGCTCAGTTTCGCGCCGAGCTCGACGCGCAACGGAAGCGGGTGGACGAGCGGCTCACCGCTTACCAGCGGCTCACCACCCGGGTGGAAAGCCTCACCAACGACGCCGTTCGCCACCGGCTCGCGACGGCGCAAGCCGGCCTGGATCGGCTGACCATCCTTCGTCAGAATGTCGACCAACGCTGGGTCGGCGCGCCGGCGGTGGCCGAGGTTTATATATCGATCATCGGGGGGCTCCTCGATCTCGCGTCCGAATCCATCACCACCGCCCCCGACAGCCAGATCGCGCGCGGGCTGTCGGCCAATGTCAATCTGATCCTGGCCAACCAAAGGGCCGGCGAGGAACGCGCCATAGGCGCCGACGGCTTCACGGCCGGAAAGTTCGAGTCCGACCAGCGCCGGCGCTTCATGGCGTTGGTCAACGAGCAGCAGACCTACTTCGCCATGTTCCTCGTCTACGCCACGGACGAACAGGACGCTTTGTTCCGCGAAGCCCTCAATGGCGAGGCGGTCGAGGAGGTGGAGCGCATCCGCAAGCTCGTCGAGGAGGCGAGCGGCGATCTCGCCGATCTCACTCAGGGAGTGTCCGCCAGTCACTGGTTCACCGTGTCGATGGCACGCATCGATCTGCTGAAGCAGATCGAAGACCGCCTGGCGGCGGACATCATCGCCATCGAAAAGAGCCTTCGCGCCGAAGCCTCGGCGACGTTTTTCAGCCTGCTCTCCGTTTTGGCCTTGCTGATCATCGTCACGGCATGGATCACCGTGAAGATCATCAGCAGCATTACCAAGCCACTGACCGCGATCGCGTCGTCCATGGAAAAACTGGCCGGCGGGGATCTCGATGTCCGCGTCACCTCGATGTGGCGCCGGGACGAGGTCGGCACGCTCGCCCGCGCGCTCCAGGTCTTCAAGGACAAGATGATCGAGGCGCGCGATCTCAATGCCGCGCAGGAGGAGGCCCGCCGCGCAAAGGAGACGCGCGACGAAAAACGCGACACTCTGTCGCGCGCGTTCGAAGCGAATGCGGACTCCATGGCCCAGGCCTTGGCCAAGGCGGCCGCGGGTATGGAGGCGACGGCGCGCTCCATGTCGGCAACGGCCGAAGAGACCAACCAGAAGACCGTGACGGTCGCCGCTGCCGCGGAACAAGCCTCTCTCAACGTCCACACGGTCGCGTCCGCGGCGGAGGAACTCTATTCCTCGATCGAGGAGATCGGTCGCCACGTCACCAAGTCGAGCGACATCGCCCGCCGCGCCGTCGAGGACGCGCGGCGCACCGACGCGACAGTCCAGCGGCTCGCGGAAATGGCTCAGAAGATCGGCGAAGTCGTGGATCTCATCAAGAACATCGCCGACCAGACGAACCTTCTGGCCCTCAACGCCACCATCGAAGCGGCGCGCGCCGGCGATGCCGGAAAGGGCTTCGCCGTGGTCGCCAGCGAAGTGAAGTCGCTGGCCAATCAGACAGCCAAGGCCACCGAGGATATCACCGATCAGATCAGCCACATCCAGGCCGCCACCAAGGACGCCGTCGACGCGATTCGCGGAATTGGCGACGTGATCGGCGAGATCAGTCACATCGCCGTGACGCTTGCCGCCGCCATCGAAGAGCAGGGCGCGGCGACCCAGGAAATCGCCCGCAACGTGCACGAAGCGGCCGGCGGCACGAAAGAGGTGACGGAGAATATCGCCAGCGTGAAGCAAGCCACCGCCACGACGGGCACGGCGGCGACCGAGGTATTGAGCGCGGCGAATCAACTCACCCAGCAAGCCGAGCGTCTGACCAGCGAGGTCAACACCTTCATCTCCGGCCTCAAAGCCGCGTGACCGCCGTCGGGCGAAGGTGCCCCGCAAATCCCATGCCGAACGAAAAAGGGCTCGCCCCGTGGCGAGCCCGGTTTCGCAGCCGCAAGCTTCTATTGACCGGAACCCTGATCGCCTGCGGTGGTGCTCGTTTGTATGTGCGCGTTGCGTCCGCGCCGGCGATCCTCGTCGAACTGTCCGCGGATCGTGCTCCGCCCCGAGGCGGCCATGGCGTAATTCGGACCGGCCGTCGACAGCAGAAGCGTAATCGCCGGCGGGGTCGCCACCGCGTAGCGGCCGCAATCCTTCAAGAAGCGCCGACGGGCTTCGAAATGACTGGTATCGGGCTCGTTCGTGGGATGATCGCTCTTCATCACGCACCTGTGGGGAGCTGTCACAATGAACCACAAGCGCAGTGCGCCTGTGCCATTGGACGACGCACGAGACGCGCGCGCGGTCCATGTCATTTTCGTGACCAGAATTGGCGCAAGCGCGGGAACTCTCGTCAACGCAAGGCCAGGTCCGCGACCATCAGGCCGCAGGCGCCAATCTTGATTTCCCGAATGTTGCGTCGTGGCGATCAGGTCTTCGGCCTGATATGGGTGTGCGGCTGCGGGCCGCCGTGCGAATGACGCAGGTAAGCGTGCTTGCCGGTGCTGCGGGTCTCCACCGGCACGGCGCTGAGCGTGCCGTGACGCACGCCGGTCTGTGCCATCACGGCATCGGCGAAGCGCCGCACGGCGGAGATCTCGCCTTCGAGCACCGCGATCTCCAGGCAGTTCTCGTGGTCCAGGTGCACATGCAACGTTGAACGGACCAGGTCGTGGCTGGCGTGCTGCGCGTCGGTCAGGCGGCGAACCAACTCGCGCTCGTGGTGATTGTAGATATAGGACAGGCAGGCGACGCAGCGCCCGGACTGTTCCTCGGCCAGACGCTTGCGCTCGAGACGCTCGCGCACCAGATCGCGAATCGCCTCCGAGCGGTTGGAGTAGCCCTTCTCCTGCATATAGCGGTCGAACTCCGCGAGGAGATCGTCATCGAGCGATATGGTGATGCGTTCCATGGGCGCCTCCTCGGGCGATGAACCTCAATAGAGCCGTAGCTGCGTGCCGAATTCGTGGCTCAGGCGCACGCCGAGGATATCGGCGCTCTCGCCCGCTTCCTCCACCCGCCACCACCCCAGCTCGGCGAGCAGGCCGTTGGCGAAATTATAGCCGCCGGAAACCTGGAAGCCGCGGTCGCCATCCTCCAAGCCGTCCGGGCCGGAGAGTGCGCGCTTGGCATAGGCTGTGACGAATTGCCACGGACCGTAATCGAATTGCACCGCCGCGGTCCATATTGTGCGGTCGGCGCCGCGCACGCCGCCGAAATTGTCGAAGCGCGCCCATTCCAGCAACGGCGTCGCCTCGAGCGCGCCGATAACCGGTAAGGTGATCTGCGCGCCGGCGACAACGCCGCGCAGCGTGCCGGTGTCGCCCTCGCCCTTGGCCTGCTGGGTGTAGCCCAGGTGGTATTCCAGACTGTCGAGCGCCGGCAGATTGCCGCCGTCGAGCGCCACGGCGAAGGAGCGCGGGCCATCGGTGTTGCCTGGACCGCCGTCGCCCTCGGCGGTGCGGCCGCGCCGGGTGATCCAGGAATCGGACAGGGCCGTGCGGTCGACGAAGAAGGCCGAGGCGCTGAACGCCATGTCGCCGAGCGGCGTCTCGTCGAACGCGACGCCGCCGCCGGCGCCCCAGCGTTCGGCGAATTCATAGTCCTTGGCGAAGCGGTCGCCGTAGATGCCGGGCGCGATGTCCCAGGCGCGGCCGAAATTGGGCGTGAATTTGCCGGCATAGAGGGCGAACGGGCCCGCCTCATAGGTCGCGGTCAGCGTCTTGACGGTGAGTGCGTGGTTCTCGAGCGCCTCGTCCTCGCCGCGGTCCGGCACGCGGATCTGTTCGAGCGTGACGCCAAGCAGGAACGATACCTCCCGGGTCGCCTGGAACGTGATCTCCGGCTCGATTTTCGTTTGCAGGTTGAGCCGCTCGCCGCCGCCCGGGCTGGTGTGGACCGTCCAATCGCTCTGCAGCTCGGCCGGCACCACGATCGCCAGGGTGCCTGGTTCCAACACCGTGTCTTCGTCTTTATCCGCGGCCCATGTGGCCGAGTTCAAGCACACGGCCAGAAGCGTGGCCGCCCCCCAGATTGTCGCTCGCATCGATTGCTCCGGTCGATATGACGATTATTATTTTCTTCATATCAGCGTGGCCCCGCTCCGGCAAGTAAACAAAACCCCACATCTGACCGGCGCTGGAAACAGCACCCCGGCACGCCGTGCGCCGAGCGATGGCGCGGATTGTTGCCGATCGGATCGTGGCGCATGGATCGTTGGATCAGCGGCTGCCGCCGCAGTCGCGCGCCGCGGGACCGTGCTCGCCGACGTCATCCGTGTCCGGCGCGGAAGGATCGCGGCGATGACGGCCCGATGCGGCCAGCGCGGGATCAGGTCCGGCGGTCGAGAGCAGCAGGACGACCAGAGGTGGCGTCACCGACGCGTAGCGGCCGCAGCGTTCGAGAAAATCCTGCTGCGGCGACGGTGGTTGGGCGGTGGTTGTGGGCCCGGCTTCGCCGTCCTCAAGATCGCGTTTCACGAGACACCCCGTTTCGCGGCATCTCGTCCTTCCGGGATTGTGCCGCCCAAGTGCAGTCTGCGCCCGGACGGCAGCCGGCATGAGTGTGTTCGAGGTGGGAGGAAAACGTCTGCCGCGAAGGGACTACGGGTTTTCACGTACGTGGTGACACGGGTCTCGTGGTGAGCTTACGGTCGTTCCTGCGCTGTCCGGGCCGCCTCGCGCCGTTTGCGCGCGCTGCGCGACCAGATGTTGAGGCCCTCGACCATGGCCGAGAACGCCATCGCGGCGTAGACGTAACCTTTCGGCACATGGGCTCCGAAGCCTTCGGCGATCAGGGTCATGCCGATCATCAACAAGAAGCCGAGCGCCAGCATGACCACGGTGGGATGGACGTTGATGAAATTGGCGAGTGGAGTCGCCGCCAGCAGCATCGCCGTGACGGCGACGAGCACGGCGATCACCATGATCGGCAGATGTTCGGTCATGCCCACGGCGGTGATGATGCTGTCGATCGAGAACACCAGATCGAGCAGCAGGATGTGGAAGATGGCTGTGCCGAATCCGAGCGTCGCGGCCGGCGCATCGAACATGTCAGGCGCGTGATTGGGATCCACGTTGTGATGGATCTCCTTGGTCGCCTTCCACACCAGGAACAGGCCGCCCGCGATCAGGATCAGGTCGCGCCA
>CAZOBN010000090.1:0-12867 GCA_964577835.1 uncultured Rhizobiaceae bacterium
GCGCGTAGCGCCTCCGACGGCACCGAGATCTTCCTGGTCGAGGGCGATTCCGCCGGCGGCTCCGCCAAGTCGGCGCGCAACCGCGATACCCAGGCTATCCTGCCGCTGCGCGGCAAGATCCTCAACGTCGCCTCGGCCTCGATCGACAAGCTGCAGGGCAATCAAGAGATCGCCGATCTGATCCTGGCGCTCGGCTGCGGCTCGGGCGACCGCTGCGACGTTAGCAAGCTGCGCTACGAGCGGGTCATCATCATGACCGACGCCCATATCGCCTCGCTGCTGATCACGTTCTTCTATCGCGAGATGCGCGGTCTGATCGACGCCGGCCGGCTCTACCTGGCGCAGCCGCCGCTCTACCGCATCGCCCAGGGGCCGCAAACGCTCTATGCGCGCGACGATGCCCACAAGGATGAACTGATGAAGACCGTCTTCACGGGGCGCGCCAAGATCGAGATCAGCCGCTTCAAGGGTCTCGGCGAGATGCCGCCGGCGCAGTTGCGCGAGACGACGATGGATCCGGCCAAGCGCACCCTGCTGCGCGTCACCATTCCGGACACCGAGCGCCAACACACCGAGCAGCGGGTGGAGAGCCTGATGGGCCGCAAACCCGAGCTTCGCCTGGCTTTCATTCAGGAGCACGCGCAGACCGTGCAGGAGCTGGATCTATGACCACAGGGGCGATCTCGGTGCGGATGTCAGGTCTCGCCGCGGCGGCGCTCGCGGTCCTGTCGGGCTGCGATGGCGCCGGCGGGCTGTCGTTCATGAGCAATGTGTCGGCGGTGGGACAGGTGTCGTCCAACTACCGGACGTCCGACTACGGGGCGGCGGGCCGTCACCGCGACATGTGGGTCGTGGTCGTCGGCAGCGTGCCGGGTGCGGACGCCGCGACCCTGCAGCAGCGGACGCTCGCCGCCATGCAGCGCAACGCGGGCATCCCCACCCGCTTCACGGCGACGCCGCGGAATTACAACCGCGAATACAAGACCGTCGTCGTTTACAACGGCCCGAACAATCTGCAGGCCAGCGCGATCTGCCGCAATCCGAGTCAGCCGGCCGCCGTGGCCAACACGGATCTGCGGCTGCAGGCGGTGTTCTGCCGCAACGACGAATTCCTTTCCGAGGTCTATAGCCGCGCTCCGGGCGGCAATAGCCTGAGCAACCCCAATTTCGAAGCCCTGATCCGCCAGACCATGACGGCGCTCTATGCCGCCAGCATGGAGGAACAGCGGCCCGAACCTGGTCGTAACTGATCGGGAGTTCCGACATCGCGCTGTTCGCATTGGTCTTTGTAATGACACCTGCCGCAGCAGAGGCATCACATCAAAGTGACTAACGACACGGGGAATGGAGTAATATTTTATAGCGACCAACTTTGGCTGGAGGCTTAGCCATGCGGTCTGGTTCTTATGCCCTGGCGGCGGCGATGGTTTTGGCTCTTGGTGCCTGCGCGCCAACCGGCGTGACGACGGTCGGTCAGAAGCATCCTCTGTACCGGACGGCCGACAGCAGCCACGCCGTCAACGGGCACGACGTATTCGTCATCGTCCACGGTGGCGGTTACGGCGCCGATCAAAATACCTTCCGGCAAGCGGTGCTCTACACCATGCAGCGCTATCGCGGCGGCATGAACACGCGATTCACGGCGACGCCACAGACCAACTACAACAGCGACTACAAGGTGGTGATGCTGTTCAATGGCCCCAGCGTTGCCCAGGCTGGCGAACTCTGCCGGCAGCCGGCGCAATACGCGACGATGCCGCCGACCACGGCGGGAGCTGACACGCGCGTGCTCGCCGCGTTTTGCCGTTTCGACGCGCCCCTGACCGAGGTCAGCGGCCGCGCGACCGGCGTCAACGCGGTTGGCGACGTCCGTTTCGCTTCCTTGATCCAGCAGACCATGACCGATCTCTTCCCGTCCAGCGACGAACGGCCGGACAGGGACAACGACGGCAGCAATTTTCCCTAATAGCGGTCCGTAACGACGGCGAGGGTCCGCGCCCCGCGGCAGCCTCCGAGGAAGCTCGTATGCGTAAGTTTCTCGTCAGCCTTAGCCTGGTCGTCGCATCCCTGCTGACGGCTTGCTCTTCGACGACACCCCGCACCACCTCCGAGGTCTGGCCGCTCTATCGGCCCACCGAATTCGGCCGCGCCGGCGGCCGCCGCGATACCTATGCGGTGCTGCGCGGCAATCCCTTTGCCATGGACCCGACCCAATTCGAGCAACGGGTGCTGAGCAACATGCAGGGGCAGAACTGGGGCCCACGCACCAACTTCACCACGCACCCGACCAACTACGATCCAGCCTACAAGGTCGTCATGCTGTTCAATGGTCCGAACGTGAACGGCGGCGATCTTTGCCGCAACCCGGGCGCAGTGCCGTTCCGCACCGGTCCGCAACCCGAACTGCATGTGGTGGCGGTCTATTGCCGCTATGACCAGTGGCTGACCAAGGCGGACGGCTGGCTCAAGGGCGGACCCGACGGCGTGCCGCAAGAGGGTTTCGCCGGCTTGATCCGCCAGCTCACCGCCGAACTGTTCCCGCCTTTCAACAAGGACGACGCGCTGCGCGACAGCCGGGGCAACCGGATCATCCCGTAACCGAACGTTAACCATAGTGCCGTAAGCTGGCCACGTTTCGGCGGAAAAGTGCGAAATCGGCGGCGCAAACGCGGGGAGTATTTGACTTTTCGCGAAAAAACACCATTTCTACCGCAGAATTCAAACCACCTTTTCAAGGAAGATTCCCGAGCGCATGAGTTTTGAAGCCCTCGGGCTCAGTCCGGAGGTCCTCAAAGCCGTTGAGGACGCCGGCTACAAAGAGCCCACTCCCATTCAGGAACAGGCCATTCCCCTGGTCCTCATGGGTCGCGATGTTCTGGGCTGCGCCCAGACCGGCACCGGCAAGACCGCCTCCTACACCCTGCCGATGATCGAGATCCTGGCCGCCGGCCGCGCCAAGGCGCGCATGCCGCGCTCGCTCGTGCTGGCGCCGACGCGCGAGCTCGCCGCCCAAGTGGCGAAGAGCTTCGAGACCTACGGCAAGCATCACAAGCTGACGATGGCGCTGCTCATCGGCGGCGAAGCCTTCGGCCCGCAGGAAGCCAAGCTCGACCGCGGCGTCGACGTGCTGATCGCCACGCCGGGCCGCCTGATCGACCACTTCGAGCGCGGCCGCATCCTGCTCAACGACGTCAAGGTCCTGGTCATCGACGAAGCCGACCGCATGCTCGACATGGGCTTCATTCCCGACGTCGAGCGCATCGTCTCGTTCCTGCCCAAGATCCGCCAGACCCTGTTCTTCTCCGCCACCTTCCCGCCGGAAGTGCGGCGCCTGGCCGACGCCTTCCTGATCAATCCCAAGCAGATCACCGTTTCGCCGACCACCTCGGCGGCCGAAACCGTCAGCCACTTCCTGGTGCGCTCGTCCGGCAAGGATTTCCTCAAGCGCGAAACCCTGCGCGCCCTGATCGCCAGCGAGAAGCCGCAAAACGCGCTGATCTTCTGCAATCGCAAGCGCGACGTGGACGTGCTCGCCAAATCGCTCAAGCGGCACGGCCTTTCCGCCGCCGCCATGCACGGCGACATGGCCCAGGGATCGCGCACCGAGACTCTGGCCGCGTTCAAGGCCGGCGAGATTACCCTGCTGGTGGCGACCGACGTTGCCGGCCGCGGATTGGACGTGGTCGGTCTCTCCCATGTGTTCAATTTCGACGTGCCGATCCATGCGGAGGATTATGTCCACCGCATCGGCCGCACCGGCCGCGCCGGCCGTGAGGGCCGCGCCTTCACCCTGGCAACGCCCGACGACCATAAGTTCGTCTCCGCGATCACCAAGCTGATCGGCAAACCGATACCGCCCTTCGAAGTGCCCGGCGCGCCGGCGATCGACGAAGCGGCGGAAGCCGCCGAGGAACCGAGAGGCCGCCGCGGTGCACGCGCCGGTCGTGGCGTCGAACGCGGCGGCGATCGCAAGCGCTCTGGCCGCGGGCGCGACCGCAATCGCTCCGAAGCCCCCCCGGATCACAGCGAGCGGCCGCGCGAACCCGAACATATCGTCCCGGTCGCCGCGGAAGCGCCGATCGAAGCCCCGAGTCATGTCGAAGACCTCGGCCACGAACAGCCACGTCCCGACCGCCCCGCAGACAAGGCGCCCCGCGACAGGAACCGCGATAGACCCGAGCGGCACGAGCGTCAAAGGTCGGCGCGGCCGGAACGGGATCGTTCGGACCGTCCGGAACGGCATGACCGCCGCGACCGGAACGATCGTGACGACCGCCCGGTGCTGAATTTCGGCGACCATGTCCCGACCTTCATGCAGCGGCCGATCCGCAAGGTCTCGGAACAAGCTTAGCCGCTTGGCGATACCCACTTCCCTGTCCTAAAATGCGCGCCCTTCCATTCTCCAACGGATAGGCGCGCTTTTTCATGGCGCCAACAGGGTTCGATGAGCACAGTACTCAGCGCACAACGCATTCAGGTCCGTCCCCTTTCGCCCGCGCTCGGCGTGGAGATCCTGGGCATCGATCTCGCCCAGCCGCTCGATGATGCGACCTTCGCGGACATTCTCGCCGCCTGGCACCGCTACGGGCTTATTCTTCTACGCAATCAGACCTTCGACGGCGACCAGCAGGTCGCGTTCGGCCGCCGCTTCGGCGCGGTCGCGCCGTGGTCGCGCTTCGCCGACAAGCAGAACGGCGAGCACCCCTATCTGATGCTGGTCACCAACATGAAGAAGGACGGCAAGTTCGTCGGCAGCCTGCCGGAAGGCGAGATCGAGTTTCATTCGGACGGCATCTATATCGAGGCGCCGAGCAAGGCCACCATGCTCTATGCCGTCGCCATTCCCTCGACCGGCGGCGATACCGCCTTCGCCAACATGTACAAGGCCTACGAGACTCTGCCGGACGACCTGAAGCGGCAGCTCGAGGGTAAGAAGGCGCTGCACGCCTTCACCTACAACAGCCAGAAGGCCGACGAGAACGATACGAAGAAGACGGCCGAGGACGTGGCGAGCTATGCGCATCCGGTGTTCCGCACCCATCCCGATACCGGGCGCAAGGCGCTCTACGTCAACCGGCTGATGACCCAGGAAATCGTCGGCATGCCGGCCGAGGAAAGCCGCCGCGTCCTGAACGTCCTGTTCGACCATATCGAGCGGCCGGAATTCGTCTACGAGCACAAGTGGCAAGTCGGCGACGTGCTGCTGTGGGACAACCGCTGCCTGGTTCATGCGCGGCGCGATTTTCCGGTGCAGGAGCTGCGGCTGATGCGTCGCCTGACCATAGCCGGCGAGAAGCCGGAATAAGGAAACCGCCAATGAGCAGCGTCGTCATCACGCCTTCCGCCGCCGATATCGAGATCCACCCGTTGTCCGATGCGCTCGGCGCCGAAATCCGCGGCCTCGACCTCACCCGCGAGATCGACGACGCGACCTTCGCCGTCGTCGATCAGGCGTGGCGCGACCATCTCATCCTGCTGTTTCGCGGCCAGGACCTGAGCGAGGACGATCAGGTGCGCTTCGCGCGCCGCTTCGGCGCCCTGCAAGGCCGCCCCCGCCCCGCCTCCATGCGCGCGGAAAGCGGCGAGGTGCGCCACCCCGAGATCATGCTGGTGTCCAATATCCGCAAGGACGGCAAGCCGATCGGCTCGCTGCCCGACGGCGAGATGCAGTTCCACTCGGACATGTGCTACATCGAGAAACCGGCCAAGGGCACCTTTCTCTACGCCATCGAAATCCCGTCCGAGGGCGGCGATACGCTGTTCCTCAACACCTACAAGGCCTACGAGTCGCTGCCCGCCGACATCAAGGCACGCATCGACGGCGCCAAGGCGCTCAACGTCTTCCTCTACGGCTCGACCAGCCGGGAGGGCAACAAGCCGGATTTCTCCGTCCATCCGAACTATGTGCATCCCATGGTGCGCACCCATCCGGACACGGGGCGCAAGGCGCTGTTCGTCAACCGGCTGATGACCTGGTCGATCGAGGGCATGGACGAGGCCGAGAGCACGATGCTACTGGATCGCCTGTTCGATCACATGGAGCAGCCGCAGTTCATCTACGACCACAAGTGGCGCGTCGGCGACCTGCTGCTATGGGACAACCGCTGCACGCTGCACGCGCGCACCGATTTCAGCGACCAGGAGCGCCGGCTGCTGCGCCGCGTGGTGATCCAGGGCGACAAGCCGTTCTGAGAGTCCGCCCGCGAGGGGTATGCGATAGTGCCCTTCGAACCCTAATCGAGCGTACGCGGCACGCCCATATCTCATGCGAGGAGCTGTGCGCTTCACCCCCACCCCAACCCTCCCCCATCGAGGGGGAGGGAGGATCAATCAGCGCTGATCGCTTCTTCAGCGCGCGGCGATCGTATTAGCTTTTTCTATTCCTCCCCCCTTGTGGGGGAGGCCAAGTGGGGGTGTTGGCGCCGCCAATAGCGTCCGTGACCTTTGCTGCGCGAGCGTGTTGTGTCGGGCGGAGTTCGGCTATTATGGCGCCAACGGGCTGTCGCTACAGGGCCCGAGGAAGATTGGGAGCGGCCTGTGAGCGACGTCGCCGAGATCAAGAGCTATGCCACCCGGACGAGCGGCGGCAAATACGTCGTCGGCGGCATCGAGCTCGAGCGGCCCTTCAAGGTGCGCCGTCTCGGCCATTTCGGCTTCAACTTCATCCATTACCCGGAGGCTGTGCGCTTCTACACCGACCTCCTCGGCTTCGATATTTCCGACGCGCGCAACTATGCCGAGCGGCTCAAGCCGGAACAGGCCGCCGCACTGAAAAAGCGCGGTGGCGAGCCGGTCGGCTGCTTCGCGCGCTACGGCCTCGACCACCATGCGATGGTCCTGTTCGGCCGCCACTACCGCGAGGTCGCCGATCCGCCCGGGCGCTGGGCCCCGGGCGTCACCGTCAACCAGATCACCTGGCAGGTCGGCAGCCTGGGCGAAGTCGGCGACGCGATCAAATACTTCAAGCGGCAGAACGTGGCGGTGCTGCGCTCGGGCCGCGACATGCCGGGCTCCAACTGGCACACTTACCTGCACGACCCCGACGGCAACACCAACGAGCTCTACTGGGGCATCGAGCAGATCGGCTGGGACGGCTACTCCAAGCCGAAAAGCCTCTACCACCGCGCCTATCACGTGGCGCCGGAACTGCCGCAGATCTCCGAATTCACCGAGGTGCAGGAAGCCCTCGACAAGGGCATGACGATCACCGACGGCTACCGCCATACCAAGAAGCCGCCGGCGAAATACGACGTGCAGGGCATCCTGCTGCCGCGCCCGTTCAAGATCGTGCGCATGGGCCCGGTGCGCCTGTTCGCCAAGGACCTCGAGGCCTCGGCCGACTTCTACATCCACCATCTCGGCTTCGTGCCGACCGAAGAGGTCGATTACAAGGGTCACCGCTGCGTTTTCCTGCGCTGCGCCACCGAGCATACCGCCGTGGCGCTCTATCCGCTGGCGCTGCGCGCCGAGCTCAAGCTCTCGGAGCACACCAATTGCCTGTCGATCGGCATGCAGGTGGCGAACTATCGGCAACTGCGCGACGCCCGCGCCTTCCTCAAGGAACAGGGCGTCACCATCAAGGAGCTGCCGCCCGAGCTGTCGCCCGGCATCGACTATTCTTTCCTGGCGATCGATCCGGACGGCCACGCGGTGCAGTTCTACTACTACATGGAGCAGATCGGGCTGGAGGATAAGCCGCGCCCCGCGAGCCAGCGCCGCAAGGTCACGCCCGGCGAGTGGCCCGAAGCGATCGAGCCGCTGTCCGACACATTCATGGGCGAGCCGTTCCTGGGCCCGTGGGGCTGAGGTGCCCGTAGTGACGAAACGGAGTGGACATCAATTTTCTCCCTCCCCCTCGATGGGGGAGGGTCGGGGTGGGGGTGACGTCAGTAAGATGCATCCTGTCACAGGGTGGTCACGCCGCACCCCCCACCTGACCTCCCCCACAAGGGGGGAGGAAATAGAAGAAATATCGTCGATTGAGCCTGACTGAATTTTTCACATCGTTCCGAGGGAGGAAAACGTGACGGAATACCGTCTGCTGAACGCTACCGGTCCGGGTGGCAAAGCGATTCCCGGCATTCTGGTCGGCGCGGATGTGCTCGACCTGACAATCGCGGGGCCGATCTTCGCGCGCCGCAACAAGAAGCCGCTCGGCTTCGACACCGCGTCCACCCTCACCATCCTGGCCGCTTGGCCGAAGGCCAAGGGCGCGCTGGCGAAGATCGCCGCCGAACACGAGAAGGGCGCGAAGAAGAGTCCCTATGCCAAGGCCGCCAAGCCGCTCAAGAAGGCAAAGCTGCTGGCACCGCTGCTCTATCCCTCCTCGGTGTTCTGCATCGCCGCCAATTACGCCGATCACCACGCGGAAATGGGCGGCGGCGGCATGCCTGACAAGGCCGTCAATTCGCCGGTGTTCTTCCAGAAGACGCCGGCCCAGACCATCGTCGGCCAGGGCGCCAAGATACCGCTGCCCCACACCTCCACGGCGATCGACTGGGAAGCCGAGCTCGCCGTGGTCATCGGCAAGCCCTGCTTCAACGTGCCCAAGGAAAAGGCGCTCGACTACGTCGCCGGCTACATGGTGCTGAACGACATGTCGATCCGCGGCCCCACGCGCGAGGAGGCCACGACGCCGCAGCTTCGCCAGTTCCGCGGCGACCGATTCCGCCGCAAGAATTTCGACGGCTCCTGCCCGATCGGTCCCTGGATCACGCCGAAGGAATTCGTCAAGAATCCCTACGACCTGAAGATCCAGCTCTGGGTCAATGGCGAGCTCAAGCAGGACGGCAACTCGGGCCATATGCACTACAACATCGAGGAACAGATCGGTTATCTGTCCCAGCACCTCACCCTGCAGCCGGGCGACGTGATCACCACCGGCACCCCGGCGGGCGTCGGCAAGGGCAAGGGCACATGGCTCAAGGCGGGCGACAAGATCACCACCACGGTCGGCAATCTCGGCACGCTCGAAACGAGCTTCGTGCCGCCGAAGAAGCCGGTCGCCGCTTAGGCCAGCAGAATCCGTATCACCGGGGCCCGCTTCCCCCAGGCGGGCCCTGACTTCATCCGCCTGTTTTCCGGAGTGTCTATGAAGGCCATCGTCATCCATGAGTACGGACCGCCCGACGTCCTCGAATACGAGGAGGTGCCGGACCCGATTCCGCGTCCGGGCGAAATCCGCGTCACGGTGCATGCGGCGACGGTCAACCGGACGCTCGATGTATCGGTGCGGGCCGGCGGCCAGACCCAGCGCGGCATTACGCTGCCGCTCATCCCCGGCGTGGATTGCGCCGGCATCGTCGATATGGTCGGCCCCGGCGTGACGCGCTGGAAGGTCGGCGACCATGTCGCCGCCGCCGGCCGCATGCCGCTCGATCCTGCCCCGGAATTCGCCGCGCCCGATGGCAGCGATTACGGCGGTCCGTCCGGCATGATCGGAATCAAACGGCCCGGCGGCTTTGCCGAGAAGATCGTGGTTGCCGCCTGCGCTGCCGACGCCCTGCCGAAATCGCTCAATCTGCATGAGGCGGCGGTCGTGCTGCGCCACTGCCCCACGGCGTGGAACCTGCTGATGAACGTCGCGCAACTGAAGAAGGACGAATGGGTGCTGATCATGGGCGCCAGCGGCAACCTCGGCTCGATCGGCATCCAGATCGCGAAGAATGTGATCGGCGCCAAGGTCATCGCCGCGGCGGGATCGGCGGAGCGCGCCGCCGTCGGCAAGAAGCTCGGCGCCGACCATGCCATCGACTACTCCAAGCAGAATCTGCTCGCCGAGGTGATGAAGATCACCGGCGGCAAGGGCGTCAATGTGCTTTACGACAATATCGCCAATCCGAAGATCCTGCCGGTCGCCTTCCACTGCCTGGGCGAGAACGGCCGCATGGTGACGGCCGGCGCCCATGGCGGGCCCAACGTCACCATCGATTTCTTCCACCTCTACGACAACAAGATCACCATCCGCGGCATGCCCGGCAGCGATCCGGCCGACCGCCCGAAATGCTACCAGGCCGCCGCCGAGGGCACGATCAAGGTGCAGATCGCCCACATCCTGCCGCTGTCCCGCGCGGCCGACGCCCACCGCATGATCGAGGCCGACCCCGGCATGGGCAAGATCGTGCTCGATCCGACCATGGGGTGAGCGCGCGCCGTGCGTTTGCCTCCCTTCAACCGTCATCGCCCATTTCGTCGGGCATCCACGACTTTCTTTTGAAGCAGCGCAAAAACGCGATGGCCGGAACAGGTCCGGTCATGACGATCAGATGAAACGGCGTTGTGCATCCTGGGCAGGAGATGCTCGACAAGCGGGGCGTGACGAAAAGCTGGTTCGAGGCGACTGACATGGGCAAGGACATCACGATCACCGCGCGCGACGGCCATGTCATGGATGGCTACATGGCCGAGCCGGCGGGCAAGCCGCGCGGTATCGTCGTGGTCGCGCAGGAAATGTACGGCGTGAACTGGTATCTGCGCGGCGGCGCCGACCATTTCGCCGCTCACGGCTATCTTGCCGTGGCGCCCGCCCTGCACGACCGGCTCGAGAAAGGCATCGTGCTCGACTACACCAAGGAAGAACACGACCGCGCCCAGCGCACCTACAACAGCGCGGACTGGAACGTCTCCGTGCGCGATCTCGATGATGCGGGCAAATGGGCGACAGCGCGGGCCGGCCTCGCGCCGGAGCGCTTCGCCGTGGTCGGCTTCTGCTACGGCGGCACACTGGCCTGGATGGCCGCCTGCCGCCTCACCATCGCCTGCGCCGTCAGCTACTACGGCGGCAACATCGACGACTATGCCGACGAAACGCCGAAGGCGCCGGTGGTCTGCCATATGGGCATCGACGACCGCACCTTCTCACCGCCGAAGCGCAAGCGCTGGGCCAAAGCCCGGCCGGAGATCCCGTTCCACTGGTATCCCGACACGGGCCACGGCTTCGACAACGAGACGCGCTATCCGCAATACGCCGAGGCCGCGCAGCTCGCGCGACAGCGCACCCTGGAATTTCTGGCCGAGCATCTGGGCTGAGGCCGGACGCGCAGGCGGCGCGGCGGTGCGAAGGCGTGGCTTTCCGCGCCCCGCCGCCAAGCCTTTCTGTTCCGCGGCCACGGGGCGCGGGCAGACTCTATTCCAGCAAGACCACCATGGCTTGGTTTGCGCCAAAGACCAGCGCGAGAATGAACAGCAACGCCAGAGCCGTTCTCACGCATAACATCGTGAAGCTCGGGTGTTTCGACGGGCTTGTCGCGCCATGACGAGAAGACGACGGCGACGAAGGGAGATAAGGCTGCGCAGCGGCCTTCTGTTGCTCCCGCGCTGCCATCGAGACTTGGCGCTCTCTGACCGCCCTGAGAATATGCTTCCTCATGCCTCAGCCCCCTTCCGGGATACACCGCAGTCCGAGGCGGACGCCGACAATCTTGCAGACTGTCATCAAAGCAATCCGACGTTAATAAAACGTAATCTTTGAGGCGACTCGATGGTGGTCGCGGTCGTCGTTGCGCTCGTCCCGGCGCGCCAATTGCAATGGATTATCAAGTGCTTTGGGCCGCAGATCGCGCTTGACAAATGGCCGCTGGAGGCCAATTTTCTTGAAACAGGACTAATTTACTCTTGTTTAGGGCCGGGTCGCCGAAACTGGCGGTTTCCAGCCCTTTCCGCCCGCGAGCGAACCGCACCTTGGCCAAGGACTTACACCCATGATCCGCCTCAGCCGTCTGGCCGATTACGCCGTCCTGCTGATGTCCCACATGGCCAACACGCCGGACCGGACCCACAACGCCATCGACATCGCCGAGGCCACCGGCCTGCCCACCCCGACGGTGAGCAAGCTGCTCGCCACCCTGGCGCGCGAGGGGCTGCTCAAGTCCGTGCGCGGCGCCAAGGGCGGCTACGGCCTGGCCCAGCCGGCGCGCGACATCACCGTCGCCCATATCATCGCGGCCATCGACGGCCCGATCGCCATCACCCATTGCATCGAGCACGGCCCCGGCAGTTGCGACGTGGAGACTCTGTGCCCGTCGCGGGTCGGTTGGCAGGCGATCAACCGCGCCGTGCGCCAAGCGCTCGAAGGCGTATCTCTGGCCGAGATCAGCGCCACCACGCATTTCGCGCCGCGACAATTTTCCCCAACCCAGCTTGCCGCCGCGACGCCCGAGGGTGATGGCGCGGCCAAGTCTGGCCAAACCGTGGCTTGAGGAAGCTCCGCTATGACCGCGTCCATCGACACCGCCGAAACCGTCCGCGCCCTGGGCGGCGATTACAAATACGGCTTCATCACCGATATCGATGAGGACCGTCCGCCGAAGGGGCTGAACGAGGACACCGTCCGCTACATCTCGGCCAAGAAGGGCGAGCCCGAGTGGCTGCTCGACTGGCGCCTCAAGTCCTACCGCCACTGGCTGACCCTGGCCGATCACGAGCCCACCTGGGCCAACGTCAGCTACCCCAAAATCGATTTCCAGGATCTCTACTACTACTCCGCGCCCAAGGCGAAGGAAGGCCCCAAGAGCCTCGACGAGGTCGATCCCGAGCTGTTGCGCACCTATGAGAAGCTTGGCATTCCATTGCGCGAGCAGGAAGCGCTCGCCGGCGTCGCCGTCGATGCGGTGTTCGATTCGATTTCGGTCGCCACCACCTACAAGGCGAAGCTGGGCGAGCTCGGAATCATCTTCTGCTCCATGTCGGAAGCGGTGCGCGAGCATCCCGACCTGGTGAGGAAATATCTCGGCTCGGTGGTGCCCTACTCCGACAATTTCTACGCCACGCTCAACTCGGCGGTGTTCTCCGACGGCTCGTTCGTCTACATCCCGAAGGGCGTGCGCTGCCCGATGGAGCTGTCGACCTATTTCCGCATCAACGAGCAGA
>CAZOBN010000091.1:0-12668 GCA_964577835.1 uncultured Rhizobiaceae bacterium
CTGGTGGTCGACCGGCGCACGGCGGGCGTCGTCTTCACCGGCTCGACCGAGGTGGCGCGCGGCATCGCCAAGACCTTGGCGAATCGCGAGGGTCCCCTCGTGCCGCTGATCGCCGAGACCGGCGGGCAGAACGCCATGATCGTCGATTCCTCGGCTCTGCCGGAGCAGGTGGTGGCCGACGTCATCGCCTCGTCCTTCCTTTCGGCCGGCCAGCGCTGCTCGAGCCTGCGCGTGCTCTTCGTGCAGGACGACATCGCCGACAGGCTGCTCGCCATGCTGGCGGGGGCGGCGGCCGAACTGGTGATCGGTGATCCGGCGATGCTCGCCACCGACATCGGCCCGGTGATCGACGACGAGGCGCGCAAGATGCTCGAAGACCACGCCACGCGCATGAGCCGCGACGGTAAGCTGCTGTTCCAGGTGCCGCTGGCGAAGGACGTGGCGCGCCACGGCAGCGTCTTCGCGCCGCGCGCCTTCGAGATCGCCTCGCTCGACCTGCTCAAGCGCGAGGTCTTCGGCCCGATCCTCCATGTCATCCGCTGGAAGTCGGGCCAGCTCGACAAGGTGGCCGACGCGGTCGCGGCCACCGGCTATGGCCTGACGCTCGGTATCCATTCGCGCATCGCCGAAACCGTGACCCAGGTACGCGCGCGGCTCGGCGTCGGCAACACTTACGTGAACCGCAACATCATCGGCGCCGTGGTCGGCGTGCAGCCGTTCGGCGGCGAGGGCCTGTCCGGCACCGGCCCGAAAGCCGGCGGCCCGCACTACCTGCCGCGCTTCGCCGTCGAGCGCACGCTGACGGTCAACACCACCGCGGCCGGCGGCAACGCCAGTCTGCTGACGCTGGACGAGAGCTAAATCAGAACGCGTCGCGCACGCCGTCGATGACGAACTGCACGGCGAGCGCGGCGAGGATGATGCCGAGCACGCGGCTCACCACGTTGGAGCCGGTCTCGCCGAGCCATCGGGTCACCCGGTCGGCGGCGAGCAGCACGATCAGGATGATCGCGAGCACCAGGATCATCACCGCCAGCACGACCGCTTCGAGGATAGGGTCCGCCTCGACGCGACCCATCAGCAGCACCGTGGAGGTCAGACCGCCCGGTCCCGCGATCAGCGGAATGGCGAGGGGAAACACCGAGATGTCGTGCTTGGCCTCGGCCTCCTCCGTCTCGCGCGCGGTGGTGCGGCGGATCGGCGTGGCGCGCGCGAACAGCATGTCGATGGAAATCAGGAACAGCAATATGCCGCCGGCGATGCGGAAGGCGGCGATGGAAACGCCGAGCGCGCGCAGCAGGAAATCGCCGGCGAAGGCGAACGTGAGCAGGATGATGCCGGCGATGATCGTGCCGCGGATCGCCATGCGGCGGCGGAATTCGGGCGTTTCGCCGCGGGTCAGCGCGATGAAGATCGGCCCCATGCCGAGCGGATCGAGCACGACGAAGAACGTCACGAAGGCGTAGAGCGCCGTCTCGATCAGTTGCGGTGTCATGCGCGAAGTGTAGCCGTGGCGGGAGCGGCGTGCCAGCGGCCGAGCGCGATTTCGAGGCGGACGAAGCCCGCCGCGTCCGGCAGGCCGAAGCGCAGCCAGGTGGGCTGCTCGGGGAAGGCGCGCACCAGGATGCCGCCGCGGCCGAGATGATCGAACAGGTCGGCGGCGCGCTCGTGGGAGGCGAGGCAGAAGTTCGCCGTGCGCCCGACGATGATTAGTCCGGCATCCTTCAACAGGATGGCCAGCCGCGCGCTATCGCGCCTGAGCCGCTCGCGCGTCCAGCCGGCCCAGCTGCGGTCGGCTAGCGCCTGGCTGCCGATGGCGATGGCGGGGCCGTTCACCGGCCAGGGGCCGAGCGCCGCGCGCAACCGGTCGGCGACGGCGGGCGGCGCCAGGGCGAAGCCGAGGCGCAGGCCGGCCAGCCCGAAGAACTTGCCGAACGAGCGCAACACCACGAGGCCGTCGCGGCCGGCCTGCGGGGCGAGGCTGATCTCTGGCGAAGCGTCGGCGAAGGCCTCATCGACCACCAGCCAGCCGCCGCGCGCGGCCAGCGCATCCGCCATGGCGATCAGTTCATTGGGCGCGACGCCTCGCCCGTCGGGATTGTTCGGGTTGGCCAGCACCACGACGGGCGCCGATGCCGCGGCCGCAGTGATGTCCGCGACCGGCACGACCTCATGGCCGGCGGCCTGCCAGCATGGGGCGTATTCGCCGTAGCTCGGCGTCACGATGGCGACACGGCTTGCCGGCATCAGGCGCGGCAGGATCTGCAGGATCGCCTGGCTGCCGTTCGCGGCGGCGATCGCCGCGGTGTCGGCCACGCGGTAGCAAGCGGCGGCGGCTTCGATCAGCGCCCGCATGTCGGCCACCTGCGGCAGGCGTTGCCAGACATCGTCCAGCAAATCCGGCATCGGATAGGGCACCGGGTTGATGCCGGTGGAGAGATCGAGCCAGCCGTCCTCGGGCGTGCCGAACCGCGCGCTCGCCCAGGCGAGGTCGCCGCCGTGAACGGGCAGGGCAGGCGTGGTGTCGGCGGGTTGGCTCATCGTGCCACCCTGTCCGAAGGCGGCGTCTTGGTCAAGCCGAGCGCTGCGACTTACACTCCCAGCCATTTCGCTCCGGCGGCAGGTGCCGCTTCACCTGCGACCAGCGCGATTGATTGCGAAAAAACGATCGCCCTCTCATCAGTAACCGGCTAGCAGAGGCGGTGAAGGATGGATTGGCGGCTTTGCGACGGGGCAGGCGCAGCCTCAGAGGCTCGCTAGCCTCATCGTCTTTTCCGCTTCAGTTTGGGCAGTTTCCTTAATGCTTTGGTCACGGCAGTCAGAGCCTTAAGTTGATTCGCTTCACATTCCCAGATAACGAATACCCGCCATCCTGCGGCCACGAGACTTTCCTGGTTGTATTTGTCGCGCTCAACGTTTCGCTCAAACTTCGCTCGCCAATATTCGGTTCGCGTCTTTGGAAGACGCCTCGCGCAGCAAACATGCCTATGCCAGAAGCAGCCATGAACAAATAGAACAGCACGACGTGCTGGAAACACAAGGTCTGGGCTTCCTGGAAGATCGCGGACGTTCAGCCGAAACCGTAGCCCCGTCCGATGAAGCGCGCTGCGGACAATCCTCTCTGGAGTCGTTCCTTCGCGCCTCACACGTGCCATAAGCGCACTGCGGGCCGCATCCACTGAGGGATCGCGTTTGTAGGGCATCGTTTGCACCTGACACTAAGCTGGCCAAGAGCGGATTAGCATCTCGCTGAATTCTATTACAGCTTAGAATCTAACCACGATGCAAACTGATCAAGTTCGTGGGACCAAAACACCTCGACGTTACTATCAATCAGCCTTTCAACATCCTTTGCCGCGATTACGCCTTGTAGAAGCGCGGCTGTGACTACGAAACTGCCCCAATGGGTTCGCCAAGCCGCAGCCTTCTTGAGAACATCGTTGATGCGTTTGACCGAATTTGTTTCATCATTCGTCACCTTGCATTCCATCGCGAGCACCACAGTGCCTTTAAGGCCGCACGCAATATCAACTTCCTGTGGAGCCGTTGTCGCCGTAGCGAACCGGGTCTTATGCATAAAGCACTTTGACGGAACCGCCGCACGAGTATCGATTAACTTACTTGGAAGTTTCTTCCAGCCTTTATGTTGGAGCAGTTCAATGACAGCCTGCTCTTGTTCGCTCGCGAGACGATTACGGCGGGCTGTGGCCAGTCGCTGCGCTGCGATTAGCGGCGCGACGGCGGCCAGCGCATGGCGAAGTTCTGAAATAGTTGGATTCCGACCATGATCTAACCAACGAGTCAAACGTCGGTCGCGCCAATGATCAAATTCCGAAGCCACGCCAGCAGCCACTTGGGGTGCAAGTGGCCTTCCGCTTTTTTCCGAACTCTTAGGCCATGTCGGACAAGAAAGTTTAAACTGATCTTGGCTAACAGGCGGAGCAAGCAAATGGCGGAAAGCAATCATCCAGCCGCCATTCTTCTCCAATGCACTCGCCACATTTCGGAGAAAGTCGGAGGCTCGTAGCGAGTCTATGATTAGTTGCCGCGCCTCCTTGAGAGCAAATTTCCAGTCCGCTGCTCTCTCATCTGGCTTCATAGTATCCAAATAGAGACTTCTCGCCTTAGCGGCTTGGACCGCATGGAGCTGATTCGAAATGGTCATTATGCGCAGCTAGAGGTCAGCCACGTTCGAAATGCGCTTGGGGGGGGCAAAACGACGGGAGGCACCATTCCGCATTTCCTCCTTCACGGTATATTTAATTGCAGCCGCAAGATGTGGCGCGAGCGGCAGCAATTCCAAATGAAGGACTTGTTCGGGTAGCGGTCCATGCATCGAGTGCTTTAGCAGCGACCGGCCTATCGCGGCCGCAAGAGTCGGCGGGACAGCGTTGCCGATCAACCGGTATTGGGTGGCGCGGTTTCCCACGAACTTCCAACTCGCTGGGAAGGACTGAATAGCAGCGCACTCCCTGGGACATAGACGCCGCAAGCCGAACTCAGGATCTCGCACCCAATCCTGTTGGCTGCTTGCCGTAACCGTGCGGGCCGGCAGGTCGAGATCAGCGACAAATGCGCCCTGTTTGTAGCCCCAATGCCCCCCCGGCCTTGTGCTCTCCGGCTTGCCGGGGCTCTTTACTCCGGATCCTGGTGGCACGGCAGCCAACTCGCGCGCCAATTTGCCGGAGGGACGAATAATCTCGTCTCCTGTCGGAGATCTAAGCGCGCGCAAACAGTCGCCCAGCGTCACCCACGGCTTTCTGCGGCCATCCGCCAAATCGCAATATTTGGTGTGGGTTGGATCAGCAAACGGTGGCGCATCGCCCATTCGATAGCCTATGACGAACAGCCGAACTCTACGCTGTGGCACGCCATAGTCCGCGGCGTTCAAAAGCGCGACTGCAGTCTGGAATCCAACCCTTAGTAGGCTTGCACGGATTGTGTGCAGCGCAGATCCAGGCACCCCGTCAGGACCTCGAGCGGTAAGAAGCCCACGCACATTCTCGAACAACAACCATCGGACATCGAGTTCATCAGCCAAACGAATGAAGTCAGAAAAAAGACGACCACGCGGGTCCTGGAAACCGTGCTGGTGTCCTGCGCTACTCCAGGATTGACAAGGAGGACCACCAGCAAGGAGCGCAATATCGCCACGTCGTGTTCCAGCCTTGGCTAATACATCTGAACCAAAAGTCTGGCGAATATCTGCAGTTTCGAGGAACGCATCGGCGAGAATTCGCGACCGAGAGGCCGGCAAACGGCCTCGCCGCTGATTTTCCTCCAGGGTATCCATAGCGCATGGATCAATGTCGGACGCATATCGGCAAACCCACCCGGCCTTCTCTAGCCCGATATCAAGACCGCCTGCGCCCGAAAACGTGGAGAGGAAAGAATTAGACGCCATATATAGATCCTCGAATGCTCGCGAATACCAAATTTAGCACGAGTGGCAATGGCCGGGGACTAGAACAAAACTAGAACTTCGGCTTACTGTCAAGCTACTTGCTCAGACAATCGTGCGAGCGCTCGGAGGTGTTCGGTAGCTTAGGGTTACAGACCGCCGGGTTGGCGCCGCTTCAGCCAGATGACGATGCCGCCCAGCATGGCGAGCAGCAGGCCGCCCATCACCAGGAAACTCGGGCCGACGCCCCAGACTTCGGCGACGGCGCCCATCAGCACCGGCAGGATCAGCACGGCGAGGCGGTTGACCGTGGTGCGCAGGCCGATGCTGGTGGCCTGCTCCGCCATGCCCACGGCGCGCGACAGGTAGGTGAACATGATCGGCTGGCTGACGCCCTGGAAGAATCCGCGGGCGATCACGGCGGCCGCGAGCAGGATGAAGATGCCGCCGAGCAGCGGCGTGATGGTGATGAAGACCACCGAGAAGAACACGGTGACCAGCAGAGCGGTCTGCGGCTTGAGCAGGCGCTCGATCCAGCCGCCGGTCAAGGTGCCGAAGCCGGCGGCGATCTGGGTCAGCGCGATCAACGTGCCGATCAGCGAGCCGGAGAGGTCGATCTCCTGGAGATAGACCACGTAGAACGAATTCTGGATATTGGCCGACGACGCGCGGATGAACGAGGCGGCGACCACCAGGGTCACCGCCGGAATCGCCATCAGCGCGATGGCCCCGATGTAATCGGACAGGCGCGGCGCGATGTCGGCCATGCGGAACGGCTTCTTGTCGCCGGTGCTGACGCCGCCGCCGGTCTCGGGAATCAGCAGCGAGGTGACGAGGAACGCGCCGCCCCACACGCCGGCGATGACGAACGACGGCACCGGTCCCAGCACGTCCCACGAGACGCCCAGCACGACCGGGCCGCTCATGGCGCCGATGCGGGCGAAGAACGCCCAGCGGCTGACGAAGGCGGTGTCGGCGTTGCTGACCTGGATCGCCTGGGCTTGCGCGCCGACCCAGGCCCAAGTGCCGGCGAGGCCGCCCGCGGTCTGCAGCAGCAACATGACGCCGTACCACGGCATCACGGGAAACAGCGGCGGCACGAGCAGGCAGACGGCGGAGACGATGATCATGACGCGGCGCGTGCCGAACCTGTCGATCAGCACGCCGCCGTGGATGGCGAGGAAGAACGGCAGGAAGGCGCGGGCGCCGACCAGGATGCCGATCTCGAGCGGGGTCATGCCGAGATAAACCGCCCACAGCGGCACGATCAGCGTGAACAGCTCGGTGTAGCTGTCGCAGAAGAACCCTGTGGCATAGGCCGACCAGGCGACGCGGCGCGACAGGATCAGCGGCGGGGTGGCGCCGGCCGCGGCATCCGCGGGCTTCACGGGCGGACTCATGGCGCGGCCCTGTTTTCCGCCATGCAGGCCGGCGCGCGCTTCACCCCGATCGCCACGTCGGCGATGCCGGCGCGCAGCAGGACGGTACCGTTCGCCGGCGCGCTCATGTCTTGAACCCCGGGATGCGGCGGATCACCAGGCCGACCGCGCCGCACAGCGCGATCAGCAGGCCACCGAGGATATAGAAGCTCGCCTCGATGCTGGTGGCCTCGACCAGGTAGCCCATCATCGGCGGGATCGTCATGGAGGCGAGGCGGTTGGCGGTGGTGCGCAGGCCGATGCTCATGCCCTGCTTGCGACGGCTGACGGCGCGCGACAGGATGGCGAACATCACCGGTTGGCTCACACCCTGAGAACTGCCGCGGATGCCCGACGCGATCAGCAGCAGAACGAAGATGCCGCCGAGCATCGGCGTGATGGCGATGAAGAACAGCGACAGCACGACATGCAGCAGCAATATCCAGTGGGGCGCCATGATGCGCTCCATCGGACCGGCGAACAGGGTGCCGAACAGCCCGCCGCCTTCCGACATGGCGATGAGAATGCCGATCAGGGTACCGGTCAGCCCGAGGCTCTCGAGATAAACCACATAGAACGAACCCTGCATGGCGGAGGAGGCGATGCGCAGGTAGGTCACCGCGACGATGAAGGCGACCGCCGGAATCGCCATCATGGCGAAGGCCTGAATGTAATCGGACAGGCGGGGCAACAGTTCCTTCAGGCGCAGCGGCTTGTCGGCCCGCCCGGCGGCGGACTCGACCAGTGCCTTGGGCACCATGAAGAGCGCGGCCACCACCGTGAAGGACCACAGGGCGCAGAAGAGGAAGGCGCCCCAATGGCCGGAAATGTCCCACACCGCGCCGATGGCGACCGGCGCCATCAGCGTGCCGATGCGCGAGGCCAGACTGAATCTGGAAATCACCGTGGTATTGCCGCGGCCGAATTGCACAATCAGCGACTGGGCGCCGACCCAACCCATGTTGGTGGTCAGACCCGACAGCAATTGCAGCATGAACAGGGCGGCGACGAAGGGCAGGAAGGGATAGAGACCGCACAGCAGGGAACTGGTCACGGCGAACGCCAATGTGACGCGGCGCGTGCCCAGCCGGTCCATCAGCGAGCCGCCATGAATGGCGAGCAGGAAGGGCAGCGCGCCCGCGACTCCGATGGCCAGCCCGATCTCTCCGGCCGACATGCCGAGCCGCAGCGCCCACAGTGGCACCAGCACCTTGAGCATGAGCACCAAGGCGTTGCTGGCAAGGCCGACGGCGTAGGTGGCGTAGAGGACGCGGGCCGCAATCGGCGCATCGTCCCGAGCGGAGCCGCTCCGGTCGGGCGGGGCCGCGGGTGTTGTTTTACGCATTGTCACGAAATCGTCGGGCGGCACCCGAAAAGCCCCTTGCCCGCGGACCGAGGCAAGAGGATGGGGTTCGGCGAAGGCTCAACGGGTCACGGCTTACTTACCGCCGGATACCGTCTTGACGCGGTCGATGATGGCCTTGGGCGTGGCATAGACGTCGCGCACGACCTTCTCGAGCTCGGCGCCGCTCACCGGATCGATGTCGAGCTTCTGCTTCTGCGCCTCCTTGAGGAACTCCGGGTCTTTCATGGTGGCGTCGAATGCCGCGCGCAGGGTCTTGAGAATGGCCGGCGGCAAATCGGGCGGCGCGATGAACGGCCGGCCGATGATCTGACCGGCATAGACGAATTCGAGCGCCTTGCGTTGATCGGCGTTCTTGACCATGTCGAGGAGGAATGGCGCCTTGACCTGCGGATTGCTCTTGAGCGACGCCTGGAACAGGATCTTGATTTCGCCCTTGGCGATCGCGTCGGCGTCCTTGCGCATCACGCTGGAATAGCTTTCGCAAATGCCGTGCACCTCGTTGCGCTCCATGGCGAGGAACACGTCGGTCGACGACGGGTAGCCGCCGATCACCTTGAATTTGGTGCCGATCAGGCCGTTCAGCGCCTTCGGGTAGATTTCCGTGCCGGTGCCGGCGCCGGTGCCGCCGATGATCAACTCGGTCTTGAGCAGATCGGCGAAGGTCGCGACCTTGGCCTTGTCGGTGGCGATGCAAACATTGGTTTCGGCCGCCGGGCTGCCGATCCAGCTGATCTTCGTCGCGTCGTATTTTGCGCCGGTCTGGTCGGAGACCAGGGGCTGGGTGACGGCGTCGCGCGCGATGATGCCGAACACCGAGCCGTCCTTGGGGGAGTTGGCGTAGATCACGTTGGCGGCGGCGATGCTGCCCGCGCCCGGCATGTTCTGGGGCACGATGGTGGGATTTCCGGGCAGATGCTTTTCCATGTAGCGGCCCACGACCCGGCCATATTGGTCATAGCCGCCGCCCGCTCCGAAGCCGATGATGAGACGTACCTGTTTGGCGTTGAATTCGCTATCCTGTGCCAGAGCCTCGCTCGCCAAGGGTGCGGTCAAGCCGCACAACGCGACGCAGGCAACGATGAATTTCCCAGACGTCATTGCACTTTCTCCCTTAGAGCGGTGCTATTTTAGAGCGGTGTTCTTTGTTTAAGTATTTCATCGCCCACCCGAAGCGTCCAGAGGTATTGCCAGATGGCCAAGCGGCCGGACAAGTTGCCGGAAAAATCGGGTAAGACCGACGTAGACGCCTTTCTCGCCAAGCTGTCGGCCACGCCGCCGGCGGAACGGGGCCGCGGCAGGCTGATTTTCGCCATGGATGCGACGGCCAGCCGGGAGCCGACCTGGGCACAGGCTTGCCGGATTCAGAATGAAATGTTCATCGCCACCGCCGCTCTCGGCGGACTCGACGTGCAATTGGTGTTTTATCGGGGGTTCGGCGAATGCAAGGCGAGCGGCTGGCTGTCCAATGCGGACGACCTGGTGCGGCGCATGATGTCGGTCCATTGTCTCGGCGGACAGACCCAGATCGGCAAGGTGCTCGGGCATGCGGCGCGCGAGGCCGCCAAGCACAAGGTCGGTGCTCTGGTCTTCGTCGGCGACTGCATGGAAGAGGACATCGACGCGGTCTGTTCACAAGCTGGTGAGCTCGGCTTGCTCGGCGTGCCGGCCTTCCTGTTTCACGAAGGCGACGACCCGGCGGCCGCGCGTGCTTTCCAGCAGATCGCCAAGCTGACCGGGGGTGCCTACTGCCGCTTCGACGCGTCGAGCGCCGATCAGCTCAAGCGCCTGCTCGGCGCGGTCGCGGTCTATGTTGCCGGTGGCGCGCCGGCGCTCGAGGACTACAGCAAGCGGACCGGCGTCGCGTTGCAACTCTCCGGTCGGCGCGCATGATGCCGCCTTTGCGGGTACGCTGACGGATCGCCGATGACATATCTATTCGCCGGATTCGTCGCCTTGGTCTTCGCGCTGCTGCTCGGGCGCTGGATGGCGGGCGCCCAGGCGGCGACGGTCGCGCGCACCCTGCGCTGGACGCTGGGCATCATCGTCACGATCGCGCTGCTGTTCGTGCTTTGGGCGGGACGCTATCAACTCGTTCCCATGTTGCTGCCATTCCTGATTCCCGCCTTGCTGCGCTGGCGCACCATCAGCCGCTGGCGCAAGAGCGCGCGCGGCCCCACTCCCGGCCAGGCATCGGCCATCAACACGGCCTTCCTGCGCATGGCGCTCGATCACGACAGCGGCAACCTGGACGGCACGGTGATCGCCGGCAGCTATGCCGGCCGCCGGCTCGGCGACATGACGCTGGCGGAATTGCTGCGGCTGCACGGCGAATGCCGTAGCGACGACGCGTCCCTGCGCATTCTGGAAGCTTATCTCGACCGGGTCCACGGCGGCGCCTGGCGGGCAGGTGAGGCACAGCAGGAGCCAACGGCCGGCGGCGCCGTGCCCCCCGGACGGGCCATGACTCGCGAGGAGGCCTATGCCATTCTCGGGCTCGAGCCGGACGCCGACGACCAAGCCGTCAAAACCGCCCACCGCCATCTCATGGCCAGCTTCCATCCCGATCGTGGCGGATCCGACTATCTGGCGGCGCTCATCAACCGGGCAAGGGATTTGTTGCTAGGCCGTTAATGACACAAAAAAAACCTACCGTAAGGGGCTTCCCTGCTTGGCAGGCCAGCCGGGCTGTGGCACAAAATCGGCCACCTTTCGCAGCCCTTCGCGTCTTTCCTTGGGCAGCCCCATCGCCAACATTCCGACGGACTGAATGACCCAACCCATTCGCAAGGCGGTTTTCCCCGTTGCCGGTCTCGGCACGCGGTTTCTTCCGGCAACCAAGGCTGTCCCGAAGGAGATGATGCCGGTGATCGACCGCCCTCTGATCCAATATGCGGTGGAGGAGGCCAAGGCGGCGGGCATCGAGCATTTCATCTTCGTCACCGGCCGCGGCAAGCATGCGCTGGAAGATCACTTCGATCGCAATCCCGAGCTCGAACAGACGTTGGAGCGCGGCGGCAAGAAGACCGAGCTGTCGATACTGCAGGCGGCGCTGCCCGAAGCCGGGCAGATTTCCTACACGCGCCAGCAGGCGCCGCTCGGTCTGGGCCATGCGGTGTGGTGCGCGCGCGACATCATCGGCGACGAGCCTTTCGCCGTGCTGCTGCCGGACGATCTGGTGAAAGCCAAGACGCCCTGCCTCAAGCAATTGATCGACGTTTACCAGCGCACCGGGGGCAACGTCGTCGGTGTCATGGAAGTGCCGCGCGACCAGACCGCCAAATACGGCATCCTCGACATCGCCGAGGACGATGGCAGGCTGGCTTCCATCAAGGGTTTGGTGGAAAAGCCCAAACCGGAGGACGCGCCGTCCAACCTGTCGATCATCGGGCGCTATGTTTTGTTGCCGGAGATTTTTAACCATTTGGCGCGTAAGGAACAGGGCGCCGGCGGCGAAATCCAGCTCACCGATGCCATGGCCCGCATGATCGGCGGCAAGCCGTTCCACGGCCTGCGCTTCGAGGGCGAGCGGTTCGACTGCGGCAACAAATGGGGTTGGCTGTCGGCCAACATCGCACTGGCGCTGGATGCGCCCGACCTGTCGGCGCAGCTTCGCGACTTCCTGCGCCAGCGCGTCTGATACGAAGGCGGCCAAGGCCGAAGAGGGGAATAGGTTAGACATGCGCATCGCAATGATCGGCACCGGTTATGTCGGGCTCGTTTCCGGCGCCTGCTTTTCGGAATTCGGCGTCGAAGTGGTTTGCGTCGACAAGGACGAGGGCAAGATCGCGCGCCTCAAGCGCGGCGAGATTCCGATCTACGAACCGGGCCTCGAAGACTTGGTCAAAAGCAACGTCGCCGACGGGCGTCTGAGCTTCACAACCGATCTCCCCGACGCGGTGCGCACCTCCGACGTGGTGTTCATCGCCGTCGGCACGCCGAGCCGGCGCGGCGACGGGCATGCCGACCTGTCCTACGTCTATGCCGCGGCCGAGGAAATCGCCAAGGCGATGGACGGCTACACGCTGGTCGTCACCAAATCGACGGTGCCGGTCGGCACCGGCCGCGAAGTGGCGAAGATCATCCGCCGCACGCGCAATGACGCGCAGTTCGACGTCGCCTCCAATCCGGAATTCCTGCGCGAGGGTTCGGCGATCAACGATTTCATGCGCCCCGACCGGGTGGTGATCGGCGCCGAGAGCGATAAGTCGCGCGATCTGCTCAAGCGGCTTTATCGTCCGCTCTACCTGCTCGAGACGCCCATTCTGTTCACCACGCTGGAAACCGCCGAAATCGTCAAATACGCGACCAACAGTTTCCTGGCGACCAAGATCACCTTCATCAACGAGATCGCCGACCTATGCGAAAAGGTCGGCGCCGACGTCAGCGACGTGGCGCGCGGCATCGGTTTCGACGGCCGCATCGGCCGCAAATTTCTCCACCCTGGGCCGGGCTTCGGCGGCTCGTGCTTCCCGAAGGACACGCT
>CAZOBN010000092.1:0-12610 GCA_964577835.1 uncultured Rhizobiaceae bacterium
GGAGGGGATTCGCAATGTTGCTCAATAACGTCCCCTCCCCCTCGATGGGGGAGGGCCGGGGTGGGGGTGACTCTTGCTTCAATGATAGCCAGTACTAGATTAGGTCGCGATCTGGCGGCCCTTGTCCGTCACCTCATACCAATGCATCTTGTTCAACGCCTCGGTTTGCCGGATGAGATTCTCGTCGCATAGCTTCGTGAATTGCGCCGCCGTCACGGTCAACTCCGACAGCATGACACGCCGTAGCATGACACCGCGGCTTTCGGCCAGCCGCTCGCCCGATTTCATCTTGCGGACGATGGCGATGTGTCGAATGGTGAGCATGGCGACCGAACTTCGCCGTTCGTTGCCGATAAAGTTAAGCGGCCCTCGGGGCTTGCTCGTCGGATTTCTCCATAGACACCCGTTCCTCCGAGGTCACGCCGTTCATCATGACGGTCAGGGCGGAACGGCCACGCGACAAGCGTGATCGTACCGTGCCGACGGGGACACCGGTGATCTTGGCCGTCTCCTCGTAGCTGAGCCCCTGCAGGGCGATCAGAAGAAGCGTGGACCGTTGCGCGGCTGGAAGCGCCGCCAGGGCCTTGCCGATGTCCATGATCTCGATGCGGTGAAACTGGTTCGGGCGCGTGACGTTGCCCTGGTCCATCGCGGTCACGGCGGTGGCGAATTCGCGCGTGCGCTTGGCTCTGCGCGTGCCGTCGAGGAAGATGTTGTGGACGATGGAAAGCAGCCAGGCCTTCAAATTCGTGCCGGGCTGGAACAGGTGCATCTTGGAGAGCGCGCGCACCAGGCAATCTTGGACCAGATCGTCCGCGTCGGTCTTGTTGTGGACCAGGCCGCGCGCATAGCGTCGAAGCACGGGCACATGGGAAATCAGGATCGAGCTGATATCCGCATTGTCCTTGGCGAGGTCCTTGGCGAGATTTTCCATTTGCGCCGCCTTTGTTGTTATTGCGCCGTTTCAGCCGATACAGCATACGCACGTATGGCTACCGCGCGGCCGTGTCATAAATGCGCCAGGGCAGGTTATCGCTATGACGTGAGGCCGGTAATTGACCGCGGTCAGTGCGGCGGCGGGCGACCGTTCTTCGTCGGTATGCTGGGCCCCAGCCGGCCTTTTGTCGCGGTCTCTCATGACGATGGCGAAAAGGCCGGCTCGATCGAGAGCCGGCCTCTTTCGCGGGACGGCACTCTATTTCTTCGAGTATGTGTACTCGGGAAGACCCTTGAGCTGGTCTTTCGTGGCGCCCGGCAGCACGATCTTCGTGTCGTCCGCCTTGTCCTTGTCGTAGGCCACTTTCAGGTTCGAGGTCGGGACGACGACCAGCCGGTTGCCCATCCCGAGGAATCCGCCGACGGACAGCACCGCGTAAGGCGCCTTGCCGTCCGCGCTGATGAGGACATCGTCGACCTTGCCGATATTTTCATTGCGGTCGTTATACACCGTGCTGCCGATCACCTTCGAGCCGCGGTAGGCGGTTTCGATGCTGCGGACATCGACTTTCGCGACCTCCTGAGGCGCGCCTTGCGACAAGACGGGTCCGGACAGAAGGCTCGCGCCGATCAAGACGGCGCTGGCGAGAAGGATTGGTTTGGTCATGATTTTTTCCTCTTTATCGTTCGAGGATCGGGGCGGCGCGTCCGGCCGGTATCCCTGGACAATCGGTCAGCGATGTCGCACGGATCGCGCCGAGGCCCCGATCGCCATAAGCGTGCGGTGGATGAACGATGCCTGATTCATCTTCGTTCCGTCGCGGGTGAGGAGGGTTCGATGTGGGGCGCGGAATGGCTTCGGCACCGTGAGTCCATAACGTGACCTTTTTGGGCGGGTGAGCCATGAAGAAACAAAGTGCCGGCGTCCTGGCCTACAAAAATGTCGATGGCCATGTGCTTGTCTATCTCGTGCATCCCGGCGGACCCTTCTGGGCCAAGAAGGACATCGGCGCGTGGTCGATTCCCAAGGGAGAATTCGCCGATGACGAGGACGGCCTGGCGGCCGCGCGCCGCGAGTTCGCCGAGGAAACCGGCCAGACCGTGGACGGCCTCTTCCGCGAGCTGACGTCCTGCCGCCAGAAAAGCGGCAAGGTCATCCATGCCTGGGCGGTGGAGAGCGACGTCGATGAAACCGTGACGAGCAACGAGTTCGAAATGGAGTGGCCGCCGAAGTCGGGCAAGAAACAGATGTTTCCGGAAGTCGACCGCGCGGCCTGGTTCGCGCTCGACGAAGCGCGCGAGCGCATCAACCCGGGGCAGCGCCCGCTGTTGGAGGAACTGGAGAGATTGCTGCGGGGGACGGGATGATGTTCGAGTGGCGCGGCGTTTGTATATTGGTCGTTTAAATGCGAGAGTATAACGCTCAAGGATAAGCGTTCACGCCAAGCCACGATTTCCCTCATATTGGCTGCGGCAAAGGTGGCTGCCGAGGCGCGTGGCGAGCAGTGTCGCTTTCATAGTTTTCGCACGTGCTTGGCGATCGAGAGACCTATGCTGCTTCTATGTCCGCGGCGAGAGTGTCAAAAAATGACCTCAAGAATGACCTCATAAGTCTCAGTGCCACGACGTCATCGACCCGCCCTCGCTGGGATCGCTGGTCGTATTGGTGAGCAACGAAGGTGCCCCGCTCCGATCCTGAGTGCGGAGCTGAAGGCAAGCGCCGCAGTGGTGGTGGTGACCCCCTCAGCGAAACATCTTCTTCGGCAGGCCCGACTGTCGAATCATGGATTGCAGGTTGCGCGGCATGATGTCTTCACCCAATTGGCTATAGTCCACGGTCACGACATGCCGCCCGCCGTTGACGAAGCCTTCATAGGTATGATGTGAACCGCGCTGCCGCTTCTCTGTGAAGCCCTGCGCCTTTATGACCTCCAAGAATTCCCGGATCTTCAAGCGTGGTTAGTAGCGGGGCAGATCATCGTAAATTCAGCCCGCTCTTTTTGGCCGTCGTGCTTGTTAAACCGACTGCAGACCATCGCGGCGATCGCGTGACCCAGAAACTTCAGCCAGAGCGAGAGGGGCGCGTTTCGCTCGAGGAAGCGACGGCGTTCCTCAGGCGGGTATTCTGCAATGGTATCCAGATAGACGAGGATCGCGTTGTGTATTTTCGCGCGGACTTCCTCGAAGCTCGCGCCTTGGACAGCCAAATCGAAATTTAGGCACACCGCCTCCCACTGGCCGTGTGCGCCTTCGGCGTAGCAAAGCAGTGTTTTGGTGTTGGCCATTGAATCTCCTCCTGCAGCCTCAAGGGCCGCCGCTGGGTAAAACGCTACTCCCCCGCGGACGCACTTCGCCTGTCGATGCTGGGAGCCATCAACGCCCTCCCGGCCGGCGGTACATGCGTAACGTTTTATATGTAACAATTCGTTACGCTCGGCGCAATCCGTAGTGTGGGCTATTTCCCACTGACAGGCCTGTGTTTTTCACATGGTGAAGGTCCCCAAGCGGGTCCTTCCCGGGCGCTTGAACCGGGTTCACGGCCCCGAGAAAGCCGTGGCGCCATGGCGAACCCGGTTCGTCGTAGGTGCGAACGGCGTTCGCACCCCATGAGTGCGCCAGTCGGCTTATAGATTGGGGGGTTAATCTAGAAATTCTATCTTATCTTATTGATTTTATTAGATTATTGGCGGAGCGAGAGGGATTCGAACCCTCGATAGGGCTTTTCAACCCTATAACGGTTTAGCAAACCGCCGCCTTCAGCCACTCGGCCATCGCTCCGCAACTGCGGGACCGGCGGAGCCGCCGCAGAGCCTGCCCTTGTATAGGCCGGGCGCCACCCTGTCAACGCCGGCGGGTCCGGGGAATCGGGCAAAAAGCCTGGGTTTTCCAGGGTTTGCCGCGAGGCAGGGGGCGGTTTCGCGCCGCCCGCCGTTTTGACTCGCCCGGCCTCCTGTGCCACCCTTCCGGAAAGGCCAGCGGCGCGATGCTAGAAACGGCCATCATGGGAGACTCACGATGCGGATTTCTCACGCCTGCCTCGCCATGACCGGCCTCCTGGCGGCCGCGCCGGCTGCTGCGCAATCGCCGACTGCCGATTTTTATCGCGGCAAGACGGTGACCTACATCGTCGCCACCGCGCCGGGCGGCGCCTATGACGGCTACGGCCGGCTCACCGCGCGCTTTATGGAGAAACACCTGCCAGGTTCCACCTTCGTGGTGGTCAACCGGCCGGGCGCCGGGCACATGGTCGGCGCCAACATGATCCACGCCGCGAAGCCCGACGGGCTGACGGTCGGCACCTTCAACATGGGCGTGCTGTATTCCCAAGTGGTCGGCCTGAAGGCGGCGCAATACGATCTCGGCAAAATGTCGTGGGTCGGCAAGGCCGCCACCGACAAGCGCGTTATCATGGTCAGCACCACATCGCCCTACAAGAATTTCCAGGACTTGCGCGCGGCCAAGGAGCCGGTGCCCTTCGCGGTGTCCGGCGTCGGCAGCGCCGCCTATTCCGAGCTGCAACTGCTGGCCAATGTGTTCGACCTCAACCTCAAGCTGCTGCCGGGATACAGCGGCAGCGACGACGACATGGCCATGATGCGCGGCGAGGTGGTCGGCAAGATGGGCGCCATGGCGGGGCAGGGCGGCATGGTGCGCGCCGGCCGCGGCCGCTTCATCATTCAGATCGGCGGCGCGCGCGAAACGGAATACGGCGAGATGTCCTACGGCGCCGACGTCGCCGAAACGCCCGAACAGAAGGCCGTCATGAACCTGATTGCCAGCCAAGGCGAGATGATGCGCATCACGGTCGGGCCGCCGGCCATTCCCGCCGACCGCCTGGCGCTGCTGCGCGACGTCTATCGCAAAGCCTTCGCGGATCCGCAACTGCTCGCGGAAGCGGAGAAGCTGCATTACGTGATCGACGTGGCTGTGGGCGAGGAGATCGAGAAGATCATCCGCGCGGCGCTCGATCAGCCGCCGCGCATCGTCGCCATGCTGAAGGAGCTGCAGAACGCCAAGCCGTCCAGCGTCACGGTGACGACAACCTTGATCAAAGTGGGAGACGGTGCCCGCGAGGTCGCGTTCAAGGACGGGGCGGGCGATGAGACCACCGCCGAGATCAGCGGTTCGCGCAGCAAGATCCAGATCGCCGGGCAGGATGCGTCACGCGACGCGCTGAAGCCCGGGATGACCTGCGCGATCACCTACACGCCGGGCAGCGAGGCCTCGCTCATCGCGTGTAAGTAGGAGGAGAAAGGGTATTAGGGGACGCTTACCTATCCAATATAGGGTGTTTCCGAAAAGTTGATCGGAACTTTACCGCGAACTAATTTCTTGGCCGCCTCAGCATGACGTTTCTGATCAGCGCTGGGACCCACGATAATACGACGAAGTGGAAGCTGCTTTTTGGAATCCTCAAACAGTTTTAAGAAATGGACTTGTCTGAGGTCACGCGCACGTTGGTAGAATGACTTTATAGCCTTAACCGAGTTTTTATTCGTCTCGGCTTGTAGGTAGTCCAACAGCGGTGCTGATATAGGGGCTGCAACAATCCGAACTTCTAGTTCTTCGCGGAAGCCGCGATGCTTGAAGCGTGGTGCCGACCCCATTAGAGGCGAGAACGCCTTTCCAACGGCCAGTCTCTGGTCTTCTTCCAGTCCACTTCTCCAAGCTTCGCCGAGGCTATCGAGTAAGGTCAAGAAGCGCTTGGGAAAGTCTAACGAGGCCTCATTATAAATGACATCTCCAATAGAAAGATGCGCGTATTCATATTGCTTCCATTCGCGCTGCAGAGTCTCGCTTAGCTTCCGAGCATCGAATACCAGGGCGTATCGCTGTTCGCCACCATATCCACGCCACTGGCTTAACAGGCCATGTTCTCGCGCATAGTCATCATCTCGATGTCCGCATAAAGAAAAGATGTACGGTGGGGCGAATGGTTCACCAGACCGTCCCGCTTTGAATGTAATTCGATATAGAGCATCCAGCATTCCCTCAGCGTCTTGTTGAGCGCCTTTTACGTAGCCTCCGGATTTTTTAATAAACAACTTTTGGCGAAGGCTATCGCGAGTAGCCTTAATCGCTATACGCCTAATTCGCGCAGCGAGCGCTTTTGCAGCGAAGGTTCGGAAATATTCGATTTCAGATGAATCGTTTAAGCCGTCCCATCGTGTTGCCCAAAGCTGCCTAGATTCAACAATCCCTTTAAGCCCGACCCAGTCAGTGTAGTGGTGTAATTCGCGATGAACTGTGTGGACGGGAGGCTCATCTGCTGATGCGTCGCTATTCGTTATGTCCATAATCCCTTGCCACGGTCATTCTGGCTAGTTGGGACATTCTAGCGTCGATTAACTTTAAGCTCAAAAGGCGGCGCCGGTTCACCGGACGCCGCCTTGTGGTCTCCGCCGCGGGCTCGATCGAACCCGCAGCCTATCAGTGCCAGCTTACGCCGGCACGCGAGTGTCGGCGCGGTATTTGTCGCACAGCTTCTTCCAGCGTTCGGCGGCGCGCTTCTGCGCCTCGTCCACTTCCGGCGGGATCTCGAGGAACGGCGGGCGCAGCGGGCCCGGGTCGACGTAGCCGGCGTATTTGACGCCGATCTTCGACGCGGTCTCGCGCCACGACAGGTTCGGTGCCGCGCCTGAGAACGGCGGGGCGAGCTCGAGGCTGATCTCCTTGGCCTTGGCCATGTCGCCGCGCGCCATGGCGTCGCGCAGCGCGAGCTGCGGCCACGGGCCCATCCAGGCGTCGATCGACCAGAAGCCCGGCGCGCCGAGCGGCTGGAACGCCATGTACTGCCACTGGTTGCAGAACACGCTTATCTTGCCCTTCGCCATGTCCGTCAGCTTGACGAACTCGAGCGGCTCGCGGTGGCTGTCCTTCATCGCCACCACGTTCGGCAGCTTGAGGATCTGCTCCATCACCGGCAGGTTCAGCTTCACGTTATGCAGCGGCGGGTTGTGATAGATCATGATGCCGAGCTTGGGGAACATCTCGGCGATGTCGCGGTAGAAGCGCACCGCGTTCTGCGGCGAGGATGGGAAATAGAACGGCACGCCGAGCAGCACGCCGTCGGCCTTGGTCTGCGACACGACCTTGAGCTTGCGGATCACCTCGCGGGTGTTGAGCCCGGTGGCGCCGACGAACAGCGGCACGCGCTGTTTGGCGATGTCGCTCGCGGCGCGCGCCAGGGTTTCGAATTCCTCGGGCAGCAGGGTGTGGAATTCGCCGAAGCTGCCGGCGGCGGCGATCACGTCGGCGCCGTCGCGGATCATGCGGTCGAGGCCCTTTTCCATGCGCTCGACGGACACGGTGTTGGTGGCGTTGATGTCCGCCGCGTCGTCCGTGGCGAACGCCGGCATCATGGCCATCAGGCCCTTCAGGTCGTTGCTGCTGATCATCGTCTACTCCCAGTGGTCGTTTGGTTCGTATTGTCTACTGCGTGCGTTTGAAGCGCAATGTCTCGCTCGCCGGTGTTTCACCCCCCACCCGACCTCCCCCACAAGGGGGGAGGAGTTCTAGATACGAATCCCTCCCCCTTGATGGGGGAGGGTCAGGGTGGGGGTGAGTTTTCTGCCATCATAAGCGAGCCTGCGCATTAGCTCTTTGGGAACGGCAGGATCTTGGCGTATTTCGTCATCACCTTTGCAATATCCTCGCGCGAGCAGCGGTTGACCGCCGGGAAGCGGTCCTTCCAGGCGAACGGCCGCACAGCATAGAAGATCGCCCGGCTGTTGGTATAGTCGGCTGCGTCGCGCAGCGCCGGCGGCATGCGCGGGTCGAGCGGCGTGCTCCACGATCCGCCGACGGTCTGGATGTCGGTTTCCGGATCGACGCGTGTCTCCATCGCCCACAGCACTTCCTGGATGTTGGTCGGATCGATGTCCTCGTCGACCACCACGATATAGCGGCCGTTGCGGTTGGCCGCCGCGCAGCTGAGCGCCGCCATGCCGGCCTGCTTGGCGTGGCCGGCGTAGCGCTGCTTGATCGCGACGACGACCAGATAGGAATTGAAGGCATAGACGCCGACCACGTCGGGCACGCCCGCCGCCTCGATCTGATCCCAGATCAGGCCGGAGCGGAAGTTGACGCCGTCGGCCGGCGCGCCGGGCCACATCGGGGCCATGTTCATCAGGATCGGATCGTTGCGGAAATAGACCGCCTTGATCTTGATGATCGGCTGGTTCTCGCCGGTGCCCGCCGTGCCGCCGGAATAGTAGCCCGGCCATTCGCCGAACGGGCCCTCCTCGCGCGACTCGCGGTCGGGCGGCGGCACTTCGCCCTCGATCGCCACTTCGGCGCGCGCCGGAATCGGCAGGCCGGTGATCGGCCCCTTGATCACTTCGATGGGCGAGCCGCGCAATCCGCCGGCGAGGTCGATCTCGGACTTGCCGAACGGAAATTTGATGTGGGAGGTGAGGAACAACAGCGGATCGCCGCCGAACGTCGCCACCACCGGGCAGGCTTGGCCCTTGTCCCAGTAGCGCTGGCAGATGGCGCGGCCCTGTTGGCCCGGGCTCATCCACAGGCCGAGCGTGTTGGCGTCGTGGAGCTGCATCCGGTAGGTGCCCATGTTGACATAGCCCGATTCCGGATCGCGGTTGATCAGGCTGTCGCCGGTGCCGATGTAGCGGCCGCCGTCGCCGGCGTGGGACTTGATGGCGGGGAAGCGCAGCATGTCGATGGCGTCGCCCGTCATGACGTTTTCCATCACCGGGCCGGTCTTGACCTCCTCGGGCGGGATCGGCTCGATGTTGCCGAGCTTCTTGGCGATCAGGCGCACGAGCTCGAGCTTGGTCTTGTCGGTCGGCAGGCCGGCGATCATGGCGATGCGCTTGGCCGAGGCGAGCGGCAGGCTCGCCATGCGGAAGCCTTTGGGATAGCCCTTGATCTTGTCGAACATCAGCATCGGCGGGGCGTCGATCTTCTCGGCGGCGGCTTCGGTCAGCGCGCCGATTTCGAGATTCCAATCTGCGTCCTCGATCTCGACGCATTCGCCTTCGCGCCGGCAATCCTCGAGGAACGTGCGGAAACCGTCGTACCGATTGGTCGTCATGGAAGCGATACTCCCGATGGCAAAGTCACGCGAACGCGGTTGGCTCGATCAATTCTCGACCGCCTGGCGCGCCTTGGCGAGCAGGTCGGCGGGAATGGCGGCGAAGCTCTCGGCCAGCTTGGCGAGATCGGCGCCAGATACCGGCTGGATGTCGATGCCCAGCTTCTCGGCATCGGCGCGGAATTCCGGATCGGTCATGGTCTCGGCATAGGCCGCGCGCAGCGCCGCGACACGCGCCGCCGGCACGCCCGGCGCGACCACGGTCGGCTTGCCGAACCGGGCCGGCGAGGAGAACAGCTCGACGAGCTGGCGCTTCTCCGGATTGTCCTTCACCAGGTCGAGCAGCAGGGGCACGTCCTGCAGGTCCGCGGCCTTGTTGAAGCCGATCTGCAGGATGATCTTGGCCTTGCCGTCGCGCGTCCATTCCCAGGTGGTGCCCTTCCGGCCATACCAGCTTTCGCCGGCGCGGCCGTGCACCTCGCCGCGCTCGACCGCGAGGTCGATGGCGGTGGCTTCCTTGTAGCCCGCGATCGGCTGGAATTTGGTGCCGAGCACCTCGTTCAGCACGCGCGGATACATGCCGCCGAGAGAGCCGGGCGAGGTCGAACCCATCAGCACCTTGACGTTCTTCGCCGCCTCGATGCTCTGGGCCGGCGCGGTATGCCAGACTAGAACGAGATAAACCTCCTGCGCCATGTTGCCGATCCACTGGAACTTGGCCGGATCGAACTGGGTCTTCACCTGGCCCAGCGCGTGCACCAGCGGCACGGTGTTGAGGATGTTGGCGAGCACGCTGCCGTCCTTGGGCGCGAGATTGTAGACGTGGTTGGCCGCCGTCACGCTGCCGGCGCCCGGCATGTTCTGGACGACGAGCTTGGGCGTGCCCGGGATGTGCTTGCCGAGATGCCGGCTGATCAGGCGGCCGTGGATGTCGTAGGCGCCACCCGGGCCGGTGCCGACCACGAGCGTGACGTTCTTGCCCTTGTAGAAGGCCGCGATGGGGTCGGCCGCGCCCTGCGCCGATGCAGTGCCGCCGCCGACAAGACCGATGGCCAAGGCCGCGCAAAACATGGACCGCAACATCGTTTCCTCCTCGTTTATGCACGACACACGGGAGACGTTGCCCCCGCTTACGGATCGCCAAACAAATCGACAAAAGAATGATGGGCGCCCCGCGAAATTCGTGCGAGGCGCCCATGGTGGCGCCGCCGGAAAATTCGGCGGGTTACTCGGCGACGGACAGGCCCTGCTTGCGCATCAGGGCCGTGGTGTGGCCGATGGCCTCCTGAGGCGTCGCGGCGAGGGTCCGCACCAGGGCCTCGACGTCTTGATAGGTCATTGGCGTGAAGTCCTCGCTGATCTTCTTGCCCAGGTTGCTGAACTCCGGATCGGAGGCCGTCTTCTTGAAGGCCTCGCGGTAGGTCTCGACGATCGGCTTCGGCGTGCCGCCGATCACCGCCAGCCACTTGTCCATGGAGTTGATGGACATCCAGTAGTCGAACGCCTTCTTGGCGGTTGCGTCCTTGATCTTGCCTTCCATCTGCAGCGGGAAGACCGGCGCGTCGGCGAACTCGGGGCGCGGGCCGAGCTTGCCGTTTTCGAGCGTACCCGACTGGTTGAGGATCTTGAACTTGCCGCTCTCGATGGTCTTGCCGACCTGAAACATGTTGCCGGTCGAGGTCATGTCGATCTCGCCGCGTTCGAGCGCGATCATGATGTCGTTGGTGCCGCGGTAGCCGACGACCCACTTGGCGTTCCAGCCGAGATATTCGATGCCCCAGGCGGTGACCTGCATTCCCGAGCGCGGCACGCCGCCGACCGAGCCCATCACCACCGGCGGCAGGCTCTTGTCGTAGAGCCGCTTCTCGGCGTCCTTGGCGATGATCAGCACGGTGCCGCCGCGTCCCACGCCGCCGAGGTAGTGGAAGGTGGCCGGGTCGTAGCCCGCCTGCGCCTTGCGGTAGTTGAGCGGGTCGACCTGGGTGCTCGACCCCATGGTGATGGTCAGACCGTCCGGCTTGGTCTGCTGCACCATGTAGTTGAGCGAGGTCATGCCGTCGGCACCCGGCTGGTTGCGCACCACGACATGAGGCTGCCCGGGCAGGTACTTGCCGATGAATTGGGCGATGAGGCGGCCGGAGGCGTCGGTGCCACCGCCCGGCGCATAGCCGATGATCATGGTGATGCTCTTGTCCTTGAACGACACATCCTGCGCCAGGGCGCCGGTTGCCGTTGCGCAGCTCAAAGCGAGCAGGGAAATAACCAAACGTTTCATTATGGGCCTCCTGTGGTCTCAGCGGGCGGCCGCGGAAGAGGCCGCCCTTCAAATTGCCGTCAGCGCTTGTTCTTGCCGTAGAGGTTTCTGATGAACCCGCTGTCGTCGATCCGACGGAGGTAATGGGTATCCCACAACTCCATAGGGTTGACCTTCCTTGCATCCTTGTCCTGGCGCAGCGCCTCTTGATAGACGTTGCCGATGGACCGCATGGACGGGAAGAGCTTCGGCTCCAGATTGTCGACGATATTCTCGTAGGTGATGGTGGCGAGCTCCTTGTTGAGCTTGCCTTCCTTCGTGTACTTTTTCTGGATGATGCCGATCGACTTCTCGCGCTCGGTCTTGAAGAAATGGATGCCCGCGATGATGCCCTTCAGGAAGCGCTCGACCAGGTCCGGATTCTTCTCCGCGAATTTCAGGCTCGTGGACACCGTGGTGAACCAGATCATCGGCAACGGCTCGATATCGATGAGCTTGAGGCCGGCTTTCCTGGCGAACGCGGCGGCCGGCTGGGTCAGGAAGGCGGCGTCGACCTTGCCTTTCTTGACCCACTCGTACAAAGGCTCGGCGGCGTCCTCGCCCTTCGCCTTGATGGGGTCCATGTCGCCTTTCTTGTGCTTGATCTGGTTGATCAGCTCGACCTCGTCTCGGTCGACATCCAGGCCGCGCTGCTTGAGATAGAGCCAGTCGTTGAGGCCGGGATGCGAGCCGCGGGTGCCGACCTTCTTCTCGAACAGATCGTCGATGCCGTCGATGCCGGAATCGGGCCGCACGCAGAGCTGCGAATGGACGTAGTTCACGGTCTGGCCGAGATAGACCCATTGGTCGCCGCGCGCGCGGTGGGCGTAGGTCGAGACGTGATTGCCGCCGACGAACTCCACCTCGCCGTTCGGGATCTGGCGATGCGCGTCGCTCGCCGAGATGCCGTAGTCGTAATTGACGTCGAGCCCGTGCTTCTCCCACGACCCCGATTCGGAGATGACGTGCAGCAGGGGAAGGTGCGAACTGGAACGATAGGGGAAAGCGACTTTATCCACGAAATTCTCCCTCGGTAGGATTGTCTTCGGATTTGGCGGGCGCATTCGGCGGCCGGCAGGCGCGACGGATTGGAGCGAATTATGACGCGATTTGAACGTTCTTCCCGCCGGTGTTTGCAAAAAACAAAAAAATATTCTCTTTTTTGTGAGTCTTACAGTCGAAAGCGCGGACTGTCTACCGCCCGGCCGGAAAATTTTATGCGGTCGGCGGCTCCCGCGCAATATGGCCGCTTGCGAAACTCAAAAATAATATTTAAATTTTGAAAATTGTTTGGGCGAATCGTAGGAGGAAAGCAATGGCGACGGCTC
>CAZOBN010000093.1:0-12444 GCA_964577835.1 uncultured Rhizobiaceae bacterium
GGCTCGTCGAGCAGCAGCACGGCCGGCTCGATCGCCAAGGCGCGCGCCAGGGCGACACGCTGGCGCTGGCCACCGGAGAGCTGGTTGACGCCGCGATGGGCGAGCCAGCCGATCTGCATCAGGTTGAGCAGCCGCATGACGCGGACATGGACCTCCTCGTTGCTCGGGCGAAGATGGCGCGGCCGCACGCGCAGGCCGAACGCCACGTTCTCGAAGACGTTCATATGGCGGAACAGCGCGTAGTGCTGAAACACGAAGCCGACGCTGCGCTCGGCCGCGCCGCGATCCAGCATGCTGACGCCGTCGAGCTTAACATCCCCCTTATCCGGCCAGTCGAGCCCGGCGATGATGCGCAGCAGGGTCGTCTTGCCTGAGCCGGATGGACCGAGCAGCGCGAGCAGCTCGCCTTTTTGGACGGTCAAGGTCACATCGCTCAGCGCCGCGAAGGTGCCGAAGTTCTTGGAAAGATTTGCGACCGCGATGCTCATGACGCGTATCCCGGGACCGGAGTGACGGTTTGATAGGATGATTTCACGGCCTTGAGCCGCCACTCGATGACGCTCTTTGCAATCAGCGTCACCAGCGCCAGAAACGCCAACAAGGACGCGACGGCGAACGCCGCCGAAAGGTTGTACTCATTATAAAGGATTTCAACCTGCAGCGGCATCGTGTTCGTTTGGCCGCGGATGTGGCCGGAAACCACGGAAACCGCGCCGAATTCTCCCATGGCGCGTGCGTTGCACAAAAGCACGCCATACAGCAGGCCCCATTTGATGTTGGGCAGCGTGACGCGCCGGAACGTCAGCCAGCCGCTGGCGCCGAGCACGATGGCAGCCTCTTCCTCCTCGCTCCCCTGCTCCTGCATCAAGGGGATGAGTTCGCGCGCGACGAACGGAAACGTGACGAAGATCGTCGCCAAAACGATGCCGGGGATGGCGAAGATGATTTTGATGTCGTGGTCCGACAGCCACGGGCCGAACCATCCCTGTAAGCCGAACAGCAGCACGAACAGAAGGCCGGAGATCACGGGCGATACCGAGAACGGCAGATCGATCAGGGTCAGCAACAGACTTTTGCCGTGGAACTCGAACTTGGTGATCGCCCAGGCCGCCACCAGGCCAAACACCACATTGAGCGGCACCGTGATCGCCGCGACCAGCAGCGTCAACCATATGGCCGCCGCCGCGGCTGGCTCGACAAGCGAGGCGACGTAGATATCCCAGCCTCGCGCGAATGCCTCGGTGAAGACGATGATCAGCGGCATGACGATGAACAACGTCATGAAGCCGAGCGCGACGGCGATCAGCAGCCAGCGCAGCCACGTCGGCTCGGTCAGACGATTGCGCTGCTGCCGCAGCATGGCCTGGCGGGGATCAGCGGGCATAGCGAACGGACCATCGTTGCAGGAGGTTAATGACCATCAGCAGCATGAATGACAGAACGAGCATGGCCACCGCGATGGCGGTCGCCTCCGCATAGGCGAATTCGGACAGCTTGATGACGATGAGCAGCGGCGCGATCTCGGACACCATGGGCAGGTTGCCGGCGATGAAGATCACCGAGCCGTATTCGCCGACGGCGCGCGCGAAGGCCAACGCAAAGCCGGTGGCCAGTGCCGGAAAAATCGCCGGCAGGATGACGCGGCGGAAGGTCTGCACGCGGGTGGCGCCCAGGGTCGAGGCCGCCTCCTCGGTTTCCTTTTCGAGGTCCTCGAGCACCGGCTGGATGGTGCGCACGACGAACGGCAGGCCGATGAAGATCAACGCGATCAAGATGCCGAGCGGCGTGAAGGACACCTTGATGCCCAAGGGCGTCAACAGCGAGCCGATCCAGCCGTTCTCGGCATAGAGCGCGGTGAGCGCGATGCCGGCCACCGCGGTGGGCAAGGCGAACGGAATGTCGACGATGGCGTCCGCCACTCGCTTGAACGGAAATTTGTAACGCACGAGGACCCAGGCCACGACCGTGCCGAACGCGGCGTTGATCATGGCCGCCAGCAGTGCCATGCCGAAGCTGATCTTGAGCGACGCGACGACCCGCGGCGAGGTCAGCACCGCGAAGAACTGCTCCCAGCCCAGCGTGGCCGACTTGAGGAACAAACCCGCCAACGGGATGAGCACGATCAGGCTGAGCCAGGAGAGGGTCAGTCCCAGCGTGATCCCGAATCCCGGGATCACGCTGGGCCGCCGAGAGAAAAAGGTCAGTGCACGGGAGGTCATCGTTATTTTTTGACGTAGATTTGATCGAAGATGCCGCCGTCTGCGAAGTGCTTCTTCTGCGCGGCCTGCCAGCCGCCGAACAATTCGTCGATGGTGAAGATGTCGAGCTTGGGCGTGGTATCGCGATGGCGTTCGGCGACTTCCGGCAGGCGCGCCCGGTAATAGTGTTTGGCGATGATCTCCTGCGCCTCAGGCGTATAAAGGAAGCGCAGATAGGCGTCGGCGACCTCGCGCGTTTTCTTCTTGTCGACGACCTTGTCGACGATCGTCACGGGCGGCTCGGCCCGGATGCTCGCGCTCGGCACGACAATTTCGAACTGCCCCTTGCCGAATTCGTTGAGCGCGAGAAAGGCCTCGTTTTCCCAGGCCAGCAGGACGTCGCCCAGCTTGCGTTGCACGAACGTGATCGTCGAACCGCGCGCTCCCGTATCGAGCACCGGCACTTTCTTGTAGATATCCGCGACGAAAGCCTTGGCCTTCTCCTCGTCGCCGTTGTTCTTCTTCAGGGCATACCCCCAGGCGGCGAGATAATTCCACCGCGCCCCGCCGGAGGTCTTCGGGTTGGGCGTGATGATGGTGACGCCGGGCTTCGCCAAATCGTCCCAGTCCTCGATGCCCTTCGGATTGCCCTTGCGAACCAGGAACACGATGGTCGAGGTATAGGGCGAACTGTTGTTTGGCAAGCGCGTCTGCCAATCCTTGGCGATGAGGCCCTTCTCGGCGATGACGTCGATGTCATAGGCGAGCGCGAGAGTCACGACGTCGGCATCGATGCCGTCGATCACGGCGCGGGCCTGCGCGCCGGATCCGGCGTGGGATTGGTTGATGGTCAGCTTCTGCCCGGTCTTTTTCCGCCATTCTTCGATGAATGACTTGTTGATCGCCTGATAAAGCTCGCGCGTGGGATCGTAGGACACGTTCAGCAGTCTGACCTGCGCCCAGGTCGGTGTGCTCGATAGAGCGATCGCGGCAGCCAAAAGGGCGGCACTCAAAATGCGGGACATACCACTCTCCTCAAAACATCTTGCAAGCTGCTTGAAGGGGCTTGTCTGATCGGACGGATCAGCCTTCGATCATTCCCGCGGCAACGGTCGCGTTACTCTGTTCGTCGATCAGGATAAAGGCGCCGGTTGCGCGGTTATCCCTATAGGCATCGAACGGAAGCGGCGACTGAAGCGTCAGGCGTACGCGCGCGATGTCATTGCGCGCCAGCGTGCTCGGCGACGCCACCTTGTCCTGGGTGACGATGTCGTAGCGATGGATCAGCTCGGAGATGCGCGCGCTCACCATGTGCGTTCCGTGCCGGATCAGATAGCGTCCGCGCCGATCATAGTCGTCGTCGCTGAACCAGCAAAGCGTCGCCTCGAAGGTCTTGCCGATCTTCGGCTTTTGCGTCGGATGGGCGAGAATATCGCCACGCGCGATATCGACATTGTCCATCACTTCGATAGCGACCGACTTGGGCGCAGCCGCGCTTTCCAGCGGGCCATCGAACGTGGAAATGGCGCGAATGCGCGTCGTGATTCCGGCCGGCAACACGATCACTTCGTCGCCCGCCGAGACCCGTCCGGATTCGACGCGCCCCAGGTAAAGCCGCTTCTGCCCGCCCTGCTCCTCCGGCGCGCGGCTGACGTACTGCACCGGAAAACGGAACGCGGCGTGGCTGATGTGCAGCGCCTGCGGCAGCCCTTCGAGAATGGACAGCATCGGCTCGCCGGCGTACCACGGCATGGCCGCGCTACGGTGCACCACATTGTCGCCCTGCTTGGCCGAGATCGGCACGATCAACGGCGCGGGCGTATCGAGCATTGCCGCGAACGCCGTGACGGACTCGGCCACGGCGTTGAAGGCCTCCTCGCTATAGGCCACCAGGTCCATCTTGTTGACCGCGACGACCTGATGAGGAATCCCTAACAGATGCGCCAAGGTCAGATGCCGCCGCGTCTGATCGGTCATGCCCTTGCGCGCGTCGACCAGAATGACGGCGGCGTCCGCGGTGCTGGCGCCAGTCACCATGTTGCGCGTGTATTGCTCGTGTCCGGGCGTATCCGCGATGATGAATTTGCGCCGCGGCGTGGCGAAGTAGCGGTAGGCTACATCGATGGTGATGCCCTGCTCGCGTTCGGCCGTCAGGCCGTCGGTCAGCAGCGACAGGTCGATGGCGCCGTCGCCACGTCGCTTGGCCGTGCGCTCGAGCGCCGCCAACTGATCCTCGGGCACCGCCTTGGCGTCGTAGAGCAGACGGCCGATCAGCGTACTCTTGCCATCGTCGACACTACCGGCGGTGGTGAAACGTAGCAGCCCTTCCTGGGCCGCCTCATCGAGCGGGAGCATCAAAAATATCCCGCCTTCTTCCGTTCTTCCATGGCCGCCTCGGACGTCTGATCGTCGAGCCGCGTCGCGCCGCGCTCGCTGATCCGGGCGGTCAAGGTTTCCGCGATGATTTCTTGGACCGTCGCCGCCGAGGATTCGACCGGCGAAGTGCACGAAATGTCGCCCACCGTGCGGAAGCGCACGACCCGATTCTCGATGCGGTCTCCCGGCTTGACCTCGACCAGATCGGAGACCGGCAGCAGGTGACTGCCGCGCACCGTCACCTCGCGGTGATGCGCGTAGTAGAGCGGCGGAATCTCCAGATTTTCCTGTGCGATATATTGCCAAATATCGAGCTCGGTCCAGTTGCTGAGCGGAAACACCCGCATGTGCTGTCCGGCATCGAGACGGGCGTTATATAAGCTCCACAATTCCGGGCGCTGGCGGCGTGGATCCCACTGGCCGAACTCGTCCCGGAACGAAAAGATCCGTTCCTTGGCGCGCGCCTTCTCCTCGTCGCGGCGGGCGCCGCCGATGCACGCATCGAAGCCGAACTCGGCGATGGCATCGAGCAGAGTCACGGTCTGCAGCGCATTGCGGCTCTGGTTGAGACTCTTCAACTTGATACGGCCCTTGTCGATCGAATCCTGCACGCTGGCGACGATCAGACGCTCGCCGAGACGCGCGACGATGCGGTCGCGGAATGCGATGACCTCCGGGAAATTGTGCCCCGTATCGACATGCAACAGAGGGAACGGCATACGGGCCGGACGGAATGCCTTCTCGGCGAGGCGGAGCAGCACCGTCGAATCCTTACCGGCGGAGAACAGCAGCGCGGGGTTTTTGAACTCCGCCGCCACTTCGCGCAGGATATGGATAGCCTCGCTCTCGAGATCGTCGAGATGTGCCCACGGCGCATCCAGGGCGGGCTGCGGCGAGACGGTTTCGAAGTTCTTGAGGGCTACCTGACTGTTGCTCATGACGCTTTGCTCATCGATTCTTTTTTGGCCGGATGAAGTCCGCATTCTTTCGTCTCGGGATTTTCCCACCACCATCGGCCGGCGCGAATATCCTCGCCGACGGCGATGGCGCGGGTGCACGGCGCGCAGCCGATGCTGGCGTAGCCCTTGTCGTGGAGCGTGTTGTAGGGAACGTCGTTGGCGCGCACATAGGCCCAGATTTCATCCGTCGTCCAGGCGGCGAGCGGATTGTATTTCTGCAAGCCGTTTTCCGCGTCCCATTCCTTGAACGGCAGGTCGCGGCGCGTGAGGGACTGCTGGCGGCGCAAGCCGGTGATCCATCCCTGCTTGCCGGCGAGCGCGCGGCGCAGCGGCTCGACCTTGCGGATCGCGCAGCACGTCTGGCGCAAACCCACGCTGTCGTAAAAGGCGTTTGGACCGTTGGCCGCGACATAGGCTTCGACCGCGGCCCGTTCCGGCGCATAGGCGACGACCGGCGTGCGATAGCGCGCCTTCGTCTGCTGCATCAGGGTGTAGGTCTCTTCCGGGAGTCGGCCGGTATCGAGGGTGAAAATGCCGATGTTCAGAGCGTGGCGGTCGATCAGATCGGTGAGCACCATGTCTTCGACACCGAAGCTGCTGGCAAGCACGACCGGAGCGCTCTCGCGCTCGGCCTGCCGAAGAACCTCGAGGGCCAGTTGCTCTGAATTTTCCATTTTACCTTTGGCCAATCTCTGAAATAACAGCATCTTGCGCTGAAATAGATATTATGTCTCTAGATTTTTGTAAATAGAGTATATTATACCGTTTTAATGTGTTGAATATGCCGGGCCAGGGGCCCGGATTGCCCCGCACAATGCCCTTGAGAAATAACGACCTTCTACGGGTTTGCCCGTGTTGCCGCCCGGCGATACTCGGTCTAATTTCGCAGCCTACCGAGAAGACGAGGTCGCCCTCTCGAATGTAGCGAGGCAATGGGGAAATGACTGAGATTGCTACCACGTCCGCCATGGGCCGGGCCGTGCGCCGTTTCCTGTCGAGCACGCCGAAGCGCACGTTCGTGCTCTATCCCCTGCTCGTCATCGCGTTCGAGTTCGCCGTCTATGGCCAGTGGACCGTGGTGCCCTGGGGCCTGCCCCTGCTCGCCTGGGGCTATCTGCAGTACCGTCTGACCGGCAACTTCCGGCACGGCATCGCCAAGGGCAGCTCGGGCATGGATTTGATGCCGGAGCGCATCGTCGATGACGGACCCTATCGCTACACCCGCAATCCGATGTATCTCGGCCATCTGATCTTCATGGCGGGCTTGGCGCTCACCTTCAAGTCCTGGCTGGCGCTGGCCATCCTGGCGGCGAACATGGTGTGGTTCCACCGTCGCGTGCTGGAAGACGAGGCGCGTCTCACCCGGCAGTTCGGCGCCGAATACACCGACTATACCGCGCGCGTGAAGCGCTGGATTCCGTACCTGTTCTGATCGGCTGAGGTGGCCGGCGTTACCGCGGCCCGAGAATCGCTTCCAACATGTCGACGATCAGGCCTTTCCACACCGATTCGATCTCCCAGCTCTCGATCAGGCCCTTGAGCATGAGGTCGAGCAGCTCCGGCGCGGTGGCATGGCGCTCGGCAATCTGCATCAGGATATGGGCGTGCTCGACATCGACTTCGGCATGCTCCTTGGCGTTGACCTGCTTGTGGAACGGGATGCCGAGATCCCGCTCATACTGCTTACCCAATCGGTAAGAGCCGCCGCCGCCCTCGACCCATTCGGAGGAATTGCTGATTTCCAGCGCGGCGCAGGCGGAAACCGCCGTCAGCCAATGGCTGCAACGCGCCAGATGAAGCCACGCATAGGTGCAGGTCCTGGTGCCCGGATGCATCGGCGTGTTGCGGAAATCGTCGGGCGTCAGGCCAAGCGTTTCGGATTCCCGCACCCGGAGCGCATAATGATCTTCCACCCCGCGCGCCTTGTTGCCGGCCAACTCGTCTTCCTCATGCGCCCAGATCATCTTCTTCACCGGCATAGGCGCCGTCGCCTGGGCATAGGCCCAGCAGTCGCGCCGATTCAGCGTCCAGTGCGCGCGCTGCAAGGTATGAGCGCGCGCCCGCTCGGGATTGAAGCGTATCGTGTACAGGCGCCTGCTCTGGGGAGTCTCGTGCTGGGCATTGGCCCGCGCCCGCACTTCCTTGACGAAGGCCTTGAGATCGACACGGGGCTTCAGAACAGTGGCCATCAGATGCTCCAATGGGTTCGGCATTACGATCGACAGACGAAACGGCGTGACGATACTGGGCTCAATCCCCGCCACCGCCGCTCTTGCCCTGTCCTGTGCCTTTGACGGCCATGGCCGCCTGGGTTTTTTCGACGAGTGCGGGCGGCGTGCTCACCGTCCGCTTGACGATCGTGACGACTTCGGCTGCGACGATCGGATCGAGTTCGACCCGCGCCGCGAGCTTGCTGGCATCGTTGCGGAACGCCGGATCGCGCAGGGTTTTCTCGAAGGCGCTGCGCAGGGCGGCGAGCCGATCCTCGGGAATCCCCGGCGGCGCGGCGAACGGCTGGCCGAGAGCGACGGTGCTGCTGACGAATTCGAAAATCTGGCGTTCCTCATCGTTGCGCGCGAGATCGACCAGGAGCGGCACCTTCTGCAGATCCGGGTCCTTCACCGCGCCGATCTGGACGATCGGTACGATCTTGCCATTTTGAACCCACTCGGCATTGGCGGTAACATACGCCGGCCATGTGCTGTTGCCGCGGCCCTGCACTTCACCGCGCTCCATGGCCATGTTGACGCTGTTGCCGCCGTCGTAGCCGGTGACGATCTTGAATCGGGTGCCGAGCATGGAATTGAGCAAGGACGGGTAGCCCGCCATGGTGCCGCCCGCCCCGGTCGCGCCGATCACCACTTCGGTCTTGCGCGCATCGTCGATGGTTTTGACGCCGGTGGTGTGCCACACAGCCACCACCGCCGCATCCTGCGGAATGCTGCCGATCCACGAGAAGTTCTCGGCCTTGAACTGGATGCCCGGCTGGTTCATCGCCTGATAGAACGCGATCGCGCTGTTGAAGGTGCCGATCGCCGTGCCGTCCTTGGGCGCCACGTTGTACAGGTGGTTGCCGGCGCGAAAGCCCGAGGCCCCCGGCATATTCTGCGCCGCGAAGGTCGGATTGCCCGGCATGTGGTTGGACATGTGGCGCGCCACGGTGCGGCCATAGAAATCGTAGGAGGCGCCCGCGCCCGTCGCGATGATGAGCTGGATCACCTTCCCCTTGTAGAAATCGGCGGCCGCATCGGCCGCCGCCGCGCTCGGCATTGTCGCCGCGACGAGCGGCGCGAGCATGCCGGCTCCAAGCAAGGCGGTTTTAGCGATGGTTCTGCGATTCATGACGAAGCTCCCATGTGTTTTTCTTTTTTTCGAAAAATGCTTGTGTTTATTGGCATCCATCATTGACAGACAAGGCGTGAAGTCAAGGACCAACTCCGCACCCGCCCTTGAATGGGGCACCGGAAGGTGACAGACTCGCCGGCGGAAAACCAAGAACAAGCAGGCCGTCGCCGAGGCGCCTGAAAAAGACAAAACGCACGGCCGTGAGCAAGGCCGCAGCGTGTCGAGGCGCCCCCGTTCCGCAGCGTTTCTGCGCTCAAGCATGCGGGGATAATACGGATGGCGCCGTGTCGAATCATCCATCATGCAACGACCTCCGTCGATCGGAGGGTGCTCCGCCGCGCCTCCTCCCCGCCAAACTTCTCGTCCAACCAAGGGAGCAGCGCGGCGACGCGCTGATCACGCCATGCTATTGAGCTGGGTCAAGGTGAACGGTCCGACCAACCGCGACGTCTTCGTCGGCTACAATTTCACCGCGCCCGCCGGGCGCACCAATGAGCCTTTCCGCGTTCCGCGCGGAGGCAACACGTTCATTCTCCTGGCGCCCAACCTGATCATCGAAGCCCGGACATTCGCCTATGTGGCCGCGACGGACGAAGCAACTCCCTTCATCGTCGAACTCTGGCCGGCATCGCACTCGCCCACGACCCCAGCGTCGGCCACTATGGCGAGGAGCACAGCCACACGGTGCTCGAGCTGATCGCCGGCACCGGCACGCCGGCGGCGGCGTGGGCCGGCCATATCGCGATCGCGGTGTCCGACCTGACGGCGCTGTGCGAGACGCTCACGGCCGAGGGCGTGCGCTTCCTGAAGCCGCTCCAGGCGGCGAGCGGCGGCACGCGCCGCTACTTCGCCCATATCACCGATCCGGACGGCATCGAGATCGAATTGAGCGAGCCGCGCAGCCCCTGATGACGCCAGACGCCCCGCTTCCGTGATCCGCTGCCGTGAGTCTAGGCGCGCCCGTGCCGCAGCGCTGTCGCCAGCATCGGTTTCACCGCCTGTGCCTGAATATTTTCGCACAGGGCCATGAATAAACTTTGCATCGCCTTAGCCACTGCCGAGCGACAGATTCGCACCGCCATCAAGTATGGAGATGCGAACCTTGGAGCTGATCAGCAACCACCTGTGCCCCTTCACCCAGCGCGCCGCCATCCAACTGACTGAAAAAGGGGCGTCTTATAAGCATGTTTACATCGACCTCGCCGACAAACCGGCTTGGTTCTCGCGGATTGCTCCCTTGGGCAAGGTGCCGATCTTGCGTATCGGCGACGAGACCCTGTTCGAAACCACTGCGATTTGCGAGTTCCTGGAGGAGACCGTGCTGGGGCAACCGCTCTACCCGGCCGATCCGCTCGCGAGAGCCCGGCATCGCGCCTGGATCGAATTCGCCTCGGCGACGATCACCGACATCTTTGGCTTCTATACCGCGCCGGACACAGCGGTCTTCGAGCGCAAGAAGGACGACCTGCGCGCGAAGTTCTGCCGGCTCGACGGCCATCTCGGAACCGGCCCTTACTTCGCGGGAAAAGACTTCCATCTGATCGATGCGGCGTTCGCGCCGATTTTCAGATTGTTCGACACCTTCGACCAAATCGGCGAGTTCAAAATCTTCGACGGGACCAGCCGCATCGGCGGCTACCGGGCCGCACTCACCGAGCGGCAAAGCGTGCAACGCGTGGTGGTGGCGGACTATGCGCAGAGGTTCGAGAGTTATCTCGCCGGGCGCGGTTCTCACCTTTCGCGTCTGATGGCGCGCACGGCTTGACGGTTCAGGATGCCGCGCCGGACAGCACGGGTGTCGCCGCCTTCAACATGCGGGCGAGTGCGTTTCGCGCGGCCCGTACCCTGGGAACCCGCGCGATGTCCGGGTGGACGAGCAGCCACAAGCCCAATTCCAGGGACGGAATCGGCGGCTCCACCCTGACCACGCCGAGAATGCTGCCGCCGACGAAACAGGGAAGGATGCCGAAGCCGATGCCGGAGCGGACGGCCTGCGCCGCGCTCGGAAGCGTGTTGGCGCGGAAGCGGATGCACCTGTCCGGCACATGGGCGGCGACCCAGGCGCCCGGCTTGGTGCATGCCAAGGCGGCGTCGTAGCCGACCCAGGGCTGATCGGCCGCGCGGTCGTTGGGCAGGGCCTTAGCCAGCGATGTTTCAGCATAGACCGCCATTGCCACGGTCCCCACACGCCGGCCGCGCAGCGCCGGATCCGGCGTATCGGTGACGCGCAAGGCCATGTCGGCGGAGCGCTGAGCCAGTGAAAGCACCTGGTTGGAAACCATCAGTTCGATGGTCAGCTCCGGTGCCTCTCGGCAGATTTTCGCCAGCATGCCGGGCAGCAGATATTCGGACACCGCATCGGGCGCCGTTAGGCGGACCGGGCCGTGCGGATTCTGGTCCCGCCCGGCGATGCGCCCCTCCAGAGCGGCGACCTCCTCCCGCATACGGCTGGCTAGCGTTTTCATCTCTTCGCCGGCTTCCGTCGGGCGGCATGAGCTCGGCGTGCGGTCGAACAGGCGCACGCCGAGGCGCTGTTCGATCTGCCGCAGTCGCCGCGACAGCGTGGGGTGGCTTATGCGCAGAACCGCCGCAGCACCGGAGATGGTACCGCTCTCGGCGACGGCCAGCACGACGCGCAGGGCGTCCCAGTTCAGCAGTGTCGACTGCGACGCCATGGCGAGACTCCTTATCCGTCTGACAAGAGCTTTCGGGCGTGACTCCAATCGAAGCGCCGGTTTCGGTGGCCGGACTATAGTCCCATGATCTGGCGGTATTTGTCGTAGAACGCGCGGATCATGGATTCGGTCACCATATGGTCGGTATCCGGATAATCCTTGCCGCCCATTTCGACGAAGGCCTTGGCCTCGGGATATTTCGAGGCGCCCGCGTGGGTCGCTTCGACCACCTCGCTGTCGTCGGCCGAGACGAATCCCGCCGGCCCCATCAGGTTGGCCTGGCGCAGCCGTTTCAGGGTCATCTCCTCCGGCTCGTCGGCATAGCCGAAATAGGTCCAGTGCAATTCCATGACCTCGGGGCTGACGCACTGGATCTGCCGCATCGCCAGCGTGTTCGACTGCTGCTGCATGATCAGGTTGGGCCAGATGGTCGCCATGACGACCGTGGCCTCGCCGGGGAATTCCCGCTCCGGCTGCAGCATCTTCGGATTGGCGAGCGTCAGCTTGGCGATATTCTGGCGAATGTCCGCCGTGTCCTCGTCCTCCTTGCGCTCGCCACGCTGGGAAACCTGCACCGCGTGCAGGCCCGATGCGTCGATCTCGACCGAGGAGGGATTGTCGGCGCGGAACAGGCTGAAGGACACCAGGAACACGTGCATGAGCGAGGCGTGATACGGATCCTTGATGTTCTCGAACATCAGCTTCCAGTTGGCCTTGAGCCGCTGGCGCTCGTAGCCCAGCACCTTGAGCGGCCGGCCGTTGAACACGCGGTCGTACCAATGCAGCATCTTCGGCCCGAGATAGTCCTCGAAGCTCGGCATGGAATGATCGAACGAGGCGAAGATCACGCCGTGACGGATCGCGACCTTGAGCTGCTGCAGGTTGTGCTGC
>CAZOBN010000094.1:0-12290 GCA_964577835.1 uncultured Rhizobiaceae bacterium
CAGAACGTCAACGCCTATCACGGGATTGGTAACGATGGCCGCGAATCCTCGTTCGGCCGCCTGATCCGCGCGCTCGCGGAGATCGATGGTCTGGCGCGCATCCGCTACACGACCTCGCATCCCAACGACGTGGACGACGATCTGATCGCGGCCCACCGCGACGTGGCGAAGCTCATGCCGTTCCTGCATCTGCCGGTGCAATCGGGATCGGATGCGATCCTCGGGGCGATGAACCGTCAATACACCGCGGATGAGTATCGGCGCGTGGTCGACCGGTTGCGCGGCGCGCGGCCCGACCTGGTGCTGTCGTCCGATTTCATCGTCGGGTTCCCCGGCGAAAGCGATGCGGATTTCGCCGCCACCTTGGCGCTGGTGCGCGATGTCGGATTCATGCAGGCCTTCTCGTTCAAATACAGCCGCCGTCCCGGCACGCCGGCCGCCATCATGGCCAAGCAGGTGCCCGATGAGGTCAAGGCCGCGCGCCTCGACGCGCTGCAGGCGCTGCTCAACCAGCAGACCAAGGCATTCGATCGCGCCACGGTCGGGCGCGACATCGACGTTCTCCTCGAACGGCCGGGCCGTCACGCGGGCCAGCTGGCCGGTCGCAGCTCCACTATGCAGGCAGTGTTCGTCGAGGCCCCGGCATCGCTGCTCGCGTCGGTCCGCCGCGTGCGCGTGACCGGTGTACAGGGCAACAGCCTGGCCGCCGAGCTCCTGCCTGGCGATCCCACGTCGGACGCACGTCCGGTCCCGTCCCATGCAGAGGCGGCGGCGTGACGCCATCGTCCGACATGCCGGATCCGGCAAACACATCCTCCGGCGGCGGTGACGGCGCGGACCAGATTCAGATGGAATTCGACGACAACCGGCTGCTGCCCGGGCTGTACGGCGAGCACGACAAGTATCTGGTGCGCATCGAAGGCGCGCTTGGCGTGCAAGTCATCAGCCGCGGCAACAGGCTGATGATCGCCGGCTCGCCGGAAGCCGCTTCCGCGGCGCGTCAGGTGCTGCAGACCCTGTACGGCCAACTCAAGCGCGGCCAGCAGGTCGAAAACGGCGACGTGGATGCGGCATTGCGCCATGTGAAGTCGGGCGGCGCGTCTCGCGTGCCGGCGCGCGCCGGCGGCGCGGCGTCCTCGCAAGGCGACGACCTGGTGATCACCACGCGCAAGCGCCAAATTGCGCCGCGCTCGCTCAATCAGGCGGCGTATCTGCGCGCCATGCGCGCTTACGATCTGGTGTTTGGACTCGGCGCCGCGGGCACCGGCAAGACGTATCTGGCGGTGGCCAGCGCGGTGAACGCGCTGAACGCGGGCGAGGTCGATCGCATCATCTTGTCGCGCCCCGCCGTCGAAGCGGGCGAGCGGCTCGGTTTTCTGCCGGGTGACATGCGCGAGAAGATCGACCCCTATCTGCGGCCGCTCTATGACGCACTGCACGACATGATGCCGGCCGAGCAGGTCATGAAGCGGATGGAAACCGGCGAGATCGAAGTGGCGCCGCTCGCCTTCATGCGCGGCCGCACGCTCGCCCATTCCTTCGTCATCCTCGACGAGGCGCAGAACACCACGTCGATCCAGATGAAGATGTGCCTGACGCGGCTCGGTGAGGGCGCGCGCATGGTGGTGACCGGCGACATGAGCCAGATCGATCTGCCGCCTGGCGTGCGTTCCGGCCTGGTGGAGGCGATCGACACGCTGCAGGATGTGGAAGGCATCGGCTTCATCCGCTTCACCGCCGAGGACACCGTGCGCCATCCCCTGGTCGCGCGCATCGTGCGCGCCTACGAACGCCAAGAGCAGCGTGACGGCAAAGCGCGCGGCGCCGGGCCGCGCGGACCCGCCGGGAAATCCCCCAACGACAATGGCTGACCGGTCTCCACGTCCGGCCGTTCGTATCGTCGTCTCGATCGAAAGCGCAGCTTGGCTGCGCCGCGTCCCGGATGCGCGGACGCTCTGTCGCCGTTTGGCGCGGGCCGCGCTGGCCGCCGGCGGCTTCGATTCGCGGCAAATGGGCGGGGCGGCCAGTGCCGAGCTCAGCCTCGTTCTTGGCGACGATGCCCTGCTGCAACAGCTCAACCGCGACTTCCGCGGCAAGGCGACGCCGACGAACGTGCTGTCCTTTCCGGCATTCGACCCGTCGGCGCGCGTCATGAAGCGCCCGGTATTCCCGTTGGGCGACGTGGCGATTGCTTACGAAACAAGCGCTTCCGAGGCGCGCGAGCAGGGCAAGACCCTGTCTGCCCATCTCTCGCACCTCGTGGTCCATGGTGTTTTGCACCTTTTGGGCTATGATCACCTGACGAAAGCCCAGGCCAACGACATGGAGACCTTGGAGACTGCCGTGCTGGCGCGGTTCGGCCATTCAAACCCTTACCGCGCGCGTCTTCCGCGCCAAAGCCGTCGCGTCCCGCGCAAGCAGCGTCCCGTCCCGCGCAAACAGACATGTGCAGCTCGACCCCGGACATGAGCGACTCTCACAGTAGCGAGCCCCGCGACAGCGGGGCCATCCCATCGACGACCCTGCTGCGCCGCATTCGCGCGGGACTGCAGAAATTCCGCCGCCGCAAAGCCGCCGAAGACTCGATCCGCGACGTCATCGAAGAGCTGATCGAAGAAGGCAAGGCCGAAGCGCAGACGATCAACACCGACGAACGGCTGTTGCTGCAGAACATCCTGCGCTTGCGCCACGTCACCGCCTACGATGTGATGGTGCCCCGCGCCGACATCGTCGCCGTGGAGATTTCCACGCCGTTCTCGGAGCTCATGCAGCGGATGAGCCGCGAGGCGCACTCGCGCATGCCGGTCTACCGCGAGACCTTGGACGATGTGGTCGGCATCGTTCATATCAAGGACGTCATAGGCTATTTCACCAAGGCCGAAGAATTCGACCTCGCCAAGATCACGCGCAAGGCGCTGTTCGTCTCGCCCAGCATGCGCGTGCTCGATCTGCTGCTCGAGATGCGTCTCGCCCGCTTGCACATGGCGATGGTGGTGGACGAGTACGGCGGCATCGACGGGCTCGTGACGATCGAGGATTTGATCGAATCCATCGTCGGCGATATCCAGGACGAACATGATGTGGAGCAGCCGCCCGGCATGATCGATCGTCCCGATGGCTCCATGCTTGCCGACGCGCGCACCGATGTCGCGGATTTCGAGGCCAAGGTCGGCTCCGTGCTGACCGAGGAGGAGCGCGCCCAGGATATCGATACCCTGGGCGGACTCGTGGTCTATCTCGCGGGCCGCATGCCGAGCCGCGGCGAAGTGATCCGCCATCCCTCGGGCACCGAGTTCGAGGTGATCGACAGCGATCCGCGTCGCGTGAAACGGCTGCGCATCCGCAATCTGCCGCTCGCCGCCCACGCGTCGCCGGCACCCGCCGTGCAACGGGCCGTATAATCTTGTCGGTCGCGGTCGTGGCGACGCGCTGGGCGGGGATCGACCGCCTGGCCGACAAGGTGGCATCGCTGACGGGATGGCGGCGCTATGCCGTCGCCGCCCTGTGCGGGTGTGTCGCCACTCTGGCCCTGCCGCCGCTCTATCTATTCCCCGGGTTGCTGCCGGCTTTCTGGGGGTTGTTCTGGCTCGCCCAGGGAGCGCGCACCGCGCGGCAGGGGTTCGCCACCGGCTGGTGGTTCGGCTTCACCCATTTCGTCACCGGCCTCTATTGGATCACCAACGCCCTGTTGGTCGACGCCGAGAAGTTCGGCTGGCTGGCGCCGTTCGCGGTCAGCGGACTCTCGCTCGGCTTCGCGATGTTTCCCGGTCTGGTCATCCTTGCCTGCTATTGGGGCCGCGTGCGCGGCTGGGCGGTTGGCGCCGCGGCGCCCGTGCTGTTCGCCATCGCATGGACCGCGGGCGAATGGCTGCGCGGCACCATACTCACCGGCTTTCCATGGAATCTGATGGCCACGACCTGGTCTTTCTCGCCCACTATGAGCCAATCGGCGGCGCTGTTCGGCGCTTACGGCTTGAGCTTCGTCACGGTGCTGGCGGCCGTCGCGCCGGCGGCGCTGTTCGGCGGCACCGCGGCGCTCGCGCGGCGTCCGGTCAAGGCGGTGCTCGCCATGGTCGCGCTGCTGATCGCCTGCGCCGTCGGCGGTACCGCACGCATGGCGCTCGCGCCGGCGCAAGACGCGCAGCCGATGGTGCCGGGCGTGCGACTGCGCCTGGTGCAGGCCAACGTCGACCAGCGGCTCAAGTGGGAGGAAAGCGAAAGGGTCAACACCCTGCGCAAATATCTCGCCTTGTCGCGCCAGCCTGGCGCCAGCCCGATCACCCATGTGGTGTGGCCGGAAACCGCGCTGCCGTATTTTCTGTCGACCGAGCCCGAGCTGCTGCGCATCCTGGCCCAGGTCGTGCCGCCGGGCGGCCTATTGCTGACGGGTGCCGTGCGGGTCGATCCGCCGGGTACCATCCCGGCCCAGGTCTGGAACAGCGTGCATGCCATCGACGACCGCGGTCAGGTCGTCGCCACCTACGATAAATTCCATCTCGTGCCGTTCGGCGAATATGTGCCGCTGCGCAACATCCTGCTGATCGACAAGATCACGCCGGGTACCGCCGACTTCGCCTCCGGCCCCGGCCCCGGCACGCTGGCGCTGCCCGGCCTGCCGCCGGTCAGCCCGTTGATCTGCTACGAGGCGATCTTCCCCGCCGCCGTGACCGCGCGCTCGGGCCCGCGGCCGCAATGGCTGCTGAATGTCACAAACGACGCTTGGTTCGGCCAATCCGCCGGGCCGCATCAGCATTTCGCCAGCGCCCGGCTGCGCGCGGTCGAGGAGGGCTTGCCCATGGTGCGCGCCGCCAACACCGGCATTTCCGCGGTCATCGATCCTTACGGGCGGGTGCTCGCCAGCCTCGCTCTCGGTCGCGAAGGCGTGCTGGATGCGGCGCTGCCGGAGGCGCTGCCGCCAACGCCCTTCGCCCGGTTCGGCAATGCTATCCTGCTGATGCTGCTCGCGGCGGCGGTCGGCGCGATCGCGATCCTGCGCCGCCGCGGGCCGCGCTGACGCCGTGGCACTCCAGGCACGGTCGGACGGGATTGTCCGTCCTGTTAACTTCCCTTCAACGCAAAAGTATTAGGAAAGCACAGTGGAAAGCATACGTTTGTATGCTACGTCTAATCGCGATATTGTTTCGCGTTACCGGGGGGATGGTAGTGAGGCAATCGCGAGCCGCGAGCGGTCGCATGCGCAGTCCGAGAGCAGAAGACGACGCGCCGGATCCGGTCGATGTTTCCGTCGGCGGCCGGCTGCGTCAGCGCCGCACGCTTCTAGGCATGAGCCAGGAAAAGCTCGGCCGCGCCGTGGGCCTGACCTTCCAGCAAATCCAGAAATACGAGCGCGGCGTCAATCGCATCGGCGCCAGCCGCCTGCTTCAGTTCAGCCGCGCGCTGGCCGTGCCCATCGCCTATTTCTTCGAAGACGTACCGGCGGTGAAGACCAAATCGTCGCAAGTGGCGGCGGCCAACAGCGGGCTCGCCGGCGATCCGTTCAGCCGGCGCGAAACCATGGATCTGGTGCGGGCCTATTACGCGATCGCCAATCCCTACGTGCGCAAGCGGGTGCTCGACTTGGTGCGCGCGCTGTCGCGGTCCTCGCAGGCCAAGGCGCTTCTCAAATCGAAGCTGTCCTGAGGCGGTTCCGCCGGGTAAATCCTCTTGACGGACGGATCAAAGGTTGCAACAACCTCGCGCCGGGACGCGGCGGGGGGTGTAGGCTCGGATTTGCGGCATGACGCGCCGTGCGGCGGCGTCTTCGCGATGGTTTCCCAGCGTGCATCGCGAATGCGATGACCCCGTTACCGGTCCGCCGGTAACGCCCACATGTCTAATCCTTCTTAGCGGCGGAGGCTCTATCCGTGCCAAAAGGCCCGTATCTCTTCACCAGCGAATCGGTTTCCGAAGGCCATCCGGATAAGGTCGCCGACCGCATTTCCGACGCCGTCCTCGACGCCTTCCTGGCGGCCGATCCCAATTCGCGCGTCGCTTGCGAAACCATGGTCACCACGAACCGCATCATCGTCGCCGGCGAGGTGCGCGGTCCGCGCGCCCTGGTGGACAAGAAGAAGGGCGTCAAAAAGGAAAAGATCGAAGCCATTGCGCGGCGCGCCGTGCGCGACATCGGCTACGAGCAGAAGGGTTTCCATTGGAAGAAGGCGCGCGTCAGCGTCTATCTGCATGGCCAGTCCGCCGACATTGCCCAGGGCGTCGACGCCAAGGGCAACAAGGACGAGGGCGCGGGCGACCAGGGCCTGATGTTCGGTTACGCCTGCCGCGAGACCGAGGCGCTGATGCCGGCGGCGATCCACTATTCCCACGAGATTCTGCGCTCGCTCGCGGAAGCGCGCCATTCCGGCGCGGTGACCGGCCTCGGCCCCGATGCCAAGAGCCAGCTCACGCTGCTCTATGAGAAGAACAAGCCGGTGCGTGCCACCGCCGTGGTCGTCTCGACCCAGCATGACGAGAAGCTCGATCAGGACGAGGTGCGCGAAATCGTGCGGCCGCATGTGCTCAACGTGCTGCCCGAAGGCTGGATGTGCGACGAGGAACATTTCTACGTCAACCCCACCGGCCGCTTCGTCATTGGCGGTCCTGACGGCGACTGTGGCCTGACCGGACGCAAGATCATCGTCGATACCTACGGCGGTGCCGCGCCCCATGGCGGCGGCGCCTTCTCCGGCAAGGATCCCACCAAGGTCGACCGGTCGGCCGCTTATGCCGCGCGCTACCTGGCGAAGAACGTGGTCGCCGCCGGCCTCGCGGAGCGTTGCGTGATCCAGCTCGCCTATGCCATCGGCGTCGCCGAGCCGCTGTCGGTCTATGTCGACACCCAGGGCACCGGCGAAGTCGATGAGGCGAAGATCGGCAAGGCGCTGCGCGAGCTGATGAGCCTGACCCCGCGCGGCATTCGCGAGCACCTCGGCCTCAACAAGCCGATCTACGCGCGCACCGCGGCCTACGGGCATTTCGGCCGTCAGCCGGACCCCGATGGCGGGTTCTCCTGGGAACGGCTCGACCTTGCCGACGAACTTCGGTCCCGTTTCGCCTGATCCGGCGCACCCCGATCCGCGACCGGATACGGCGCGCCGGCGCACCCTCTATGGCCGCCGCCTCGGACGGCCGCTCAAGCAGGGCCGCGAGGCGGCCCTCGCCGAGTGGTTGCCGAAGCTGGCCGTCGCCGTGCCGGAACAAGGCGGGCTCGATCCCGCGCGCTTGTTTCCCCAGGGCATCGATGATCTGTGGCTCGAGGTCGGCTTCGGTTCGGGCGAACATCTGCTCGCCCAGGCCGCGGCTCATCCGCGCACCGGCATCGTCGGCTGCGAACCCTTCATCAACGGCATGGCGGCATTGCTGGCCGAGATCGCGCGGGAACCGGCGCGGGCCGCCAATATCCGTGTGCTGATGGACGACGCCCGGTCGTTGATCGCCGCTCTTCCCGACGCCTCATTGGGCCGCGTTTTCGTGCTATTTCCCGATCCCTGGCCGAAAAGCCGCCACCACAAGCGCCGTTTCATTGGACCGGAAAACCTGGACGAACTGGCCCGGGTGATGAAGGACGGGGCGGAACTGCGGGTCGCCAGCGACCACGCCGACTACGTCGCATGGACGCTCGATCATCTGCGCGGCCATCCGGCGTTTACCCTGATTCGCCCGCAGTCCGAATGGCGCAAGCGGCCCGCCGATTGGCCGGAAACCCGCTACGAAGCCAAGGCCCGGGCCCAGGGCCGTGCCCCGGTGTTTCTCGCGTTCCGCCGCCGGCCGCGTTGAGTTCTCCACAGGCCATCCGCCCCGCCGTGGGCCGCGGATTTCAAAAAACTTGAAGAAATCCGCAAGATGGCTATATTTTGCTTGGCTTTGCTCTAAGGCCTCAATCAATCGGTCGGGTTTGTAGCGAGTGGGCCAGCGGCCCACTTTTTTATTTCCGCCCAGGCCGGTCGGAGGCGTGACCCCTTAAGGAACGTCGGGGAAGCTGCGGCAGACCCCGCAATTGCCAGGGCCGCACGCCGGCGTTGGCGCTCGCGGATAAGGCCGAGTCGGGGGCCGTGACGGCGAGCCGCGGCGAGGCGAGATTTTAGGATCAGGTGGAGACAGGTTGGCGATGGCGGATACCGCGCAACGCATCGAAGGGCTCATTGAACCAGCGCTGACGGCGATGGGCTATGACCTCGTGCGGATCGCGGTCCAGGGCGGCGAATCCCGCCCCACATTGCAGATCATGGCCGAACGGAAGGATGGCGTGGGCATGACCGTCGACGATTGCGCTGACATCAGCCGCACCGTCTCGGCGCTGCTCGACGTGGAAGACCCGATTGCCGGCGCCTATACGCTGGAAGTGAGTTCGCCCGGGATCGACCGGCCGCTGGTCAAGCGCGGCGATTTCGAGCGCTTCGCCGGTTTCGAGGCGCGCGTCGAAACGGTGCAGCCGGTGAACGGCCGCAAGCGGTTCCGCGGCCGTCTCATGGGTGTCATGGGTGACGAGGTACGCTTGCGCGAGACCGCGAAGGCGGGCGCCGAAGCGGACGAAACGCTGGTGCCGCTCGCCGCGATCGCGAAGGCGAAGTTGGTCTTGACCGACGAATTGATCGAAGCAACTCAAACAACAAAACGCGTGTAGACATCATGGCGATGGAAGCGACATTGGGCTTGGCCCGTCCGGAACTCATCCAAGTGGCCGATACGGTCGCCCGGGAAAAAGGCATCGACCGCGAAGAGGTGATCGAGGCGATGGAACAGGCCATCCAGAAGGCCGGCCGGTCGAAATACGGTCATGAGCACGACATTCGCGCGGACATCAACCGCAAGAACGGCGAAATCACGCTCGCCAAATATACCGAGATCGTCGAGACGGTCGAAAATGAAGCGACCCAGATGACGCTGAAGGAAGCGCTGCGGCGCAATCCGGACGCCAAGGCCGGCGACTTCGTCATAGAGCCGCTGCCGCCGATCGATTTCGGCCGCATCGCCGCCCAGACCGCGAAGCAGGTCATCGTGCAGAAGGTGCGTGATGCGGAGCGTCAGCGCCAATTCCGCGAATACAAGGATCGCATCGGCGAGATCGTCAACGGCTTGGTCAAGCGCGTCGAGTTCGGCAATGTCACCGTCGATCTCGGGCGTGCCGAAGCGGTGCTGCGCCGCGACGAATGCCTGCCGCGCGAGAACTTCCGCCAGTCCGACCGGGTACGCGCCTACATCTACGATGTGCGCGAGGAGCCGCGCGGCCCGCAGATCTTCCTGTCGCGCACCAAGCCCGAGTTCATGGCCAAGCTGTTCGCCCAGGAAGTGCCGGAAATCTACGACGGCATCATCGAAATCAAGTCGGTGGCGCGTGACCCCGGCAGCCGCGCCAAGATTGCCGTGCTGTCCAACGATTCGAGCATCGATCCGGTCGGCGCCTGCGTCGGCATGCGCGGCTCCCGCGTGCAGGCCGTGGTCGGCGAATTGCAGGGCGAGAAGATCGACATCATCCAGTGGTCGCACGATCCGGCGACCTTCGTCGTCAACGCGCTGGCGCCCGCCGAGGTCACCAAGGTCGTGCTCGACGAAGAGCAGCGCAAGATCGAGGTGGTGGTGCCCGACGATCAGCTGTCTCTCGCCATTGGCCGCCGCGGCCAGAACGTGCGGCTGGCTTCGCAGCTCACCGGCTGGGATATCGCGATCCTCACCGAGGCGCAGGAGTCGGAGCGCCGCCAGGCCGAGTTCCGCGGCCGTTCGCAGATGTTCATCGATGCGCTTGATGTCGACGATGTCATTGCCCATCTCCTAGTGACCGAAGGATTCTCCTCGATCGAGGAAGTCGCGTTCGTGCCCCTGGAAGATTTGAGCGGCATCGAAGGCTTCGACGAAGACATCGCCAACGAGCTGCGCACCCGCGCCCAGACCTATTTGACCGAGCAGGAAGAGCGCATGACGACGCGCCGCAAGGAGTTGGGCGTCGACGACGCGCTCGGCACCATACCGGGCTTGACGGCGGGACATCTGGTCGCGCTCGGCGAGAAGGGCATCAAGACGCTCGATGATCTCGCCGACCTGGCGGGCGACGAGTTGGTCGAGATGCTCGACAAGAAAATCTCCGCCGACGATGCCAACCAGGCCATTATGGCGGCGCGCGCGCATTGGTTTGTCGACGAGGCGTCCGGCGAAACGCCGGCGCCGTCAGCCTGACGATCGACGATACGGAACGGACGAAATGATGGGGGTTGCCGGGATGGCATCAGCGAACGAGCAAGCGGCGGAAACCGGGCGGCAGCGCACGGCGGCGGATAAGCCGCGGCGTTCGCAGCGTCCCGGTATCCGCGCCCGCCGCGCGCTGGCCAACGAGCGCCGCTGCATCGCCACGGGCGAGAGCAAGGCGCGCGAGGATCTCGTGCGTTTCGTCGTGGCGCCGGATCGCAGCATCGTCCCCGATCTCGATGGCGACCTCCCGGGCCGCGGCTTGTGGCTCAGCCCCGACCGCGAGATCCTGGAGAAAACCCGGCTCGGCGCGGCGTTTGCCCGCGCCGCCAAGGAATCGGTTACAGTGGCGCCCGATCTTGCCGATCGGCTGGAGCGCATGCTCGTCCAACGCTGCTGCGACATGCTCGGTCTGGCACGTCGCGCCGGCCAGGCGGTGATGGGATACGAACAGGTCCGCGCCTTTCTGCGCGACGGTTCGGCGGCCGCCCGCAAGGGCGTCCTGGTTGCGGCGCGTGACGGTGCCGCCGGCGGGCGCGACAAGCTGCGTCATCTGGCTCCGCACCACCCGCTGGTCGAGGTCCTGGACTCGGCCGAGATCGGCGCCGCGTTCGGCACGGGTGCCGTGGTTCATGTGGCGCTGGCCGATGGCCGGCTGGCGCGCGAATTTTTGCAAGCCGCACATCGGCTGGCTGGGTTGCGTCCTTCGCCCGAAGGCACGGCCAGCTCAGGTTTGAGGAAAGTTAAAGACGTATGACGGATACCACCAAGGATGACGATGCGCGGAAAAAGCCGCTGACGCTGTCGCGGCCCGGTCGGCTCGAGCTCAAGAAGACCGTCGAGACCGGCCAGATCCGGCAAAGCTTTTCGCACGGCCGCTCCAAGGCGGTGACCGTCGAGGTGCGCAAGAAGCGCACCTACGCGCCGGGCGAAGGCGGCGGCATGACCGAAGTGAAGCCCGGCTTCAAAGAGATGGCTGCCGCAGCCGAAGCGCAGAGCGCCCGTGAGGCGACGCCCCGCACTATCGAAGCGGAAGCCGCCGCCGCGCGCGCCGGCATCCGCACGCTGACCGAGGAAGAAAAGGCGGCGCGCGCCCGCGCGCTGCAGGGCGCCATTCGCGCCGACGAACAGGCACGCGTCGTCCAGGAAGAAGATCGCCGCCGCAAGGTCGAGGACGATATCGCCGCGGCCGCGCAGCGCAAAGCCGACGAGGCGAACGCCGTGCGCCGCATGGCGGAAGAGGCCTTCAAGCCCGTCGCCGCCGAGACCGAACCCGCGCCGCAGACGGCCGAGGCGAAGCTTGCGGCCGCGGCCGAAGCCGCCAAGCCGAAACTCGTCGCGCCAAAGCCGGAAGAGATCGAAGACGAGGACAGCGAGGCTAAGCGCGCGAAACGCCCCGGTGTCGGCAAGGTCGCGCCGCGCCGCCCGGGTCTCACCGTCGCCAAGTCCGACGCCGATCGCCGCCGCAGCAAGCTCACCATCACGCGCGCGCTCGACGACAGCGCCGGCGAACGCATGCGCAGCCTCGCCTCGGTGCGCCGCCAGCGCGAGCGCGAGAAACGTCTCATGCAGGGGCAGTCTCAGGCCGAGACCGTCAAGTTCGCGCGCGATGTGGTGATCCCCGAGAGCATCACCGTGCAGGAATTGTCGAACCGCATGGCGGAACGCTCCGCCGACGTGATCAAAGCGCTGATGCGCATGGGCGTCATGGCGACCATCAACCAGCCGGTCGACGCCGATACCGCGGAGCTGATTGTCGCCGAGTTCGGCCACAAGGCGAAGCGCGTCAGCGCCGCCGACGTGGAAGTGGGCTTGAAGGGCCAGGCCGACGTCGATGAGGCGCTCGAGTCGCGCCCGCCGGTCGTCACCGTCATGGGCCACGTCGACCACGGCAAGACGTCGCTGCTCGATGCCCTGCGCAAGACCGATGTCGCCGCCCACGAGGCGGGCGGCATCACCCAGCACATCGGCGCCTATCAGGTGCAGATGAAATCGGGCGCGCGCATCACCTTCCTCGATACGCCGGGCCATGAGGCGTTCAGCGCCATGCGCGCCCGCGGCGCCCAGGTGACCGACATCGTCATCCTGGTGGTCGCCGCCGACGATGGCATCAT
>CAZOBN010000095.1:0-12225 GCA_964577835.1 uncultured Rhizobiaceae bacterium
CGCTGCGCAGCAGCACCATGTCGTCGAGCTGGGCGTTGGCGACGCGCACCTCGCCCTGCACCTGGTCGGCGATCGCGGTCTCGCCTTCGGTCGGCGACTTGAACCGCACCACCGGCTTGACCCCGGGCGGCGCGTCCTTGGGGGCGCGGTCGCGCCAGCGCCCGTCGTAGCGCATCGGCCGGCCCTCGGCGCGCGCCCTCTCGCGCATCTCGGTCAATTCCTCGGGGGAGGCGTAGCAGTAATAGGCCTTGCCCTCGGCGACCAGCTTCTGCGCCACCTCGGCATGGCGCGCCGCGCGGCTGAACTGATAGACCACCTCGCCGTCCCACGTCAGGTCGAGCCACGACATGCCGTCGAGGATGGCGTCGATCGCCGCCTGGGTCGAGCGCGCCCGGTCGGTATCCTCGATGCGCAGCAGGAACTTGCCGCCGTGATGGCGCGCGAACAGCCAGTTGAACAGCGCCGTGCGCGCCCCGCCGATGTGCAGGAAGCCGGTGGGCGAGGGGGCGAAGCGGGTGACAACGCTCATGGTGCGGACCTTGGATGCGGGTAGGGGCGGCATGGGGCGGAACATCTGTGGAACCAGCCGCATCGGGGTATCCGCGCGGGGTGCGGCTTGCTAAGCTGGCCGGTGCTTTTCTAACCGCATGTTGCCGACACGGCAACAGCCGACACTGAGGGGGTCTCGGCGGACGGGAAGGTCGCTGCCTGTGGATCTCTCCGCCGACCCTATCGCGTATAGCGCGCGTGTCGCCCCGTGGCGGCGCATCTTCACGGCTGTCGTCGGCGCCGCGGCGGCGGAGCGCGACCGCTGGCTCCTGTGGCTGCCGGTCGGCGTTGCCATCGGCGTGGTGATCTATTTTGCCCTGCCGTCGGAGCCGTCGCTATGGATCGCGTTCCTGGCATTCGGCCTCGCGGCCGCGCTGGCGTTCCTTGCGCTTCGCCGCTCCCCATTGCTTCTGGCCATCGCGATCGCCGTCGCGGCGGTGGCGCTCGGATTCGGCGCGGCCAAGCTGCGCACGATCGCGGCGACGGCGCCGGTGCTCGACGGCAAGCTCGGTCCGGTCGTTGTCAGCGGCGTGGTCGTCACGGCCGAGCCGTGGGAGAACGGGCCGCGCATCATTCTCGCCCAGCCGAAGATCGCCGTGCTGGCGCCCGACAAGACGCCGGCGAAAGCGCGCATCCGTCTGCTGCGCAAGGAGCCGGTGCCGCGGGTCGGCCGGACGGTGTCGCTGCGCGCCGTGCTGATGCCGCCGACTCCGCCGGCCTTGCCGGGGGCCTACGATTTCGGCCGCCAGGCGTTTCTTCAGGGCATCGGCGCCGTCGGCTATGCCGCCGGCCGCGTGCGCACGCTGGACTCCGCACCGGCCGCGAGCGGACCGCTCGCCCGGTTCGATCTGTGGGTCCAAGCCCTGCGCCAGTCCATCGCGCGGGGCGTCATGGCGCTGCTGCCGGGCGCCACCGGCGCCATGTCGGCGGCGCTCATCAACGGCGACCAGTCGGCCATTCCGCCCAACGTGATGGATGCGATGCGCGATGCCGGCCTGGCGCATCTGCTGGCGATCTCCGGCTTCAACGTGGCGCTGGTCGCCGGCGTGTTGTTCTTCGGCGCGCGATTGATGCTCGTCGCGGCGGGCGCGGCGCCGATCTGGGGCAAAGCAAATAGCTGGGCGCTGCGCCATCCGATCAAGAAATGGGCCGCCGCATTTACGGTCCTTGGCATCTTCGCCTATATGCTGATCACCGGCGCCTCGGTGCCGACCCAGCGCGCCTTTCTCATGACCGCCGTGGTGTTGACCGCGGTTCTGATCGACCGCACGGCGATTTCCATGCGGCTCGTCATGTGGGCGGCGCTCGTGCTGATCCTGGCCGCGCCGGAGAGCGTGCTCGGCGCCAGCTTCCAGATGTCGTTCGCCGCGGTGATCGCGCTGATCGCCGCCTACGAATCGACGCGCGGCTGGGTGCGCGGTCAGCGCGCGAAAGGCGGCTTCTGGCGCAAGACCTCGCTCACGCTCGGCGGCATGGTGCTCACCACCTTGGTCGCGGCCGCGGCCACGGCGCCGTTCGCCGCCTATCACTTCAACCGTCTCGCCGTCTATCAGCTCATCGCCAACTTCGCCGCCGTGCCGCTGACCGCGGTGTGGATCATGCCGTGGGCGACGCTCGTTTATTTCCTGATGCCGTTCGGCCTCGAGCATTGGGCGCTGGTGCCGATGAGCTGGGGTGTCGATGCGCTGATCTGGCTGGCGCAGACGGTGACCGCCTGGCCCAACGCCGTGACGCTGTTGCCCTCCATGCCGGCGGAAGGCCTGGCGGTGATCACGGCCGGCGGCTTGTGGCTCTGTCTGTGGCGCCGGCGCTGGCGATTCGCCGGACTGCTGCCGATCGCGCTCGGCTGCGCCACCATGCTCGGCGTGCGCGCGCCCGATGTGCTGGTCGCTCCCGACAACGGGCTGTTCGCGGTGCGCGACAGCGCGGGCGAGCTGGCATTCGCCGACAACAAAGGCGGCCAAGCGTTCCTGCGTGGCGTGTGGCAGCGCCGCGCCGGCGCCGGGACACAGGATACGGATGCGGACATCACCTTGCGCTGCGATGTCTTCGGCTGTCTCTATCGCAGCCACGGCCGCGTGGTGGCCTTCATCCGCGACTCGGCCGCTCTCGCGGAAGACTGCGCGCTGGCCGACGTGGTGGTGAGCTGGGCCCCTATCCGAGCCGGCCGTTGCGCGCAGCCGCGTGTGCGCATCGACCGCCGGGCCCTGGCGGCCGGTGGCGGCCATGCTCTATGGCTTGAGGCCGACGGTCCTGTCCGTGTCGAAACGGTGGGTGACGCGCGTGGCGAGCGGCCGTGGAGCGCGCGCCGGCAGGCCGGTGCGATGCAATCCGCGACCAGGTCATGGCCTTAGCCCAGCCCGGAATTCTTGGCCTCGACGGTGAAGCTTTGGATCGTACTCGCGCGCGCGTCGCGTTTGCTGACGTACTCCACCGCTCGGAAGTTGGCCTCGCAGCGCTGCTGGCCGAAATCGCAGACCAGGTAGCCGCGGCGCGCGTCGTAATGCCGCAGATGGGGGTTGTTGGCCATCAGGCGCTTCGCCGTGCTCAGGGCGCGGCCGCCGTCGCCATCCGATGAAATGGAGGTGGCGATGAATTCGACGCCCACGGGGTGCGCTTTGGGCTTGTCGAAATCGACCAGCAGATTTCCCGCCATGGCGCGGTGAATATCGCCGGTTACCGTGACGAGCCCGCTCATCTGGCGCTCGGCGGCGCCCCGCAGCAGGCGCTGGCGGGCTGCGGCGTTGCCGTCCCATTTGTCGGTATTGACGATGTCCTGCGCGGCTTCCTTGTGGCGCACCTGCATCATCTGGACCTGATTGCCGAGCACCGTCCAGGCTGTGTCGCGGCGCGCGAACAGGTCGAGCAGCCAGCGCTCCTGGTCGTTGCCGATCATCGTGCGATGGGGCGCCAGGCGTTCGTCGCAGCGCCGCGTCTCCGCCTTGCCGCACGACGGCATCGCGCGGAACTGCCGGGTGTCGAGCACCGCGAGACGCAGCAGGGTGCCGACATCGAACGCGCGATACAGCGTGATATCGGAGCCGCGCGGGCGCACGCTCGGGCGCACGGGCGAATTCTCGTAGAACGCCTGGAAGGCCGCGGCGCGCAGACGCAGGAAGTCGCGCTCGCTCATCTTCGGCGGGCCGCTCATGCCGCCCCAGTTGTTGACCACTTCATGATCGTCGAAGCTGGCGATGAACGGATGCGCCGCATGGGCGGCAGCGAGGTCCGGATCGAGCTTGTAGAGCGCGTAGCGGGTGCGGTACTCGGTCAGCGCCGATACCTTGGCGCGCGCGCTGTCCGGCACCGGGAACGGCATGCGCGTCGCCATCGCTTCGGCGGTCAGTGCGTATTCGTAGATATAGTCGCCGTAGTGGAACACGAGATCGACATCCGCTTTAGCGATGTCGGCCCAGGCAGTGAAGAAGCCGTGCTCGATGCGCTGGCAGCCGGCGACCGCGAGGCGGAAGCGCTCCGGCAGGGCGCCGCGCTCGGGCAGGGTGCGGGTGCGGCCGATACGGCTTTCCGCGCCTGCCGTCATGAAGCGGTACCAATAGGGCCGGTTCGGCGCCAGGCCCTCGGCAATGACGTGGAGGCTATGGCCTTCCGCGGATAGCGCGTCCGCCGTGCCGCGGCGCACCACGCGCTGCATCTTGTCGTCCTCCGCGATTTCCCAGTCGACGGCGACAGCATCCGACGGCATGCCGCCGCGCGGCTCCAGAGGGCGCGGTGCCAGTCGCGTCCACAGCACGACGGAATTGGCATCCGGGTCGCCCGACGCGACGCCGAGCGTGAACGGGTTCGTGGGGAAGCGCGGCGAGCCCTGGGCCCAGGGTCGGCCGATGAACGGCGCGACGGCGGCGGACGATGCAAGCCCGGTCAACAGACCGCGGCGCGAGATCAACGGCATGAACAAGCCCCCCGGTTCGGGCAATGGTGCGCCTCAACCGTTAAGGCCTCAACCGTTAAGATGTGATTGTTCAGGGGTGGCGAGGAACGGGCCGGGAGCCGGGCAGAAACGCCGCCGCGTGCCTCGCCTAGTAGCGCCGCATCAGGGCGACCAGGCGGCCTTGCACCTTGACCCGGTCGGGGCCGAAGATGCGGGTCTCGAAGGCCGAATTGGCCGGCTCGAGGGCGATCGAATCGCGCTTGCGGCGCAGCCGTTTCAGGGTGACTTCGTTTTCGTCCACCAGGGCGACCACGATGGCGCCGTTGTCGGCCGTCTCGCAGCGCTCGACGATGGCGACATCGCCGTCGAAGATGCCGGCTTCGATCATCGATTCGCCGTCGACCTCGAGGGCGTAGTATTCGCCGCGGCCGATCAGGCTCGGCGGCACTTCGATGGTGGCGGAATGGTCGCGCAACGCCTCGATCGGCGCGCCGGCGGCGATCTTGCCGTAGAGCGGCAGTTCGATCGATTCGCCGGTCGCGGCGGTGACCGGCGTATTGGCGCCGACCAGCCCGGGCTTGAACTTGCCCTCGATGACGTTGGGGGTGAAAGCCGGCTTGGGCGTGCCGCCCTGGCGCGCCTGGGCGCCCTCCGGCTCGCGGATCACTTCGAGGGCGCGGGCACGATGGGGCAGGCGGCGGATGAAACCGCGCTCCTCAAGCCCGGTGATCAGGCGGTGGATGCCGGATTTGGATTTGAGGCCCAGAGCCTCCTTCATTTCATCGAAGGACGGCGATACCCCATGCTGGCCGAGATGGCGGCTGATGAACTGCAGAAGCTCATGTTGTTTCTTGGTCAGCATGTCGCCCCACCACTAATCCGACGGCCCCATAGAGGCCACGCTAGATATAGAACAAAACAAAAACACTGCGGATGTTCTAGTTTGGTTCCTGTGGATCGTCAAGCGGGAATCCGCGGCGCCAATGCCCCGGTCAGATGCCGACCACGCCGCCGCCGAGCGGCACGATGGGCACCCAGGCGCCGGCCTCGACGGCGGGTGCGTTGGGCGGGCGGCGGATCAGGCAATCGGCCCTCGCCAACGCCGACAGCATGGCGGAATCCTGCACCGGCAGGGCGCTGGCCACGGGATCGCCCTCGGCGTCCCTGGCGAGCGTCGCGCGCAGAAAATCCTCGCGTAAGTTGTTGGCCTTGAGCGGCCGGGCGAGCTTCGCCTTGGCCATGGGGATCGCGGTGTCGCGCTCGGAGGCGCCCTGCAGGGCCAGGATGGCGGGACGCAGGTAAAGGATGGCGCAGACCAGCGCCGAGACGGGGTTGCCGGGCAGGCCGATCATCGGCATCCCGTTGAAGTCGCCGAACATGAGCGGCTTGCCAGGCTTCATGGCGATCTTCCAGAAATCGACTTTTAGCCCGACTTCCGCCAGCACCTTCTGGACCAGGTCGTAGTCGCCGACCGAGGCGCCGCCGATGGTGACGAACAGATCGGCGCCGGCCGCGCGCGGCGCCACGGCGCGCAGCGCATCCGCATTGTCGGGCACGATGCCGAGATCGATCGGTTCGCCGCCGCAGGCGCGCACGAAGGCGATCAGGCCGGGTCCGTTCGAGCTGACGATTTGGTTGGGCCCGACGGTGGCGCCCGGCGGCACCAGCTCGTCGCCGGTGGCGAGGATGGCGACGCGCGGTCGGCGACCCACGGTCAGCGAGGGATGGTTCATGGCGGCGGCGAGCGCCACGTCGCGCGCGCTCAGCACGCGGCCGCGCTCGAGCAAGGTCTGGCCGGTTTTGAAATCGATGCCGGCGTCGCGGATGTTGTGCCCGGGGCGGGCGGCTTCTTTGACGGTGACGGTATCGCCGCTGCGGTCGGTGTCTTCCTGGATGACCACCGTGTCGGCGCCGCGCGGCACCGGGCCGCCGGTGAAGATGCGAACGGCCTGACCTGAGCGCACGTCGCCAGGGAAGGCGCCACCGGCCGGCGCTTCGCCGATCACGGTCAGTCGTGCCGGCACCTGGGCGACGTCCGCCGCGCGCACCGCGTAGCCGTCCATGGCCGATACCGCGACGGGCGGCTGGCTCAATCGTGCGGCCACGTCGTCGGCCAGCACCCGCCCGAGCGCCGCGCCCAGCTCGACGGTTTCGCTGCGGAGCGGCCGCAGGCTACCCAGGATGCGCCGGCGCGCGTCTTCAACCGACAGCATCAGGATGCCTCATAGGTGCCTGATTTACCGCCTGACTTATGGCTGAGACGGATGTCGCCGATGACCATGCCGCGGTCCACGGCCTTGCACATGTCGTAGACCGTCAGCGCCGCCACCGCGACGGCGGTGAGCGCCTCCATCTCGACGCCGGTCTTCGCTTCGATGGTGCAGGTGGCACTGATGTCGAGACCGTCGCCGTCGGGCGAGACCGTGAGATCGACGCTCACCGAACTCAGCGCCAGCGGATGACAAAGCGGGATGAGCTCGGACGTGCGCTTGGCGCCCATGATGCCGGCGAGCCGCGCGATCGACAGCACGTCGCCCTTCTTGAAGCCGCCTTCGCGAACGAGCTTCAGCGTCGCCGGCGCCATGCGGATCGCGCCCTTGGCGGTGGCGACGCGGGACGTCACCGCCTTGTCCGACACATTCACCATGCGGGCATGACCGGCCGCATCGAGATGAGTCAGGCGCGGCCGCGCGGGTTTGGCTTTCGCCGGCTTGGCGGCGGGCTTGCGCGCCATGGCGTCAGCCCGCGAGCGATTGCGGCAGCGCCAGGATGGCGCGGGTCGCCGCCTCGACATCATTCTGGCGCATCAGGCTTTCGCCGATCAGGAAACAGCGCGCGCCGGCACGCGCCATGCGCGCGAGATCGCCCGGCGTCGACAGGCCGCTCTCGGACACCAGCATGCGCCCGGCCGGCACATAGCGCGCCAGCCGCTCGGTGACCGCGAGGTCGGTCTTCAGCGTCTTGAGATTGCGGTTGTTGACGCCGAGCAGCGGCGAACGAAGTTTCAGCGCGCGCTCGAGCTCGCTCTCGTCATGCACCTCGATCAGCACGTCGAGTCCGTAGTCGAATGCGATGGATTCCAGCTCGGCGGCATGGGCGTCGCTCAGCGCGGCCATGATGAGCAGAACGCAGTCGGCGCCCATCATGCGCGATTCGGCGATCTGGTAAGCGTCGACCATGAAGTCCTTGCGCAGCACCGGCAGCTCGACGGCCGCGCGCGCCGCGCGCAGATGCTGTTCGTCGCCCAGGAAATTGTCCAGCTCGGTGAGCACCGACAGGCAGGCGGCGCCGGCGCGGGCATAGGCGCGCGCCAGGGTGACGGGATCGAAATCGTCGCGGATCAGCCCGGCGCTCGGCGAGGCCTTTTTGATCTCGGCGATCAGGCCGTAGCCGCCGGCTGCCGTCTCGCGTGCCAGGGCGGCGCGGAAGCCGCGCGGTGCTGGCTGCTGGCGCGCCGCGCGGTCGATTTCGGAAAACGGCGCGGCGATCTTGGCGGCGGCCACGCGGCGGCGCCGCATGGTGCAGATGTCGCCCAGGATGTCGATGGCGCTGCCGGACATTGGGATTCAGGCGCTCACGGTGGCGGCGACCGCCGGCCGCTGGGAGGTGGCGGCGAGCTGGTCCAGGGTCGTCTTGGCGCGGCCCGATCCGATCGCCTCGGCCGCGAGCGCGACACCGGCCTTGATATCCTTGGCCTTGCCGGCGACCACGAGAGACGCGGCGGCATTGAGCAGCACGATGTCGCGGTAGGCGCCTGGCTTGCCGCCGAGCAGGTCGCGCAACGCCGCGGCATTGGCCGCGGGATCGCCGCCCTTGAGCGCCTCCGGCGTGCTCCGCGCCAGGCCGGCATCCTCCGGCGTCACCTCGAAGATGGTGACCTTGCCGTCCTTCAACTCGGCGACATAGGAGGCGCCGGTGGTGGTCAGCTCGTCGAGCCCGTCGGAGCCATGCACCACCCAGGCCCGCTCGGAGCCGAGCGCGCCGAGCACTTCGGCGAGCGGCTTGATCCATTGGCGGTGGAACACGCCGAGCAGTTGGCGCTTGGCATTGGCCGGATTGGACAGTGGCCCGAGCAGGTTGAAGATGGTGCGCGTGCCGAGTTCGACCCGCGTCGGGCCGACGTGGCGCATGGCGGCGTGATGGCGCGGCGCCATCAGGAAACCGATATGAATGGTGCGCAAGGATTCGGCGACCAGCGCCATGTCCGCGTCGATATTGACGCCGAGCGCCGCGAGCACGTCGGCCGAACCGGACTTGGACGAGAGTGCGCGGTTGCCGTGCTTGGCCACCGGCACGCCGCAGGCGGCGACCACGAGCGCGGCGCCGGTCGAAATATTGTAGGTGCCCGACGCATCGCCCCCGGTGCCGCAGGTATCGATGGCGCCGGCCGGCGCTTCGATGCGCAGCGCCTTGGCGCGCATCACGCGGGCCGCGCCGATCAACTCGTCGACCGTTTCGCCGCGCACGCGCAGCGCCATGAGGAAGCCGCCCATCTGCGACGGCGTCGCCTGGCCGGACATGATGATCTCGAACGCTTCCTCGGCCTGGGCCTGGCTCAAGCGGCCATTGTCGGCGACGAAGGCGAGGAGCTTCTTGAAGACGGCGGGCGCGGTGTCGCTCATGCGGCCTTTCCTTTTAGTCCCCTTTGTCCGGCTCCTTTATGACCGGCGATCGTCAGGAAGTTGCGCAGGATTTGGTGGCCATGTTCGGAGGCGATGCTTTCCGGATGGAACTGCACGCCGAAGATCGCGTAGTCGCGATGCTGCAGGCCCATGATCAGGCCGTCGTCGGTCTGCGCGGTGACCTCGAGGCAGGCGGGCAGGCTGTCGCGTTCGACGATCAGCGAATGATAGCGCGTCGCCTTGAAGGGCGAGGGCAGGTGTTCGAAGACGCCTTTGCCGCCATGGCTGATCGCGCTCACCTTGCCGTGCATCGGCACCGGGGCGCGCACCACGCGGCCGCCGAAGCGCTGGCCGATCGCCTGATGGCCGAGGCAGACGCCGAGCACCGGCACGTGGCCGGCGGCGGCCTTGCCGATGAGATCGAGGCAGATGCCGGCGCGATCCGGATCGCACGGGCCCGGCGACAGCACGATCCCCTGGGGCTCGAGCGCCAGCGCCTCGTCGGCGCTCAACGCATCGTTGCGCCGCACGACGACCTCGGCGCCTTCCTCTCCGAGGTAGTGCACCAGGTTGTAGGTGAAGCTGTCATAGTTGTCGATGAGCAGAAACATTTCAGTAGCTTATCGATTAATCTTCAGGTGGTATGCGAGCATGTGCCGCAGGTCGGCTCCATCAGTTCCCATACCGGGCCGTGTTATATCAGGCTTTTCCGGCCTAGGGAAAGCGATGCAGCGACGCCGCGGAACGCGCTAAGAGTGGGCACGAAACCGAATGGCAGCCGAACACCGTCGTCCCATGCCGACCCGCAAGCACCCGGTTTATGCGCCTGCTCCCGCGACGTGGATATCCCGCCTGCGCCGCTGGCCGGCACTCGTCCTGGCCTTGGCGATCGGCATGGGTCTCGGCATTTTTCTCGCCGGCCCGTCCGAGCCGCCGGATGCCCCCCCAGTCCGTGTCTCGCTCGCGCCATCCGACCCGGCGCCGGGCACGTCGCCAAGCGGTGCTCCGGTGGCGCCATCACCGCCGTCCGCCGGTTCGCCGCCGCCCGCACCCACGATTATCCTGCCGCTTCCCACGCCGGACGGCACGGCGCCTGCGACGGCCTCGCCCAGCGCGCCAGTCGTGCCGTCAGCGCCGCGTGAAGCTGCGGGTCAATCGGCGGCGCTTCCGCCCGCGTTGAATGCGAAACCGCAGCGCGAGCCGGGCAGCGAGGCCCAGGTAATCGTCATTCCGCGGCGGGTCGTGCCTGCGGAAGGACTGGCGGCCTGGCGGCGCAATGCCGTGGCGGCGCCGAATGTCGCGGGCAAAGCCGTGATCGCCATGGTGATCGACGACATGGGCGTCGACCAGCGCCGTTCGGCGGAAATGGTGAAATTGCCCGGACCTCTGACGTTGTCCTATCTGCCTTACGGGCGCGATCTGCCGCGCCAGACGGCGGAGGCACGCGCCCGAGGGCATGAGCTGCTGGTGCATGTCTCCATGGAGCCGCTCGATGCCAAGATCAAGCCCGGACCGAATGCGCTGACGACCGATCTGCCGGAGGATGAAATCCGACGCCGGTTCGACTGGGCGCTCGACGCGTTCGACGGCTATGTCGGCATCAACAATCACATGGGCAGCCGCTTCACCTCCGAGCGCGCCGGCATGGATGTGGTGATGGACGAGATCAAGACGCGCGGCCTGCTGTTCCTCGATTCGCGCACCGTCCAGCACAGCGTCGGCGCCGCCGTCGCGTCGGCCCATGGCGTGCCCCATGCCGGGCGGCATTTCTTTCTCGATAACGAACAGTCCGTCGCCGAGGTGAATCGGCAGCTCGCCGAAACGGAGCGCGTGGCGCGCCAGACCGGGTTCGCGGTCGCCATCGGCCATCCGCACGACGTCACCATCGCGGCGCTCAGGGCGTGGCTGCCGACTCTGGAGGAGAGAGGCTTCGTGCTGGCGCCGATATCGACGGTGGTGGAGCGTCTCGAGGCGCACCGCGGCGCGGGTCAGCAGAGCGCGGCGCCGCGCGACGAGACGCAGGCGCGAATCGAGCAGGCCGCGCCCTAGTTGGCGCCGGCCTTCGACTTGGCGGGCGGCAGGCTGTCCGCCGTGCGGATTTCCGCGTCGGAATAGATGAAGCCGAAGGACGGATAGACCGCGCCGAAGGTGCCCTGGGTGTTCATGAAGCGCACCGAGGTCCAATCGTTTTTCGGCGAAACGTCGATCACCGGCTGGCGCACATGGATCTTGCTGCGCGTATCGGCGTTGTCGCCCCAGTTCGCGTGATCGACCAGGATGCGCCGCGAATCGATGATCGAGGCGACCACGGCGACATGGCCGGCGCTCAGCTTGTTCGTCTTCTTCAGGGTCAGCACGGAGCCGCGCCGGGGAATGTTGCCACGGTCATAGCGGCCGTTCGCCTTCGACCACCAGGTCCAGGCATCGCCATAGATCTGGATGCCCGAGTAGTCGCGGGCGTAAGGCACGCACTGGGAGTAGCCGCCGGGAGCCTGGCTGACCAGCTCCATCGGTCCGTGCGCGGTCACAGGCTTCTTCTGGCTCACGACCTGACGGGATGCGGTCGTGCAACTCGCCAGGGCGATGAGCAACGTGCAACCCGCCGTCATCGCGATGGCGAAACCGAAGAAGCCGCGCTTGCTCAATTCTTGACTCATGATTCTAAAGTGTTAGCGCAACTTGGCCATTGGGCTGAAGCGAAATTTTTGTGACATCGCCGATCCGGCGCTTGACCTTCCCACGTTGGTAAGCTCCATCTTACGTCATAACCGTCTTAGTGAGCGGGTGGAAAGTCAATGAGTTATACCGGTCATTCGCCTTTGCAGAGTCGCCACGGAAGCCACGAACACCACGGAACTCACCAAGGTCAGGGCGGTGCGGGACCCGTGAAGGACCCTGTCTGCGGCATGACAGTCGATCCGCTCAAGACGCCGCATCACGCGACGTACGCCAGCCAGGAATACCATTTCTGCGGCGCGCGCTGCCGCGAGCGTTTCGTCGCCGATCCGGCGCGCTACCTAGGCTCTAACCTTGCGAAGGTCGAAGAAGTTCCCGCCGGAACCATCTACACCTGTCCGATGCACCCGGAGGTGGTGCGATTATGTGCCTGATGCTTTAAGTTCTGTGTCATGGGGATTGAGCGTTTGATGTCTTGTGCTTTTGATG
>CAZOBN010000096.1:0-12090 GCA_964577835.1 uncultured Rhizobiaceae bacterium
AAGAATCACTAACCGATTCGCCGCTCAACACATTTATTGGGTTTCGACCCTAGTAACGCTTTAGCGAGCCAAACATTCCGCCCCACCGACCGGCAATGCAACGAGGGCCTGGTTCCACCACCCGTATGATCCGGTCACGCGTTTAGCCCCAACAGGCGCATGGCATTGCCGCCGAGGATCTTGTCTTGATCCTGCGCGCTCAACCCTTCGACCTTGCGCAGCCGTTCGACCGTGGTCGGCCAGGTCGCGACCGGATCGGCATGGTCGAAATCGCTGCCGATGACGATGCGATGGTCGCGCCACTGCCGCGCCGTGTCCGCCAGGTAAGGCTCGTGGGCGATGGCCGCGACATAGAGCCGATCGAAATACTCGCTGGGCTTGCGTTTCAGCTTGATGCCGGCCTTCGCCAGATAGCTGCGGAACGAGCGATGCTCGGCCTCGCGGTCGAGCTGGTTCTGCAGGAACGGCACCCAGCCCACGCCGCCTTCGAAAAACGCAAACCGCAGCTTGGGAAAGCGATCGAGCGCGCCGCTATAGATGAGCCGCGTGATGGTGTGCATATAGGTGAAGGGGAAGCCGAGGGTCGAGGCCAGGAAGCGCATGCCGCTGTAGCGCTCGGCGCCGATCAGCCAGGGATGGCCGGTCTGATCCTCGAAGGCGCGCGCGGCCGGATGCACGAGAATGGGCACGTCGTGGGCTTCCGCCGCTTCGTAGAGCGGCCACATGGCATGATCGTCGAGATCGCTGTCGCCGAACCCGCCGGTCAGCTTCACCGCGCGCAGGCCCAGCGTGGTCGCCGAGCGCTCCAACTCCCGCACCGCCTCCGCCATGTCCGGCAGGTAGACCCAGCTCACGCCGATGAAACGCGGCTCATTCTTCACCGCCTCGGCGACGTAGTCGTTGTAGGCGGTCGCCATGGCGCGGCCAAGCACATGGCCGAGCTCGTAGAGGAACGGCCGGTTGTCCGGAATCAAAACCTGCGCGTCGAAGCCTTCCTGGTCCATGACCGCCTTGCGCGCCGTCAGGTCCCAGCGCGTATGTTTGAAGCGGTGCACCAACTCGCCGGCGCGGTAGAAGCTGACGGTGGTCTCGTCCTCGCGCTCGATGCGCCCCTTGCCCGGATGATCGACGCGCTCCAGGAAATCGATAGGCCAGTAATGGGTGTCGCAATCGATCCGCATGCCATTCTCCACTGAACTGTCGCGAAGCTACGGTGTGCGGCGCGCAGCGTCAATTCATCCTGCGGACACAAGAAATGAGGGCAAAAAAATCGGGCGCCGGATTGCGCCGGCGCCCAGTCTTGGCTGTGAGCACGCGCGTAAGGCTTCAGCTTCCGATGACGCCGCCGTCCTGTTTTGTGATGACGATCACCGATGGCCGGGTCGGCATCTCCGGCTTGAAGTCCGGCCAGCGCGTGGCCGGGTCGGCGAAGGTCGATTTGCGGCCGAATTTGTCCCAGTGCTCGGTGCCGTCCACCGACGGATGCTGCACGGCGCAGAACAATGTCCGGTCGTCGGCGGTGAAAAATGGCCCGGTCATCTCGGCGCCGACCGGCACGCGGAAGAACATCTTGCTGGTGCCGCGCGCGTCGCCCTTGGTTTCGACCGCAAAGATGCCGTCCGCGGTGCCCGATGCCTTCTTCCAGGCCGACCCCTGGTCGGTGGCGATCCACAGCCGGCCCTGGCTATCGGTCGCGAAACCATCGGGACAAGCGAACCAGCCGTTCGCGGTGGTCGCCGGATTCCATAGGGCGCCGATGTCGGCGATCGCCGGATCGCCGCATTTCACCAGGATTTCCCAGATGAAGCTGGTCGCGGCATGGTCGCCACCCGGCGCCGTCATCTCGACGACCTGGCCCCACTGATTGAGCGGCCGCGGATTGGCGGCATCGATCTGCTCGGGCTTGCGGCGGTTGTTGTTGGTGAGCGCGATATAGATCTTACCGCCAGTCTTGGTCGGCTCGATATCCTCGGGCCGATCCATCGGTGTCGCGCCCATCAGTTGCGCGGCCTTGCGTGTCTGGATCGCCACGTCGGCCTGGCTGCGAAAGCCGTTCTCAGCCGTCAACGGTCCGCTGCCATGGACCAGCGGCAGCCATTCGACCTTGCCGTCGGCGGCGAATTTCGCGGCATAGAGCGTGCCCGAATCGAGCAGGTCGCGGTTGGCGGCGCGGTCGGCGGCATTGAATCGGCCAGCGGTGACGAATTTATAGACGAAGGCGAAGCGCTCATCGTCGCCGGAGTAGAGCACCACGCGGCCGTCCGCATTGACGATCGATTCGGCGCCTTCGTGCTTGAAGCGGCCGAGCGCGGTGCGCTTGACCGGCATCGAGGCCGGATCATAGGGATCGATCTCGACGATCCAGCCGAAGCGATTGCCTTCGTTCGGCTCCTTGTTGATGTCGAAACGATCGTGGAATTTGCCCCAGGCGTATTCGTTGCCGGGAATGCCATAGCTCTTGTAATTCGCTTCCTGCGCATGCCCTGCGACGTCGCCGACGAAGTAGTTGTCGAAGTTTTCCTCGCAGCTCAGATAAGTGCCCCACGGGGTGATGCCACCCGAGCAATTGTTGACCATGCCGCGCACTTGGGTGCCGGCGGCATCATAGCTGGTCTTCATGCGGTCATGGCCCGCGGCCGGTCCTGAAATGCGGATCGGCGTTTCCGCGGTGACGCGCCGGGCGTATCTGCTGCCCTTGACTACCTGCCAATTGCCGCCCTGCTTGCGGATTTCGACCATCGAAGCACCGTGCGCCGCCATTTCGATATCGACCAGATCCCTGGTCATGGCGCTTTTCGGGTCGGGCGAACCCGGGAACATATGTCCGGGGACGGTGTATTCGTGATTGACGCAGAGCAGCCCATGGTCGGCGCTGTTCGAGCCGGCGGGCAGCGGCGCGAAGCCGATATAGTCGTTGTTGTAGCCGAACTGCTTGGCTTGAGCGGCCGCCGTCTGGTTCATCGGATCGAACGGCGGTGCGTCGGCCATCACCGGATCGCCCCAGCGGATCAGCACCTCGGCATTATAGCCGGGCGCCACATGATGGGTCTCGTCCACGCCGTGGGAAATTTCCGTGAAGGTGAAGCTGTTCGCCGCCTCGGCGCGGCGCGCGGTCAGGGCGAGCGGGCCGGCGATGGCGCTCAACGCCGTCGCGGCCAGCAAGCCCTTCATCAAGTCGCGCCGGCCGAAGCGAGCGGCAACGATATCGCCCATTGTCACACCATCGCGGCAGATGGGCGCGAGCGCCAGGTCCATTGGATGATTGTCGTTGGATGCGTGAGGGGTCGGCGCGTTCGATCCGTGCTGCATGGCCATTGTCTCCGGCAAGCGATGGGTTTGCCGGCATGCCGCCTATTCGACTCCGAGAGACGGCCTGCCTGTGGCGTTCCTTGTAAGCCGGGCCACGGACAGAGCTATGACAGGAGGGAGACTCTCGGATGACAGCGTGCGGGCCGCTTCAGATCGCCGGACGCTTGACGTCGGGTGCACGCAGCACGGGCGCCTCGCGCGACCGCTCGACCGCTTCGTTGGGCGGCAGCGACCCATCCCATAGCTTGCCCACGTAACGGCCGCCGGTCTTGCCGTCGGACAGATCGGAGGCGAGCCACACCACGAGCGGGTTCATGATGTCGACCGGCAGCAGCGTGCGGCCGGGGCGCGGCGGCGGACGATCCGGATCGGAATCGCAACTGCCGCCCGGGATGAGGGAGTTCACCGTGACGCCGGTGCCCGCCAGATCCTGCGCCCAGATCATGGTCGCCGCCTCGAGCGCCGCCTTGGTCACGCCATAGGGCGAATTGTGGCCGCGTTGCATGGTATCGAGGCTGGTGGTCAGGTTGACGATGCGGCCCCAGCCCTGCTCGATCAGGTGCGGCGCGATGACATGGCTGATCAGGAAGGTGCCGTTGATATTGACCTGCACCGTCTCCTGCCAGATCGCCGGATTGGATTCCCAGAATGGCAGGACGTTGCCCTCGGCCGGCAGGCCTGGTCCGCGGTGGGGGCGGCGCGCATTATTGACCAGCACATGAAGCGCGCCGAATGCATCGAGCGCCATCGACAAGACCCGCTCGCAATCCGCCTTGACCGTGATGTCGGTCGGCAGGGCCAAGGCCCGGCCCTTGCCGCAGACGGCTTCGATCTCGCCGGCCGCCTCGCACAGCAGCTTGCCCTCCGGCGACGCCAGAATGACCCGGCCGCCCGCTTGCGCCAGTCCCATGGCCATGGCGCGGCCGAGCCCGCGGCTGGCGCCGGTCACCACGACGACACGGTCCTCAAGATCGATTGGCATTCCCCGCGTCCTCCCGCTTATTGTTTTGCCGATAGGATGGCCGCGGCAAAGGTGCCATAGCTTTGGCGGGTTTGCCATTGGGGCCGTCGGCGTGACTGGTGGCGGAGAACAGGCGATGGATTGGTTGTTGCGGACTTTCGATCGGCTGATCGGCACGGTGATCGCCGCGTTTACCGGTCTCGCGGCCTCGCAGACCCAGGCGATCATCGCCGCCTATCTGCAGCGGTTGGGCGGCCATCTCGAGGAGGCGCGCCGATCCCTGGCACGGCTGCAGTCAGGCGAGTTGCTGCCGGGCATCGATCCGGCATCCCAGGACCGGATCAACGGCGCCTTCGCCCGCCGGGTCGAGGAACTGACGACGGCCTACAACGCCGTTTCGGACGCCGACGCATTCCGGCGCCCGTTCGAGTTCGCGCGGCACTTCGATCGGGATATCTTCGAAGCGACGCTTTCCGCGTTCACGCCGGCTCTACCGCTGGATACCGCGAGCGCGGTTTATATTCTGATGGGAATCGTGCTGGGCTGGCTGTGCTACGAGCTGATCAAGCTGCCCTTCCGGCTGGTGCTGCGACCGCGGCGCTGGGCCTGAGGCTAGCGATCCGCACACCCCGTCCGCTCCGGTATGGCACAAAAATTAAGGGCGCGGACGCCCGTCGCGACGTCCGCGCCCCTCGCTCCATGGCCGCCGGGGGGCCGACCATTAGAGCAAACTGGCTCGCCCGCCGAGCGGGCGACTGCGTTTATGCACTTACTTCGTCGGCGCCTTCATGCCGGCCACCGAAGCGGCGGTATCCTGCGCCGGCCGCAACGGCGTCACCTGATGATACTGATACCAAGTGACGACCTGGCCGAGCGTTTCGGCCTCCACCAGGCCGTCCCGTTTCATCTGCTGGAAAACTTCACCCCAGTTGTTCCCGCCAGTGCGCGCCATGGCCACGCGCTCCAGGCTCCACGGCAGCCGGCCGCCTAACGCGCCCGCCTTCTGGGCGCTGTAGAGCGCCTGGGCAATCAGACGGTTGCCGGGCGACAAGCCTTCGAGGCCGCGCGAGGTCACAACTGCCGGGATTGCGTCCCGCGTCGCCGAAGCCTTGACCTCGACCGCCGCCGGTAGATCGCCGCCATTAGCGTGTACGGAAACGGCGACCAATGCGACCCCGAGTCCTGCCAATGCCAGGTGCAACTTCACGTTCGTTCTCCTTCAACGCGGTCTAGCTCAACGCGATCTGGCCGCCCCATTCAACTCAACTCGCCTTCGCTTCGACAGTCGGCCCACGAAGTCCGTCAACCAAGTCGTAGACATCCACTACCTCGTCAGCCCAGCGATGGACGACCGTGCTCGAAATCAAGCTCACGTCGTTGAGCGGCGCGCGGCGATAGATCTCGATGCGCAGCCGCTCGGTGATGTGATGGACCAGGGCCAGATCCGCCACTTTCCGCTCGCCGCGCGGGCCGAGATAAAGAAACCCGACGTGGCCATCCGGTAGCGCGCCGACCAAGCCGTGAGGCTTCAGGGCGCGGTCGACCAGCTTCACGGCTGCCGCTTGCGGCAGACCGTAGAGTTCGAAGCGAAACAGGGAAAGCCGGAGAAGACGCTGAGTGCCGAGGAGACCGATGATTCGCTCGACCTCTGCCATGAACCCCGCCGCCATCGTCTGGCTCGCACCCTCAAGAGCGCGGCGAGCCTCGGCAATGACCTGCGATTTGTCCTCCATTTCCCTACGCTCCTCGAACGCATAACTACCGACGAGATCGACTTTAGGGGAACGCACCTGAAGCTTGTTGCGACAAGGTTAGGGCAAAGTTGTGACATGGCCAGCAATTTCAGCCCGTAAGCCGCTGTAACAAACGCCGTTCCTAGCGCGCGAGCGGCAGGCGGATGGTCACGGCGAGGCCGCCCTGGGGCCGGTTGGCGGCCGTCACCGTGCCGTCGAGCGCTTCGATATTGCGCCGCACGACCCATAATCCAATGCCGAAATGGGAATTACCTTCGATGGCTTCGTCATGCTCCCGGCGCAAGGGCCGATGCGAAAAATAGCGCTCGAAAATCTTGTCGATGTGGCGCGAATCCACGCCGGGACCGCTATCCGCCACCACGAGCACGGCCTCATGATCTTCGCGATTGAGCGTGACGGTGACGACGCTCTGGGGCGGCGAGAAGCTGAAGGCGTTGTCGATGATGTTCTCCAGCGCCGTCTCGATCAGATCGATGCCGCCCATGACGTGAATCCCCGGCGCGATCCGCACCTCCATGCGCAGGCCCGAAATGCGAACTTTGTCTTCGTAGCCCGCCATCAATTGAGTTACGAGATCGGATAGCTCCACATCCTCGCGCGGCGGATTGATCAGCTCGGCGATGGCTTCGTCCATACGGCGCGCGGCCGAGATCAAGGCGTCGAGCTTTTCGATCGAGCGTTCGACGAGCTGCAGCGCGCGTTGCCCGCGCGTGTTTTCCGGCGGCACGGCGCGCTTCAGCGGCTCGAGCGACTGCGCGATCACGGCGATCGGCGTCTTGAACGCATGGGCATTTTCCTCGGCGGCATTGCGGATCGCCGTGGCCGATCCCTGCAAGGTACCCACGAGGTGGTCGAATTCCTCCGCGACGCTGTCGAGCTCGGGCACGCGATTGAGCGCCACGAACGAGGCGCCATGCAGCCGATCCTGGGTAATGGCGCGGGCGAACCGGCCGAAGCGCAGCAGGTTCGTCCAGATGCCGATGAACAGCGAGATCACCAGCACCGCCATGAGCATATAGATGCCGGCGGCAAGCCGCACTTCCGGGGTCTTCCAATAGGGTTGCGCCAGCGACGAGACGACGAAATCGGCTTTGGTATGCGACGTGATGACGGCCCAGCAGCCTTCCGCCGTATTGACCGGCGTAACCGAGCTCAGCACTTCCTCCTCGCCGGCGGGATTGGTGTAGCGCAACTCGACCGCGCGGTCGCCCGCGCAACTGTCGCGCAAGCGCTCCAGAATACCGGTTTCGATCAACTCCCTGCGCTCCTGCTGCAGATAGTCCGCGGCAACGGGCGGCACCGAGGCGATGTAGAAGAAGTTGTCCGGCTCCGCCGATAGCGGCCGGAACAGCAGGCGAACCTTGAGCTGATTCTCCGACAGGCGCTCGAGCTCCTGGCGCACCTTGGGCAGCGCCTCGGCGGCGGCGGAGACAAGCAGCGGCTCTAGCCCGCGGGCGATCAGCCGCCCCTGTTCCTGGACATTGCGCAGGAGCAGCGCGTTCTTTTCCTCATCCGCGTTCTTGAATTCGTAATAGATGATCAGCGGACAGGCGACGAAGACCACGAGAATAACGGCGAGCTTCGCGGCGATCGAGGAAGCGATCTTCGGCAGGATACGCATCGCTTACCCTTACCCCTCGCGCCAGCGGTATCCGAATCCGGGATAGTTCTCGATCTGCTCGAAGTTGGAATCGATGTTGCGGAATTTCTGGCGTATCCGCTTGATGAAGGTACGCACATTGGCGCGATAGCCCTCCGGTCCCTCGCCCGCGACGAAGCCCTTGCCGTGCACGAGGTCGTAGATCTCGCGGTAGCGGATATCCTGTCCGGCACGCGACACAAGGAAGCGGACGATCTCGAATTCCGTGAGAGTCAGTTCCACCTGGCCCTGGCGCCAAAACGCGCGGTTCGATTCGAGATTGAGTTCCAGGCTGCCGACCGTCATCACGACCGAGCCGTCGCCGTTCTGGGCCGCGGGCGCGGCGCCACCGGCGCCGGCCTTGACGCCCCCGAGAATAAGCCCCATGCGCTTGAGCAGGATGGTGAAGCTGCGCGACTTCTCCACGAAGTCGACCGCGCCGCTGAGCAGCGCGGCTTCCTCGTAGATTTGATCGCTAAGCACCGTGAGGAAGATGACCGGTACGTCCTGATTGATCTGGCGCAGCTTGCGCAGCACCTCGATTCCGTTCATCTCCGGCATCTTCCAATCGAGCAGCACCACTTCGGCGCCGCCGCCGCCTTCGAAGAAAGTCAGCGCCGGCTCGCCGCGGTCGAACGCGCGCACGGAAAAGCCGCTGTCGCGCAAGTTCTGCTCCAAGGATTCCCGGAACAGCTCGTCGTCGTCGATCAGCACGATGCGGCTCGTGGCCTGTGTCGCCTGAACTTGCTGGATATCAGCGTCTACGGTCACGGTTCGCTTCTTGAATTCTCGCTAGACAAACCTTCTTCGCCCCGTCCGAGGTTGTATTCGGTTCGAAATTATAAGCAAGCGCCCGGAAATCCTGGCTTTTGAGATCCAAATAGAAGAACAGATCGAATCGGCACCCGTTGACGGCGTAATTCCACACCATGGCCGGTGGATCATTGCGCACTTCGCGTGGTTCGCCGAGCAAGCGGGTGATGTCTTCCTCGCCCAGTCCAACCAGAGACTGGGGTTCGATGGATGGCTTCGGCGGCGGCGCGACCGGCGGCATCGGTTTCGCCGATGGCGGCGCCGGCACGGACGCGGTCGCGGCGCCATTGCTTTCGGCGACCGGTAGCGGCGCCCGCTCTTCGCGCGGCGCCTGCGGCACTTCGCACGCGGCCAATGCCAAGCCTGCGGCGAGGCTCAACCACAGCCCATGCAGTCGCACCGCAGCGCTCCCCCGTATCGCCCTTGCCGGCATATATCGATCTTATCCCCACGTGAATGGCTGACATTCCAACGGAACGCCAAGTCGGCAGAATAGCAGATGCCCCCGGGATAAAGCACTCACCCGGAGAATCAAGCATAAATACCCCGCGCGGTCAGCGCCGCGCGCGCCAGATATGCCGCCATTCGCGGCGGCAGCCACGCTATATGGGGATTTTGTCTATTGTTGGACGATCCGCCAGGAACCATCCGGCTGACGACAGGCGGTGCCATAGATTGTCTGCGACCGCCCGCCGACCGTGGCGGTCGAGGTATATTCGCGGCAGTAACCATCCTGCACCTGATAAGCATTGGTCGGGGTCAGGCGATAGGCGCCGCCCGTCTCGGGGTTGCGCCATACGATGGTACGATTATTCGGTGCGTGCTCGAGCACTTGGCCGGCACATGCGTAGTCGGTCTGATCCAGACTGCGGCCGACGGCGCCGCCGATCAGCACGCCGAGCAGGGTTCCACCCGCGGTAGCGATGATGCGGCCGGTACCTTGGCCGATCTGCGAGCCAAGCACGGCGCCGCCGACCCCGCCGATCACTTGGCCTGCGAGCTCGCGACCGACGAGCTGCCGGTCGCACCGGCCTGCCTGGATGCCGTAGGGCGCCACATAGCGTGCAGGGACGCGGCGGCGGCCGGACTCCGCCATCCACGGCGGCGGACCGCCGGCGAATATCACCGGCGCCTGATAGATCACGACGGTGCGCCGCTTCTTGCGTCGGTCATCGTCGTCGTCATCCTCGTCATGCTGATGATATTCGTAGTAGCCGTGATGGTGGTTTTTCTTGTCCCGGTCGGCAAGAGCCGGCACGGCCGTGCCGATCACGAAGAACAGGGCTGTCAGACATGTGGCAAGCGAGCTGGTGTGACGCACGGGTGTGGCCTTAACGTGGTTCTTCTTCCCGGATAAGTCCTGCCCGCGATCGGGTCAGACTCGCCGGTCAACCGTGGTCATTAGCAGACCCGCCGCATACCATGGTGTGGCAAGGTTGCGGCAAAGTTTGGCTGGGCTTGGCCCGCGCGAACAAGTCCGTCCGCCGCGCCTCAGCGCACGCCCATGTCGCGCAGCTTCGTCACCAGGGACTCCGGCGTCGCATAGATGGCGGCCACCAGCTTCTGCAGCTCCTCGCCGGTGACCGGCTCGGGGTCGAGGTCGAGCTTGCGTTGCCCCGCCTCCTTGACGAAGGCGGGGTCCTTCATGGTTTCGACGAAGCTCTTGCGCAGCAGTGCGACGCGCTCGGCGGGCACACCCGGCGCGGTGACGTAGGGCCGGCCGAGGTCCTGGCGCGCCAGCACGAAGGTGAGGGCCTCGCGCTGCTCGGGCGTCATCGGGAGATCCATCAGCATCGGCACGTCGGGCAATTCCGGATGCTTGCGCAGGCCGTATTGCACGATGACCTTGATCTTGTGTTCGGCGAGCCAGTGGCCGTAGGTCGCTTTCACGCTCGCCCAGGTGGTGCCGCCGATGCCATGGACCTCGCCGCGCTCCATGGCGAGCCCGCCCTCCTTGGTGCCCGCATAGCCGGCGATGACCTTGAACTTGAGCCCGAGAATCTTCTGGCTCACGGTGGGAAAGACTTCCGAGGCGCCGCCGGAGCCGGCGACCAGCAGCTCCTTGGTCTTGAGATCATCGAGGCTCTGCACCGGCGCGGTGTGCCACACCAGGCCGGTCTGGATCTCGCGCAGCGGGCTGCCGATCCAATGGAAGGCGCGCGCGTCGAACTTGGCGCGGTCGGGCGACAGCAGCGGATCGGTGGCGATGCCGGGATTGACCGCGCCGATCACCGTGCCGTCCTTGGCGCCCACGTTGTAGATGTGATTGGCGGCCAGCAGCGAGCCGGCGCCTGGCATGTTCTGGATCACGAAGGTCGGCTTGCCGGGAATATGCTCGGGCCAGTAGCGGGAGACGGCGCGCGCGAAGGTGTCGTAGCCGCCGCCCGGCGCGGAGCCGACGATGAGAGTGACGCGCTTGTCCTTGTAGAAGTCCTGCGCCTGCGCCGCGCTAGCGGCGGCGAAGCCGCCAGTCAGAGCCAAGCCGCATAGAACCAAAGCACGGAGAGCCACGCCACAGAGAATGCGAACCATCGTCCCCTCCCTCTCACGTCTCTTCCTGTCGCCGTGACGGCGGTTGTCCGCCTGCCGTTTTGGCCGCCGATTGTCGGTCGAGTCCGCAACCCGCGCAAGCGGCTTCCGGCGCACCGGGCCGGGCAACCGGCACGGAGATCGTTGAATTCGCCTTTTCCGGTGCTAGCCTGACGAGCCAAGAAGACAAAACACGGGAGAGCGAACGTGACCGAGATAAAGACTGGCGGCTTCGTCGGCATGGTGAAGCCGACGACCCAGGCATCCGGATCCCATGACGCGCTCGCGGCGATGCTGCCACCCACCATCCGCTGCCATACGATCTATTGCGGCATCAAGGACGGCACGGTGGAGGAATTCCAGACCGTCATGCCGCAATACGAGCGCGGTGTCGCGGAGGTCGCGGCGCTCGGCGTCGATCTCATCCATCCGGAGGGCACGCCGCCCTTCATGCTGCACGGCTATGCGGGCGAGCAGCGCATCGTCGCCACCTGGCAGGACCGATACGGCATCCCGGTCTTCACCTCGGGCATGAATCAGATCCGCGCGATGAGGGCGCTCGGCGCCCGGCGCATCACCGGCGCCGGCTACGATTCCATCACCGGCCCGATCGTCGAACGCTATTTCCGCGACGCCGGATTCGAAGTGACCGCCATCGAAAAGGTCAAGGCGACCTGGGACGAAGTCGGCCTGCTGACCGACGAACAGATGATCGACATGATGGCAGACGTGTTCCGCCGCAACCCGGGCGGCGAGGCGATGTATCTGCAGGGCAGCAAATGGCCATCGCTCAACATCGTCGAGCGGCTCGAAGCGCGCATCGGCGTGCCGGTGGTACAGGCGGTCGCCGCGCGCTGCTGGGAAATCCAGACGCGGCTCGGCGAACGCACGCCGGTGACAGGCTATGGCCGATTGCTCGCGGAGATGCCGACGGGGTGATTCACCGCAGGCGACACGTCCGCGTTGCCCGAGACCTTTCCTTTTTCGTCATGGCCGGCTCGACGGGCCATCTCAAGGCCATGTGTCAGATCGTCACCCCCGACTTGATGGTGTGGACGGCTCCTCTCGTCATGCGGTCATACCCA
>CAZOBN010000097.1:0-12064 GCA_964577835.1 uncultured Rhizobiaceae bacterium
GTCCGCGCCGGCGCGCACCGGCGGCCGGTCGGAGAATTTCACCTTGACGTCGGTGAAGCCGAAATCCTTGTAGACCGACTTGAGCAGGTCGCAGAAGGCGACGGTCTCCGACGTGATCTGATCCTCGGTGCAGAAGATGTGGGCGTCGTCCTGGGTGAAGGCGCGCACGCGCATGATGCCGTGCAAGGCGCCCGACGGTTCATAGCGATGGCACGAGCCGAACTCGGCCATGCGCAACGGCAGGTCGCGATAGCTCTTGATGCCCTGGCGATAGATCTGCACATGGCAGGGACAGTTCATCGGCTTGATGGCGATGTCGGTATTTTCTTCCTTGGTGGTCGCCAGGAACATGTTCTTGCCGAACTTTTCCCAGTGGCCCGAGGCTTCCCACAGACTGCGCGCCACGAGCTGCGGCGTCTTGACCTCGACATAGCCGTTCTTTTCCAGCCGACCGCGCAAATAGGACTCGACGGTGCGATAGAGCGTCCAGCCCTTCGGGTGCCAGAACACCGAGCCAACGGCCTCTTCCTGGATATGGAAGAGATCCATCTCGCGGCCGAGCCGGCGATGATCGCGCTTCTCCGCCTCCTCCAGCATGGTGAGGTAGGCCTTGAGCTGCTTGTCGTCGGGCCACACGGTGCCGTAGATGCGCTGCAGCATCTGGTTGCGCGCGTCGCCGCGCCAATAGGCGCCCGCCACCTTCATGACCTTGAAGGCGGTCGGCAGCTTGCCGGTCGAGGCAAGATGCGGCCCCATGCACAGGTCGAGCCACTGGTCGCCGTGGCGGTAGATCGAGATCGGCTCGCCGCGCTTGGCGATCTCCTCGACCCACTCGGCCTTGTAGGTCTCGCCGCTCTTGCGGAAATGCTCGACCGCCTTTTCGGGCGTCCATTCCTCGCGCTCGATCGGCAGATCGCGCCCGACGATCTCCCGCATCTTGGCCTCGATCTTAGCGAAATCGTCGGGCGTGAACGGTTCGTCGCGCACGAAGTCGTAATAGAAGCCATCCTCGGTCGCCGGACCGAAGGTGATCTGGGTGCCGGGATAGAGTTCCTGCACCGCTTGGGCCATCACATGCGCGGCGTCGTGGCGCAGCAGATCGAGCGCCTCACGATCCTTGCCGGTGACGATGGACATCCGCGCGTCATTGGCGACGGGCCTGTTGAGGTCCCATAGCTGGCCATCGACCTTGGCGGCGAGCGCCGCCTTGGCCAGGCCGGGGCCGATCTTGGCCGCGACCTCGGCGGGGGTCACTGGACCGGGGAATTGCAGGGCCTTGCCGTCGGGGAGGGTGATCGCGACCATAAAATCCGCTGTGTACGCCGGTTTTGAAAGCCCGCGCACTGTATCCAGGTTGCGCCGACTGTCAAGAAACGGAGCCGCCGCAGCCGTTTACCTGGAGCGGGACGGCGGCATTTGCAAGCGCACCATGGCTTGCCGCGCGCTTCAGACCGGCGCTACGGCCGCCATGACCTCATCGACTGTCAGGTCGGCGAGCGGCTGGCGCCGCAACGCCACGACCGAGTCCGGCGACGGACCGCGCGGCGCGCACAGGCTGGGGTCGGAGGCTTCCGAAAACAAAACCACCGTACGGCAACCCGCGGCCGCGATGAGATGCATCGGCCCGGTGTCGTTGCCGACCGCGCCCGCGGCACGCTGCGCCAGCCCGACGATGTCGAAATAGGACGTCTTGCCGCACAGGTCGCGGGTAGCGGGCACGCGCTTGTGGATGCTGTCGATGACGCCGCGCTCCGCCTCGGCACCGAGCAGGACCGGCAAATAGCCGCGATCGAGCAGCCGCAGCGCGAGCTGGGCGAATTGCGCATCGGGCCAGCGCTTGTCGGGCCGATGCGGCGAACTGCCCGGCACCAGCAGCACGAAGGGCGCATCCAGACCGAAGCGGGCGGCGTCGGCCTTGACCCAACTGAGATCGGGCGGCGGCACGGCGGCGATGCCGGCCATGGCGAGTTGCTCCTTCTGCCGCTCGATGGTGTGCATGAAATCGCGTCGCGGATTGGCATGAGGATGAGAGGCGCCGCGCGCGATGCCGGACCATTCGGGCGCGCGCCCGAACGGCGGCGACATCAGGCGGAAATAGAAGCTCGACCGATCCGATGTCTGCAGGTCGTAGACGCGCTGGAATCCCGGACGGTTGAGCCGGCGCGCCAAGCCCCACCATCCCGGCAGGTCCAGCACGCCGGGCCGGCTGTCGGTCCAGATCTCGTCGAAATAGCCGCACGCGCGGCCGAGCTCGGCCAGGGACGGAATGGTCAACAGCGTGATATGGGCGTCGGCATGATGGCGCCGGATGGCCGCGAAAGGGCCCATAGCAAGGGCGAAATCGCCGAGCGCGCCGAGCTTGATGACCAGGATGCGCCGGGCACCCTCAGCACCCCCCGTGGCCAAAGTCAGACGACGCCGGGCCGCAGGGCGTCGCTGGCGCCGGCGGCGGAAACGGGGGATTCGGCCAAGAGCTCGCCATAGACCGCCAGGGTCGAGGCGCACATGACATCGTTGGTGAAATTCGCGCGCACATGAGCGCTCGCCTGGCGTCCGAGCCGGTCGCGCGACTGGCCGTCGAGGCGGACCATCTGGCTGATGGCTTCGGCAAGCGCCGCCGCGTCGCCGGGCGGCACCAAGCTGCCGGTTGCGCCGGGGATGATGGTTTCGCGCGCGCCGCCGTGGTCGCTGGCGATGATCGGCCGGCCCATGGCCTGGGCCTCGACGACGGTGCGCCCGAAGGCTTCCGGGCGGGTCGAGGGCGCGACCACCACGTCGGCCAGCATGTAGGCGGCCGGCATGTCGCGGCATTCGTCGATCAGCCGAACGCTGTCCTCGAGCTTGTTGCGCAGGATGGCGCCTTCCATCTCCTCGCGCAACGCGCTGCTGCCCTGGCCGATGCCGACCATGATGCCGAACAGATCCTTGCGGCGCAGGCGCCCGAGCGCGTCGATCAGCACGTCCTGGCCCTTCCAGCTCGACAGCCGTCCGGGCAGCAGCACGATGTGGCGGTCTTCCGGCAGCCGCCATTGGGCGGCGAGCCTGACGACGCGCTCCTGGCTGACATGGGCCGGATCGAACTGCTGCACGTCGACCCCGCGATGGATGACGCGCACCTTGGCGGGATCGACTTTGTAGGTCTGCACCATGTGCCCGGCGATGAAATCCGAAATGGCGATAACCCGCTCGCCGCGCGTCATGACCGCGTTGTAGAGCCGCTTGATCGGCAGGCCCAGGGAATAGGTGCCGTGGAACGTGGTCATGAAATGCGCGCCGGCGCGCTTCGCCGCCGCTTCCGCGCTCCACGCCGGCGCGCGCGAGCGGGCGTGCACGATATCGACGCCGTGCTCGGCGATCAGGGCGCGCAACCGTCCGACATTGGTCATCATGACGACGGGGCTTTTCGAGGCGAGCGGCAGGGTGACGTGAACCGCGCCGGCGCGCTCCAGCTCGCGCACCAGCGGCCCGCCTTCCGACGCGACGATGGCGCGCCAGCCCGCCGCGACCAGCGCCTTGGCGACATCCACGGTGCCACGCTCGACGCCGCCCGCGGTGCCGAGCGCAGGCAGCACCTGCAGCACGGCCGGTGGCAACGGAGCATTCAAAATGCGGCACTCCCTTTGACTTTGGCCAGGACCATATTCGATGTTACGTGTGAGCCAACGGCCCGCTCGGGCCCCGCATCAGTCTATGGCAGGAAAGCTCATGGTTTTGCAACAACAGCCCGCGTATCTGCAGCCCCCTGCCGGACCCAGGCTCGCCTATCTGGCCGCGCCGGGACGGTCGCCAACGGTGGTTTTCCTGCCGGGTTTCATGTCCGACATGAGCGGCGCCAAGGCCGCGGCCCTGTCCCAGTTCTGCGCCGATCGCGGCCAGGCCTTCCTGCGCTTCGACTACCGCGGCCACGGCCTGTCCGAGGGAAAGTTCGACGACTCGGGTATCGACGACTGGTTGCAGGACGCCTTGGCCGTCATCGACCAACTGACCACGGGACCGCTGATTCTGGTTGGCTCCTCGATGGGCGGCTGGCTCGCCTTGCTGGCGGCGCTCGCCCGCCAGGACCGGGTGGCCGGGCTGATCGGCATCGCTGCCGCGCCCGACTTCACCGAAGAACTGATCTGGCGCCAGCTCAGCGCGGCCGAGCAGACGACGATGATGGAAGAAGGCGCGGTTTTTCAGCCCTCCGAATACGGCGAGAAGCCCTATTGCTTCAGCCGCAAGCTGATCGAGGACGGCCGTCAGCATCTTCTGCTCGGCGGAGCGATCCCATTGCATTGCCCGGTTCGCCTGCTGCAAGGCATGGCGGACCCCGACGTGCCGTTCGCGACCGCCCTGCGCATCGCCGAGAAGCTGGACTCCCAGGACGTGGTGATCAACCTGATCAAGGATGGCGATCATCGCCTATCGCGCGACGTGGATCTCGGCCGCTTGTGCCAGATGGTGGCCGAGCTTACCGGTCTGGCGCGCGACCGCCAGGAGATTCGCTCCGCAGCAGAGCGTTGAGCCCGGCGCGGTAATCCGGATAGCGCAACGTCACCCCGAGCTCGGTCTTGATGCGCTCGTTGCGCACGCGCTTGTTGTCGTCATAGAAGCTGCGCGCCATGGGCGACAGGTCGGCGCGTTCGAACGGCACCAGCGGCGGCGGCGTCACGCCGAGCAGTTCGCAGGCATATCGGATGACTTCCTCCGGCGGCGCGGGATTGTCGTCGCACACGTTGTAGGCGGCACCGGGATTGGGCTTGGCGATCGATGCGCGGAGCACAGCCACGATGTCGTCCACATGGACGCGCGAGAAGACCTGACCCGGCTTGTCGATGCGCCGCGCCTTGCCGGCGCGCACCGTATCGAGCGCATTGCGCCCCGGGCCGTAGATGCCGGCGAGCCGGAACAGATGCACGGGCACGCCATGCTCGCGCCACAGCGCGAGCCAGCCGTCCTCCGCCGCCACACGGCGCCGGCCACGCTCGCCGGTCGGCAGCCGCGCGCTCGCCTCGCCGACCCAATCGCCGGCGCGGTCGCCATAGACGCCAGTGGTGGAAAGGTAGGCTGCCCAGGCGAGCCGCGGCGTGGCCTTCATCAAAGCGCCGATATCGGCGGCGTGCCAGCGCAGCACCGGATCGCCCGATTCGTCGGGCGGCACGGAGATCAGCAGGTGCGTCGTGCCGGCCAGCGCCGCGGCCGCGGCTTGCATCGGAGCCGTGCCGTCGAACAGGTGGATGTCGATGCCCTCGCGGCGCAGATCTTCCGCCCTATCCGGCTCGCGGCAAGTGCCGGCGATGCGCCAGCCCTCGGTCCGCCAGTCGCTCACCAAAGCCTGCGCGCTGTAGCCGAGCCCGAAACAGAACAGGCGTTTGTCGGATGGGTCCGTCATGGTGCGGGATATGACGCGGAACCCGCGGCGAACGCAAGCTTCGGCCCGCTGCGCTGCCCCTCGACAGCAGCCTTGCCAAGCGTGCCGCGGTTGAGCAAGTTCAGGCCATGCATGTCCCGTTTCGCCGTTCCCTGATCCATCTTTTCGCCCTGCCGGTCGCCGGCCTGATCGCAGTCGCGCCGCTTGCTGCCTGGAGCCAGCAGCCGGCCAAGCCCGCCGCCTCGCAGCCCGCCAAACCGCCGGCGAAAAAGCCGGACCAGGATGCGGAATATGCCGCCTGCATGGATATGGCGCGCAAGAAGCCCGACACGGCGATCGAGCGCGCCAAGAAATGGTGGGAATCCGGCGGCAACTTCGGCCCGCGCCATTGCCTGGCGATCGCCCTGGTCGCCAAGGAGAGCTATGTCCAGGCGGCCAAGCTTCTCGAAGACCTCGCCGAGGACGCCAAGGAGGAAATCCTGCCGCTCAAGGCGGACCTCTACAATCAGGCGGGCCAGGCCTATTGGCTCGCCGGCATGAGCGATCAGGCGCTCGGATTTTACGACAAGGCGGTCCTGCTCAAGCCACGCGAGCCCGATTTCCTGATCGACCGCGCCGTGGTGCGCGACGAGGCGGGCAAGCATTTCGAGGCGATCGACGATCTCAATCTGGCGATCGAGATCGCGCCCGATAGGCCCGAAGCGTGGCTGTATCGCGCCAATGCTTACCGTCACGTCAACAGCCTGGACCTCGCGCTCGAAGACGCCAACCGCGCGGTCGCGCTGTCGTCGCGCAGCCCCGAAGCGCTGCTCGAACGGGCGACGATCAAATCCTTGCGCAAGGACGAGGCCGGCGCGCGCGCCGACCTGCAGTCCATCGTCAAGCTCGCGCCCAACAGCATCCAGGCCAAGGAAGCCGCGAAGCGGCTCAAGGCGCCGCCGGCGAAAGCGAAGTAGCAATTTTCGCAACACGTTCTTAAACCCTCCCCACCTGTGGGGGAGGGTGTGAGCGCAGCGAGCGGGTGGGGGGTGCGGGCGCTGCAATGCTGGTTAAAAAGTCACCCCCACCCAACCCTCCCCCATCAAGGGGGAGGGTTACGAGGAGCCGTTGCAGAACCCGGCGCTACTTCTCCGGCGTCAGCGTCACCGTCGCCTGCCGGTTGAGCTTCTGCGCGACCGAGACGGCCTCGCCGGACTCGGAAGCCGCCCCGGCGACGGCGTCGTTTTCACGAAATGCCTGAGCGGCCATGGGCGACGGCAAGGCGCGGTAGGCCGGGCTGCCGATCTCGATGCGGGCGACGCGGAAGTTGCGCTCGGGCCACAGCTTGGCGATGCGCGCCGCTTCCTCCTTCGCCTGGGCGTAGAGCTGGCCGCGCAAGTTGGCGAGGGCCGCTTCGCGCTCCTCGAGCGTCGGCGTGAACTGGATCGCCTGAATGCGCAGTTGCAGGCCTGGCTGGCTTTGCTGCTTGGCGCGTTCGTCGAGGCCGCCCAGCGCCGCTTCGGGCAGGCGCGCTTCGGCGGTCACGCGCCAGCGCTCGAGCCCGGCGGGATCCTGATTGCGAGTGAACTGGCTGATGCGCCATTCCGCGTCGGTCGAGAGCGTCTTGAGCGCGGCCATCATGCGGTCGCGCACCGCGTTGCGGTTTTCCGCCGCGATCGCGACGTCGGCGACCGCGAGCACCCGGGCGGTCTTGGTTTCGACCCAGCCTTCGGCGGCGAGGTTGAGCACGATCTCATCGCGCGGCTGGATGATCTGCGCGCCGGCCGGCAGCGCGGCGACGCAGGAGAAGAGCACGGCCAATACGGCGGTGATGGTGCGCACGAAACCCTCCTCGACAATTTTCAAGTCGGGGAACTGTGGCAGCGGACTGTGGTGAAACTGGGGCGGCGGATTACTTCGCCAAGTTGGCCTGGACGAAGGCGCGCCAATCGTCGTTCGACGAGTCGGCGGCCTTTTCCGGGTCGTCGGCCATGCGGATCGACAGGCAGCCCGCCTTCCACAGAGTGTCCCAGCCTTCCTCGCCGCTGACCGCCATGGCCATGCCGCGGGCGCGCACCCGCTTCGCCAGCCAGCGCGGGATGAAATAGAAACCGAGCAGGCCGGTCAGCAGCAGGCTGAGCGAGAAGCCGATGTAGCCGTAGTCGTAGGTGTATTGCGCGACAATGGCGACGATCATGGCGAAGGGAAGGATGTTCTCCCACAGCTTGTAGACCGGCGAGCCGCGGCTGTTGAGCTGGAAATACTTCAGCCCGAGATGCAGGCGCCCATCCAGATAAGCCTGATAGATCAGACTGTGGGGGCTGTCCGCATCGTCGGGCGGGGCGAGGGTGCTGGGATCGATGTGGGTCATGGCGCGTCTTATGGCACAGGGCCGGTCCTGCCGAACAGTCAGAAATCCGGATCGGCGTAATGCTTGGGCGGCGGCACTCCGGGGATATGGTCGGCCAGGATTGGCCGGAAAGCCCGGCGTGATTTCATCCGGGCATACCAGTCGCGCGCCTCCGGATGGTCGTCCCACGGCACGTCGCCGATATAGTCCAGGCAAGAGAGATGCGACGCCGCCGCGATATCGGCCAGCGAGAAATCGTCGCCCGCGAGCCAACTGCGCCGTTCGGTGAGCCAGGCGATATAATCGAGATGGGTGTGGATATTGGCGTGGCCGGCGCGGATGGCGTTGGAATCCGGGTGGCCGAGGCCGAGGAAGCGCTTCTGGATCTTCTCGCCGACGAGGCAGTTGGTGACCTCGCGGTAGAACTTGATGTCGAACCAGGAGACCAGCCGCCGTACCTCGGCGCGCTGCATGGGATCGGCGCCGAGCAAGGGTTTGTCGCTCGCCGGATGGGTTTCTTCGAGATATTCGCAGATGGCGTTGCTATCGACCAGGACGCTGCCGTCCTCCTCGATCAGCACCGGAACCTGGCCCGCCGGGTTCATGGCGAGAAATTCGGGGCGGCGCTCCCAGATTTTCTCGACCTTCATGTCGAAATCCATGCCCTTCTCGCTCATCACAAGACGCACCTTACGACAGAAGGGGGAAAGCCACAGGTGATAGAGGCATCGCATGGGGCGCTAATCTACAGGAGGACGCCGGCACGGCCAAGGCGGGCGCGAGCGGAACGTCACCGGAACGGCTGGCATCGAGAATAGGCGGCGCCGGATATCATTCCGCGGCGCCGGTGCGGCGCTGACGCGACCACAACAGGACCGGCACACCCACCGCCAGGACGGCAACGCCGACGACGGCGCCGATGCCGGTATAGGCCAGGCTGGAATAAAGCATATAGGCGCAGGCCGCGACGAAGATCAGCGGCGTGACGGGATAGAGCGGCACGCGGAACGGACGCGTGGCGGCGTCCTCGCGCTGGCGGAACACGAACAAGGACAGGCCGGTCAGCATCAGGAACAGCCAGAACACCGGCGCGGTATATTCCACCATGGCGACGAAATCCTTGCCGGTGAAGATGCCGAGGCCGACCAGCCCGAGCGCGATCGCGCCCTGCACCAGCAGGGCATTGACCGGGCCGGCCGCGCGGCGGTCCCAGCGTCCGAGATAGCCGAACAGCGGGAAGTCGCGGCCGAGCGCGTAATTGGTGCGCGCGCCGGTGATGATCGCGGCATTGGCGGTGGTCAGGGCCGCCAGCACGACCGTGACACTGAGAAACACTTCGCCGGGCCGACCGAGCAGTTTCTGCATCAGGTCGGCGCCGACCGCTTGGGAGCCGCGCATGGCGGAGAAGCCGAGCACGTTGAGATAGGCGAGGTTCATCAGCAGATAGAGCAGCGTGACGACGCCGATGCCGATGAGGACGATGCGCACCATGTTGCGCCGTACGTCCTTGATCTCGGCCGACAGGTAGGCGACCTCGTTCCAGCCGCCGTAGGTCAGGAGCACGAAGACCATGGCGAGGCCCGCCGCGCCGATGGGCACGCTCGAACTCGGCGTTGGCGCCGCTGGCGTGCCACCGTCGTACATCAGGCCGATGACGATCGCCGCGATCATCAGGCCGACGGTGGCGACCTCGAGCACCTTCTGCGCCCACTTGCTCTGCAGCGTGCCGGCGATGTTGAGCGCGGTCAGCAGCACCACCGTCAGTGCGGCGTAGATCGCCGAGCTGTGGGCGCCGAGATCGAGGATACGCGTGGCATAATCGCCGGTCAGGAAGGCGACCAGGGCGATGGCGCCGGTCTGGATCACCGTCATGCGGGCCCATGCGAAGAGAAAGCCGACCGATGGCCCGAACGCGCGGGTCAGGAAGTGATATTCGCCGCCGGCATCGGGATGGGCGCTGCAAAGCTCCGCGTAGCACAGCGCGCCGATCACCGAGATGATGCCGCCGGCCAGCCAGAGCATCAGAAAGCCCAGCTCGCCGCTGGTGTTCATGGCGACCAGGGCCGGCAGCTTGAAGATGCCGACGCCGATGATCATGCCAACCAGCAGAGCGACCGTATCGGTCACGCTGAGCGTCGGTTGCGGGCGGCTGCTCGAGGTTGCGGAAGACGAAGCGTGATCCATGGATACCCAGGCGCGCGAGGATGAAGGGAAAGATCGAGCGGAGCGCCGCGCTATTTGTTCGTGGTGGCGGGAGTGCGGGTGGCTTGCCAACGGGATTCGCCATCGGGGCCTTTAACGATTCCCTCGATGACGTCGCCGATGACGCGGCCCGAATAGATCCGCGTGCGGCCGGCGTCGTCCTTGGCGGTGATCAGGATATGGTCACCCTTGAGCGTGCCTTCGGCGGCCTGCCAGCCCTTGGCGCCGGCGAGCGACGGCTTGATCTCTTGGAATTTCTGCTCGATGGTCAGCGTCGGAGTCTCGCCGCTCGCGGTCCAGCGCCATTGCCCGGCGGTCTTCGCGGGCACCACCCAATAGTAGATGCGGTCATTGTAGCCCGTTTGGGCCGAGCGCATGGTGATCGAATGGTCCGGCTTCCAATCGGCCATGTCGAAATCATGACTGACGATCCGCGTGCCGGGCTTCAAGTCGAGAACCTTCGGCCGAAGCTGCAGATTGACGTCCGGCAGCAGATACATGGTGAGGACAGTCGCCTTGCTGAAATCGGTCTCGAACAGGTTGCGCTGGAAGAACTGCGCCCGCGCGCTGACGCCGGCAGCCTTGGCATTCTCCACCGCCTCGGCGATGCGGCGCGGATTGAGATCGACGCCGAACCCTTGCGCGCCGAACTTGGACGCGGCGGTCACCACGATGCGGCCGTCGCCCGAGCCGAGGTCGATGACATAGTCGCTGGGCCCGACCTGCGCGATCGTCAGCATGGTCTCCACCACATCCTGCGGCGTCGGCACGTAGGGGACATCCCCGGTGAAAGGATCCGGATCCTCGTTGCGCGCGGCAAGGCCAGGCGCCACACCCATCAAGCCGGTCAAAAGAATGGCGGCCATTGCCGCCTCGCACACCGCCTTCCGTGCCGAACGCCCGTGGCGGGCCCCGACCATCACCTGCTGCATCGCCTTCTCCCCGATCGATCCTGCGGTGACGCGCGACCTGGCTTCAGGTCACGTTTGCGTCCCGCGGTTGGAACGGGCGGAGTGTAAGGCGAATCCGGCACGCGGCCAAGTGAAGCCGCCCGTCACGATTGCGTGACGGGCGGTTCATGGCGATCGGCGACGGATGTTAGGCGCGCTTCTCGAGCTCGGCCGCTTCGTCGCGCTCGAGCATGGCGGCGTATTCGCGCGGCACCACTTGCCAGAACTTGGCGAGCTGGCGGTCCCAGTCGTTGAGCAACTGCTCGGCGAACCGCGACTGGGTATTGCGGATATGCTCCATGACCAGCTTTTTGAGCTTGTCCGCCCAGCGGCCCGGCACCACGCGCTGGGTGACCAGGGTCTCCGGATTGACGCGCTGCATGAAGCTTTCGTCCTCGTCATAGACGAAGGCCATGCCGCCGGTCATGCCGGCGCCGAAGTTGTAGCCGACCGGCCCGAGGATGACGGCGAGACCGCCGGTCATGTATTCGCAGCCGTTAGAGCCGCAGCCCTCGACCACCGCCTCGGCGCCGCAGTTGCGCACGGCGAAGCGTTCGCCGGCCTGTCCCGCCGCGAATAGTTTGCCGGCGGTGGCGCCGTAGAGCACCGTGTTGCCGATGATGGTGTTCTTGTTGCTGACCAGCGGCGAGGAGGCGAGCGGACGCACCACGATGATGCCGCCCGACAGGCCCTTGCCGACATAGTCGTTGGCGTCGCCGAACACCTCGATCTTGATGCCCTGCACGGCGAAGGCGCCGAGCGACTGGCCGGCGGTGCCGCGCAGCCGGATCGTCACTTGGCCGGGCGCCAGACCCTTCATGCCGAAACGCCGGGTGATCTTGGACGACAGCTTGGTGCCGATGGCGCGTTGGGTGTTGCGCACGTTATAGGCGAGCTGCATCTTCTCGCCCGCTTCGAGCGCCGGCTTGGCGTCGACGATCATCTGGGCGTCCAGCGTCTCCGGCACCTCGTTGCGCTCGGTCTCGCCCATCGGGCAGTAGCGCGGATATTCGCCGGGATCCGCCTGGGCGAGGATCGGGTTGAGGTCGAGGTCGTCAAGCAGCGCCTGGCCACGGCTGACCTGGGTCAGCAGGTCGGTGCGGCCGATGACCTCCTCCAGCGAGCGCGCGCCGAGCGAGGCGAGGATCTCGCGCACTTCCTCGGCGACGAAGCTGAACAGGTTGATCACCTTCTCCGGCGTGCCGGCGAACTTGGCGCGCAGCGCCTCGTCCT
>CAZOBN010000098.1:0-11825 GCA_964577835.1 uncultured Rhizobiaceae bacterium
GCGGATCAGGAACGACGTCCAGAACGGCAGCACGACGAGCATCAGCAGCAGCGCGCGCCAGCCGGCGGGGGCGCGCGCGATGGCGTAGGCCATGGGATAGCCGATCAGCAGGCAGATCAGCGTCGAGAGGCCGGCGATCTTGAGCGAATTGAGGAACGCGGCGATGTAGAGCGGGTCGCTCAACAGCAGCGCGTAGGTGCCCCACTGGACGGCGAATTCCCACGAGCCGTCCGCCAAGTGGCGGATCAGCGGCGTATAGGGCGGCTGGCTCAGGACCGGCTCGGCGAGGCTGATCTTGAGCACGATGGCAAAGGGCAGGGCGAAGAACAGCAGCAGCCAGAGATAGGGCAGGCCGATGGTCAGCGCCTGTCCCGCGGTGCGCGGATGCCGCTCGCCCGGCGCCGTTTTTCCGCTCATGGCGGGAGCACCACGGCATCCTCGGCACGCCAGCCGAGCCATACCGCATCCCCGATACGCGGCAGGGCGGTGACGCGCTCGCGGTTGGTCGCCTGCAGCCGGACGATCTGGCCATTGGCCTGGAGCTGGATCTGCAGGATCGATACGTCGCCGCGGTAGCCGATGCCCCGCAGGGTGCCGCGCAGGTAGTTCACCTCGCCGCGCTCGGAGGTCAGGCGGATCTTTTCCGGCCGTACCGCGAAGCTCGCTTGCGAGCCGGGCGTCGGCGCGATGTGATGGCGCAAGGTGAATTCGGTATCGGCTCCCGGGCCGCGCAGGCGCAGCAGCCCCTCGCGCCAGCCGACCACGGTGCCTTCGAACAGATTGGCGGCACCGAGAAATTCGGCGACATGGCGGCTCGACGGCGATTCGTAAACCTCATGCGGCGCGCCGACCTGCAGGATGCGGCCCTTGTCCATCACCGCGATGCGGCTCGACATGGTCATGGCTTCGTCCTGGTCATGGGTGACCATGATGAAGGTGATGCCGAGGCGCGCCTGCAAGGCGACCAGTTCGAACTGGGTGTTCTCGCGCAGATTGCGGTCGAGCGCCGCGAGCGGCTCGTCGAGCAGCAGCAGCTTGGGATGCTTGGCGAGACTGCGGGCGAGCGCCACGCGCTGGCGTTCGCCGCCCGACAGCTGGTCGGGCTTGCGGTCGATGAGCGGCGCGAGGCGCACCAGTTCGAGCATCTCGCGCACCCGCTCGCCGCGCTGGGCGGCCGGCATGCCTTCCTGGCGCAGGCCGAACGCGATGTTCTCGCCCACGGTCATGTGCGGAAACAGCGCGTAGGACTGAAACATCATGTTGATTGGCCGCTTGTAAGGCGGCAGGCGGGTGACGTCGGCGCCGTCGATCAGGATACGGCCGCTTTCCGGCTTCTCGAAGCCGGCGAGCATGCGCAGAAGCGTGGTCTTGCCCGATCCGGACGCGCCGAGCAGGGCGAAGAATTCGCCCCGCCCGATGTCCAAGCTGATTCCCGCCACGGCCGCGGTGCGGCCGAAGCTGCGGCTCACATTCTCGATGCGCAGGAACGGCTGATCGGTGTTGCTGCTGTCGGACGAACGATCGTTGACTGTCATTACAACCGGATGATCACGTTAATAGCGGGTCTTGACGCGGGTCCAGGCCCGGGTGCGCGCCCGTTCGAAGGCCTGGTCCGCCGGTGGCACCGTATAGAGCTTGGCGCGCACCTCGGGCGGCGGATAGACCACCGGATCGTTTTTGATCTCCTCCGGTAGCCGGGGAATCGACGCCGGAATGGCATTGGCATAACCGGTGGTCTTGGTGACGTCGGCCATGATCTCGGGTCGCATCAGGAAATCGATGAAGGCGTGCGCGTTGTCGGCATTGGGCGCATCGGCGGGGATCGCCATCACGTCGATATTGAAGGCCGAGCCTTCCTTCGGGATGAAGATGCCGATCTCGACGCCGCGCTTGGCCTCCCGCGCCCGGGCGCGCGCCTGCACCAGATCGCCGCCGTAACCCATGGCGATGCAGGTGTTGGCATTGGCCAGATCGTTGATATAGGCGGAGGAGTGAATGTATTTGTAGGACGGTCGTGCCTTCATGACGACGGCGGCGGCGGCCTTGAGATCGTCTTCGGACTGGCTGGTCGGAGTCTTGCCGCTGTAGGCCAGCGCCGCCGAGAACACCTCGTCGGAGGAATCGAGGATCGTCACGCCACAGCCCTTGATCTTGGCCAGCACCTTGGGATCGAAGATCATCGCCAGGCTGCCGAGCGGCGCGTCGGGCATCAGCGCCTTGATCTTGGCGATGTTGTAGCCGATGCCGGTGGCGGCCATCAAGTAGGGCATGCCGTGCTTGTTGTCTGGATCGTATTTGGCGAGCTCGGCGAGCACATCCTTGTCGGCGTTGCCGGCGTTGGCGAGCTTGCTCCTATCGAGCACGCGATAGAGGCCTGCCTTGGCCTGCTTGACAAAGAAGGGCGAGGCGGAGGGGAACACCACGTCATAGCCGGACTTGCCGGCGAGCAGCTTGGCCTCGAGGATCTCATTGCCGTCGTAGACATCGTAATTGACCTTGATGCCGGTTTCGGCGGTGAACTTGCTCAACGTGTCCGGCGCGACATAGTCGTTCCAGTTATACACATTGAGCAGCTTCTCCTGCGCGGCGGCACCGGCCGCCCAGCACAACGCGAGCACAGCCCCAGTGAGGAGCCGCAATCCGGCGGCCGGTAGGCGGGCATTCATCATCGTGTCTTCCCCTTCGTGGATGGCCACGGTAACAGGTCCGTGGATACCGTGCCTCGGTCTATGTTAATCGAATTGACGGGCAAGAAAAGGATTAGCATCCCATGTGGACCGTCGCCGATCTGGTGGAGACCGTGGCACGGCGCGGCGACGATCCCGTGCTGGCCATGGTTCGCGCCGAGTCGGTCGAGGCGCTGAGTGGGCGGGAACTCGCGGACCTTGCGCGCCGATTGGCACGAGGTTTGCGTGAACACGACATCGGACCCGGCGACCCGGTGTTCCTCATCGGCCCGAACAGCGCCCCATGGGTGATCGTGCGTCTGGCCGCGGCCCTGATCGGCGCCGTGCCGGTGGCCGCCGACGACCTATCCTCCGAAGCCGAGATCGCGACGATCGTCGCCGACAGTGGCGCCCGCATCGCCTTCGCCAGCGCCGCGCATGCCCAACATTTGCGCAATGTTGACACAGAGTTTCCTCTCTACAAGCTCGATGAGGGTGGGGTTGATGATGTCGCGGTTTGGCGCGACCTGCTCGCCGCCGAACCGCTTATGGAGCAGCCGGCTCTCGTCGCCGATGCGCCTGCCATGATCGTCTATACCTCGGGCACGACAGGCGCGCCGAAGAGCTTCGCGCTGACCCACGCGAACATGGCGGCCAATGTCGAGGCGCTGCTCGGGGAACGGGTGATCGGCCGGACCGATCGGGTGCTGCTGCCCTTGCCGCTGCATCATGTGTTTCCGCTGTTGGTCGGCATGCTGACGACGCTCGCCACCGGCGCGACCCTGGTGTTTCCGGCGGCGCCGACCGGGCCCCAGATCGCCGCCGCCCTTCGCTTGGCCAAGGTCACGGTCATCGTCGGCGTGCCGCGGCTCTATGCGGCATTGCTCGGCGGCGTCGAGGCGCGTGTCGCCGCACGCGGCGGTGTCGCGCGCGCGCTGTTCAATGGCTTGCTGGCCGTGTCGGTGGCCGCGCGTCGCCGTGGATTGCGCCTCGGGCGCCGCCTGTTCGGCCGGCTTCATGAGCAGGTCGGGCCGGATCTGCGCCTCATGGTGTCCGGCGGGGCCAAGCTCGAGTCACCGGTGATCTGGAAGCTCGAGGGACTGGGGTGGGAGGTGCTGAGCGGCTACGGCTTGGCAGAAACCGGCTCGATGTTCACGGGCAATCTGCCGCGGCGCAAGCGCATCGGCAGCGAAGGCCGGCCGCTCGGCGCGGGCGAGATCCGCATCGCCGAACCGGATGGGGACGGGGTCGGCGAAATCCAGTTGCGCGGCGCCAATGTGTTCGCCGGCTACCGCAACAATCAATTGGCGAACGAGGCGGCCTTCACGGCCGACGGCTGGTTCCGCACCGGCGATCTCGGCACGCTCGATGCCGAGGGGTTCCTCACCGTCACCGGCCGCGTCAAGGAGCAGCTCGTGCTCGGCGGCGGCAAGAAGATCATGCCCGAGGAGCTCGAGCGGCACTATGCCGCGGCCACCTACATTCACGAAATTGCCGTGATCGAGCGCGACGGCAAGCTCGTCGCGCTGGTGGTGCCCGACATGGCCGCCCTGCATGCGGCCGGCATGACGCGCCCGGAGGGCGCGGTGCGCGTCGCGCTGGCGGAACGGGCGCAAAGCCTGCCCGCGTATCAGCGCGTGACAGGCCTCGCGCTCGCCCGCGAGCCCTTGCCGCGCACGCGCCTCGGCAAATATCAGCGGTTCTTGCTGCCGAAGCTGTACGACGCGATTCTGCGGGGCGAGGCGCGCGCGGCGCCGAAGGCGCTGTCGCCGGAGGACCAGGCGCTGGTCGGCATGTCGCCGGCACGCGACGTGTGGGAGCTTTTGAGCAGCCGCTATGCCGACAAGGGCATCACGCTCGACTCCAATCTCGCCCTCGATCTCGGACTCGATTCGCTGGAATGGATGACCGTGGCGCTCGAGCTCGAAGCCCGTCTCAAAGTCCAACTGACCGAAAACATGATGGCCAAGGCGGCGACGGTGCGCGATCTGATCGCCGTCATCACCGCCGCGTTGGACACCGAATCCGGCTCGCTCCCCGCTACGGCGCCGAATGCGACCGGGCTCGATGTGGAGCAATGGGTGCGCCCGACCGGGCCGGCACTCGTTGCGCTCGGCCTGCTGCTCTACAGCCTCAACTGGCTGACGATGCGGCTGATGTTCCGGCTGCGCTCGGCCGGGCAGGAGCATGTTCCCGCCGAGGGGCCCTTTGTCCTGATCGCCAACCATGCGAGCGATCTCGATCCACCCGCAATAGCCGCCGCGCTGTCGTGGTGGCGATTGCGCCGGATTTACTGGGCGGGCGATATCGGGCGCCTGTTCCAGCGCGGCTGGCAACGCATGTTTGCGCGCGCCAGTCACATCTTCCCGGTCAATGAACGGTCGCCTTCCTCGACGCTCGGCAATGCCAAGACGATCCTCGGACGCGGCCGGGCCCTGGTCTGGTTTCCGGAATCCTGGCGCACGCCGAACGGCGAGCTGCAGCGCTTCCTGCCCGGCATCGGCCTGCTCCTCACGGAACGCCCGGTGGCCGTCGTGCCGGCCTACGTGGAGGGCAGCTTCGAGGCGCTGCCGCGGACGGCAAAGTGGCCGCGACCGCATGCGATCCACGTTCGATTCGGCCCGCCGATACCGGCGGAGACCATTCGTGCCCTGTCCACGGAACCCGAAGCCGTCCAGCGCATTGTCAGCCTGCTGGAATCGCGGGTCGTCGAGTTGGAGCGCCATGCCAAGGGGCCCGTATCCAAGGCTGTCCATATGGATTAGGCTACAGGTTCGTTGCGTTTATGGCTCAGGGCAGGCCGCCCATCCCGGATCGCCTGTTCTTCGTTGTAGAAGGAGAACGGGCGTGCGCAGCTTCTTTTCCTGTTTGTTCGCCGGCATCGTCGCCGTGGCAGGCGCGTCGACCACCGCCGCGCTCGGGTCGCAGCCGCTCGCCGCGGCGGAACTCGAGGGAAAATACCTCGTCGAGGGACGCGATCCGAAGGGCGCTTCGAAATATCGGGGGCAGGTCGTCGTGGTGAAGGAAACCGAGACCTATTCCGTGATCTGGAAGATCCAGAATCAGGTGCTCTACGGTACCGGCATCCTGCAGAACAACGTGTTCGCGGTGACCTACCTCAACTACGGCCCTCGCGGCGCGCCCGGCCTGGCGCTCTACGAGACGACGCCGGAAGGCGCGCTGACCGGCAAGTTCACGGCGCTCGGCGCCAAAGAAATCGGCATCGAAGCCTGGATTCCGATGGGCCCGTCGGGCAACTGAGGGCGAACCGAGAGTACCTCTTTTCATCATGGCCCGGCTTTCGACCCACGGCTGTCCGGTTGAGGTCGAGGCCGTTGGCATGCGCCGGTTCGTGGATGCCCCGGACAAGCCGGGGCATGACGGTTTTTATTGGATTTCCGTCCAGTTCCGTCATGGCGCGATTCAGTCGGGCCATCCCCGTCAAGCCGTCGCTTGCGACGGTGACGATCGGTGTCCGTCCTCCGCGTGCCCACCATCGAATGTCATGCCGGCAGCGCTTTCCTGGGAAACTCGGATGCTGAACCGGATAGCCGTAGGCTTGACCGGGGCATCTCTCGCCGACGGAAAAAGATGGCCCGATCGAGTCCACTGGTGTCCGGTTTAGATTTTCTTGAGTCGCAACAACGCTTTGCCACGCTTCACGATTTGCATGTTTCTTGGCACTCGAGACTCAGGACTGCCGGTTCGAGTCAAATGAATCACTTGGATGCCTTAACCGGACAGCAGTGGATCGAGTCGGGGCATGACGAGTAAAAACGCCGGCTAGACGTTCGGATCAGCCGAGCGCCGCGGCGACCGCGCGTTTCGCCATGACGGTGGCCAGATGGGCGCGGTATTCGGCGCTGGCGTGGATGTCCGACATCAGCTCGCTCGGATCGACCTTGATGTTGGCCACGGCATCGGGCGAAAAATTCTTGGCGAGGGCCGCTTCCATTTCCGGCACCCGGAAGACCGAGGGACCGGCGCCGGTGATGGCGACGCGCACGTTCGCGCCGAATTTCGCCACCATGACGGCGGTCACGGCGAAGCCGGAGGCCGGATGGGCGAACTTCATGTAGCCGGCTTTGTCGGGAACCGGGAAATGCACGGCGGTGATGATCTCGCCCGGGTGAAGCGCGGTCTCGAACAGGCCCTTGAAGAAATCGTCGGCTGCGATCTTGCGCTCGTTGGTCTCGACCGTGGCGTTGAGGCCGACGACGCCCGCCGGATAATCGGCCGCCGGGTCGGCATTGGCGATCGAGCCGCCGATGGTGCCGCGGTGGCGCACCGACGGGTCGCCGATATGGCCGGCCAGCACCGCCAGCGCCGGGATTGCCTTCTTCACCGCGGCCGAGGTCTCGACATCCTCGTGGATGGTCATGGCCTTGATGGTGACGGTATTGCCGGAAACCGTGATGCCGCGCAGGTCGGGAATCGTGTTGAGATCGATCAGGTCGCTCGGGTTGGCGAGGCGCTGCTTGAGCGTCGGGATGAGGGTCATGCCGCCGGCGAGCAGCTTGCCGTCGGATGCCTCCTTGAGCAGCTTGGCGGCCTCGGCGAGGGACGTGGCTTTGTGATAGCCGAAATTATACATGGCCGTTCCCCTCAATGCTGCTCTTTGGGCTTGAGCACGCCGGTGCGCATGGCTTCCGAGCCGGCCATGACAGCCTCGACGATACCCTGGTAGCCGGTGCAGCGGCAGATGTTGCCGTAGAGCTGGTCACGCACGGTCGGCTCGTCGGCGCCGGGCAGGCGGTTGGCGATATCGACCGCCACCATCACCATGCCGGGCGTGCAGAAGCCGCACTGCAACCCGTGATATTCGCGGAACGCCGCCTGCATGGGATGGAGCGTGCCATCCGGCTTGGCCAGGCCCTCGATGGTGACGACGTCGCAGCCGTCCGCCTGGACGGCGAGGAGTGTGCAGGATTTGATCGCCGTGCCGTTGTAATGCACGTTGCAGGCGCCGCACTGGCTGGTGTCGCAGCCGACATGGGTGCCGGTCAGGCCGAGATGATCGCGCAGGAACTGCACAAGCAAGGTGCGCGCCTCGACCTGGCCCGAGACCTTCTTGCCGTTCACCGTGAGACTGATGTTGATCAAGGCGTTGCCTCCTAGCGGGTCAAATACCAGATGAGCAGCACGGCCGCCACGACGCCGATGCCGATCCACACCGCCGGGCTCATCCTTGTTTTGCTGATTTGCGGCGCAGACGGGGTAGCGGCCGGTACCTCTTCCACCGGGGCCGGTTCTATCGGCGCGGCCACCGTAACGGTAGGCGCCACGGCTCCTTTCGCCGTCAGATATGCGGTGAAATTGGTGAAGAACTCGTCGGCCATCTTTTTCGCAGCCGAATCGACCAGCCGCTGGCCGATCTGCGCCAGCTTGCCGCCGACCGAGGCCTTGGCCACGTAGCGCAGCAGCGTGTCGCTGCCATCCGGAATCAGGGTCACCCGGGCGCTGCCCTTGCCGAAGCCGGCAGCGCCGCCGCTGCCCTTGCCGGTGATGGTGTAGGCGTTGGGCGCGTCGATCTCGCTAAGCATGACATCGCCGCTGAATTTGGCCTTTACCGGGCCGATCGCCATGGTGATGCGCGCCGTGAACTGGGTGTCGGACACCTTGTCCACGGATTCGCAGCCGGGGATGCTGGCCTTCAAGGCCTCCGGATCGTTGAGCGCTTCCCACACCGTCGATTGCGGGGCCGGAATGCGCTGCTCGCCATTGATATCCACCGGGCTTCTCCGTAACGCGTGAAAGTGCTGGTCAGGCCGCCTCGTTGGCCCGGTTACTCAGGCCGCCTTACGGCCGTTGGCGTGTCGTCTAGGCCGCCTTGCGGCTGTTGGCCTGTTGTATCGTACGCCAGACGCGCTCGGGTGTCAGCGGCATGTCCACATGGCGCACCCCGTAGTCGCGCAGGGCGTCGACCACCGCATGGACGAGGGCCGAGGGAGCGCCGCAGCAGCCCGCTTCGCCCGCGCCCTTGACGCCCAGGTCGTTGGTCACGCACGGCACCGGGTTGAAGGCGATGTCGATGTTCGGGAAATGCTGGGCGCGCGGCATGCCATAGTCCATGAACGAGCCGGTTAGGAACTGGCCCGTTTCCTGATCGTAGACCGTGTTTTCCATGATCGCCTGGCCGATGCCCTGGGCGATGCCGCCGAGCACCTGGCCGTGCACGATCATGGGATTGAGCACCACGCCGCAGTCGTCGACCGCGGTGAAGCCGACGATCTGGATCATGCCGGTGTCCGGATCGACCTCGACCTCGCAGATATGGCAGCCGTTGGGGAAGTTGTTGCTGTCGCCGTCGCCTTCGCTGTCTCGGTCGTAGAAGTAGCTTTCGTCGAGCCCCGGCGTGACGCCGTCCGGCAGCTTCTTCGGATCCTGCGCCGCGCGGGCGACTTCCGCCAGCGTCACGCTGCCGGCGGCGGCGCGGAACACGCCCTCGCCGAAGCTGACCTTGGCCGGCTCCGATTGCAGCAGGTGGCCGGCGATCTTCTTGCCCTTCTCGACGACGGCTTCGCAGGCCCGCTTGATGCCGACGCCGCCCATCATCGAGCTGCGCGATCCGAAGGTGCCCGAGGCGCCCTTCGGCATCACGTCCGAGTCGCCCTGGACGAGATTGACCTTGTCGAACGGCACGCCGAGGAAATCGGCGACGAGCTGCGAATAGACTGTGTGGTGGCCCTGACCGTGGGAGTAGGTGCCGGCGATGATATTGACGCTGCCGTCCTGCCCGACCTGCACGCGCATCTCTTCGGTCGGCCGTCCGCCGGCGCCCTCGACGTAGTAGCCGATGCCGATGCCGCGTAGCTTGCCGCGCGCCTTGGCCTCGGCGCGGCGCGCCTCGAAGCCCGGCCAGTCGGCCTTCTCCAGCGTCATGTCGAGCGTGCCGGCGAAATCGCCGCTGTCGACGATGCAGCCCATCTGGGTCGTGTAGGGAAATTCGCGCATGAAGTTGCGCTTGCGCATTTCGATGGCGCTGATGCCGAAGGCCTCGGCCGCGCGCTCCATCAGCCGCTCCATGATGTAATTGGCTTCCGGCCGTCCGGCGCCGCGGTAGGTGTCGGTCGGCGTCGTGTTGGAGAAGCAGGCTTTGACCGAGAAATACAGGATCGGCACGTCATAGGCGCCGCCGAGGATCTTGCCGCCGCCGTTGATCGGCAGGCGCGGGCCGTTCTCCGAGACATAGGCGCCGATGTTGAGGATGGTCTCGGCGCGCATGGCGAGGATCTTGCCATTGGCGTCGAACGCCATCTCCGCATGGTTGACCTGATCGCGGCCGTGGTAGTCGGACACGAAGGTCTCGCTGCGGTCGCCGTGCCACTTGACCGCGCGTTTGAGCTTGCGCGCCGCGTAGACGGTCATCACCAGCTCGGGGTAGCACTTGCTGCGCACGCCGAAGCCGCCGCCGGTGTCGTAGGCGACCAAGTGGAAATTCTGCTCCGGCTCCTTGAAGATCCGCCGCGCCATGGTCACGATGATGCGCCGCCCGCCCTGCGTCGGCGCATAGAGCGTGGTGCGGTTCTTGTCGGCCTCGAAATCGGCCAGCGCGCAGCGCGGCTCCATGGGCACCGGCACGACGCGGTTGTTCACCAGGTCGACCGTGACGATCTTCGCGGCCTTGGCGAAGGCTTCGTCGGCCGGGCCGGGCTCGCCATTTTCCCAATGCAGGCAGAGATTGCTGCCGCGCTCCGGCCACACCAGCGGCGCGTCGGGCTCGAGCAGCTTCGCCGTGTTGACGACCGCCGGCAGCTCCTCGTAATCGACCATGATCAGCTCGGCCGCGTCGCGCGCCTGGAGATAGGACTCGGCGACGACCACGGCGACCAGGTCGCCGACGCAGCGCACGCGCTCGACCGCCAGCGCGTGACGGGGCGGCTTGAAGGCCTCTTCGCCGGTGCGCTCGTTCTTGAGTTCGAGGTTGGTGGGGACCGGTGCGATCTTGTCGGCGAGCAGGTCCTGGCCGGTGTAGATCGCCGCCACGCCCGGCGCCGCCATCGCCTCGGCGGTGTCGATCGACAGGATCTTGGCATGGGCCTGGGGCGAGCGCAGGAAATAGGCATAGAGCTGGCCGGGCAGGTTGATGTCGTCGGTGTAGCGCCCATTGCCGGTCAGCAGCCGCATGTCTTCCTTGCGGCGTACCGGCTGACCAATGCCAAACTGTCCCATGTAAGAGTGATCCTCAACAAACGGGCTTTGCCTATGCGAGCAAAGCCCTGCGCTTACCGATTGAGCGGTCGTGGCCGCCGGTTGCCATTTTGTAGAAGGAAGGGGGGGCAGAAGACAAGCTTTTCCGGGAGGTAGGCCGCGCGGCGGCATGCCCGGCGGGCGGTCGTCAAGGCCCACGGGGTGGCGCAAATCGCCGCAGTCGCCGCCTATCCCGCCGCCGACCGTCACGCCACGGCTCCGCATTGTCGCGGACGGGACGACCCGCTACCATCGCGGCCCGCTTCGTCCATGACGAGATTGCATGCCCGAGATCGACACGCACGGCTTTCGCTGGGACGACCCGCTGCTGCTCGACGCGCAGTTGACGGAGGAGGAGCGGCTGCTGCGCGATACCGCGCGGCGCTATTGCCGCGACAAGCTCATGCCGCGCATCCTCGAAGCCCATCGCCACGAGCGCTTCGACCGCGCGGTGTTCAACGAGATGGGTGCACTCGGCCTGCTCGGCGCCACGATCCCGGGTGTGGGGGAGACCATCAGCTTCGTCGCGGAAGGCCTGATCGCGCGCGAGACCGAATGGGTCGATTCGGCCTACCGCTCGGCGCTCAGCGTGCAGTCGAGCCTGGTGATGTATCCGATCCACGCCTACGGCACGGACGCGATGCGCAAGCGATATCTGCCTAAGCTCGCGTCCGGCGAATGGGTCGGCTGCTTCGGCCTGACCGAGCCCGACCATGGCTCCGACCCCGGCGGCATGATCACGCGCGCGCGCAAGGTCGATGGCGGCTATCGGCTGAACGGGGCCAAGACCTGGATCACCAACGCGCCGATCGCCGACGTCTTCGTCGTCTGGGCCAAGGACGACAGCGACACCATCCGCGGCTTTGTGCTGGAGAAGGGCGTGAAAGGCCTGAGCGCGCCGGCGATCCACGGCAAGATGAGCCTGCGCGCCTCGGCCACCGGCCAGATCGTCATGGATGACGTGTTCGT
>CAZOBN010000099.1:0-11815 GCA_964577835.1 uncultured Rhizobiaceae bacterium
GGGGGAGGGTTAGGGTGGGGGGTGATGCAGGCATCGGTGATTCCGAGTACTAGCGTCCCTCGTCTCTAGTCTTTCGGCGCTCGATGACGGGCGATGAACCGCGCGGATCGCGGCCTTCCCGCCCGCCGTTATCGAAAGAGCGCTGGAACTATCGAAGCCCTGACAGCGAAAGCGGGCCTGACGACAACACGGACGAGCGTCGTCTGTCTCGCCTTTCCCCCAACCCGCGTACAACGAAACGGCGGCCTTGCGGCCGCCGCTACGCTTAGGCACGCGGGGCGGTGAAACTGTCGGGCGGCTTTCCATTGTCTGGCCAAGCCGCCAATTTCGCCTTAGTAAAAGCAAATCGCGTGCCAACGCGACGGCCTATGATTTTTCTCGCTTTTCTTCAGGCGACTGTAAAGCTGAGGCGACAATCCCGCCCTTTCGGGAAAATCTACCGACAGTCTGGCGCCAGGGCGCAGGAGCCGCTCCCTCGGGCGGGGTCCATTCTCGCAATACCGTGCAACGACGCGGTCGCAGCGGCAATGACTGGCTGCGCGGCCGGACCTACAGTACCGTTTGAGCCTGGCGATCCTGGGTGAAGTAATCGCTGTTCGTGAGCTGGCCCTTGCCCGCGACGACGATCTGGTCGCCTGGCCTTTTCACCTGATAGAGCAGCGCCGGCGTCTCGCTCTCGTTGTGCAACTGATAGTACTGGTTGCCGGGAATCAGCACGCACATGCCCTCGGTCAGGTGGTGGACCGCCGGCTCGGCATCCTCGCTGTCCTTGGTGCGCACGGTCAACTTGCCCTTGACGCAGAGGAACGACTGCGACGAGCCCTTGTGGTAGTGAAACTCGTTGCGCGCGCCGGGTGCGTAATGGTTGAGCGCGATCATCAGATCCGCTTCCTTGAACAAGAGCTTGCGCTCACGCGGCTTTTCCGGATTGTCCAAATCGATCTTATCCCAAATCTTGGTGACGTGAGCCATGAGGTGCCTCCTGTGGCCAATGCCTGTCTTAAACAGTCTAGCAGGATTCAGGATCTGTTTGCCAATCGCCGAGCCATTCGAAGTCTATGCATGTTGAGAACCGCAGCCGGGTTCCTCAGCGCGGTGCCAGCCGAATTTCGCCGTTTACCACCGACACCGGCACTCTGATCAGACAGCCGTCGGGCAGCGCCGGACCAGACAGGGCCTCGCCGGTCGCGAGACGAAAGGTGGCGCCATGCACCGCGCACAGGATCCGGCTGCCGTCCAGATTGAGGAAGGAATCGTCATCGTCGCCATTGAGCGGCATCGCTTCGTGCGGACATTCGTTGACGTAGGCATGAGCCTGATCGCCGCGCCGCACGACAAAGATATCGACCTCTTCGCCATCGTCGAACTTGAGGATAAACGCCTTCGACGGCGGATCGGTCAGGTCCTCCAGCCGGCACATCACCTCGCCTGGCCGAACGATGGGCGGGCTCGTCATCCATGTCTCCTTACAAACGGCGCCGCACAGAATTCCGTTCACCTGGCGCCGGCAGCTTAAAGCGAAGCCGCACGCTTTGCTTCTCAAAACTCCCGGAATAACCGGCCATAGCCCTGCACCTTGTCGTTGACGCCGGCGAGTCGCATGCCCTCCCAGATGATGGCCTGCAGCGCGGTGACCACGTTGACGCCGAATTCCCGCTCCAACGGCTCGATCGCCGGGATCGTCGCCCAATGGGGGCAGCCGAAGATCAGCGTGTCGATCTCCGGATGCTCGCGCATCATCTCGCACCCGAGGGCGAGCGCGGTTTCCGGCGGGATGCGGTTGTAATCCTCAAGCCTGGCGTTGGCATGCTTGCGCCCGATCAGCACCATGCCGTCCTCCATGGAGCCGCTCGCGGAATCGCCGATCTTGCGCGGCACCGCCGGATTGATGGTGCCGACCTTGCGGGCGCCCACGGCACGCAACGCGTTGCGTTGCGCCACCGAGCTCGAGCTCACCGGCACGCCGTATTTATCGGCCAACTCCTTCAAGACCCGCTCCAGGTTGTCCTTGCCATGGGAAATGTTGGTCGGCGCGCCGCCCATGATGATGACATCCGCGCCGGCGCGCGCAAACGAATCCGCGGCCTTCAGGCCTTGTTCGTAGACGCTCTCCAACTGCTCCTTCGTATGGTCGCTGATCTGCAGGGTCAGGAACTGCATCAGCACCCCGTCGGGCACGATCTGATAGAAATACTTGGGCAGCAGTTCGGTGACATAAGCCACCGCGGAATAGCCGATCCGTGCGCGTACATCCGACATCCGCTGCGACCTCCCTCGGTATTGTCCAAGCCCGTAGCCAGGCTATTTTTTGCCGCCGCATGAACGGGCACCGCGCCGGTCCCGGAGTATATGCCCGGTTTCGGCGCGTTTTGCAAAAGCCCCGGTACATCGCCGTGCCTCGCATTGTCGCAGAGGCGGTCCGAACGCTGTCCGGTAGGCCTCCGGTACGCACCGGCGTTCGCCCCTCTGGCGGCCGGCCATCGGCACACCATATCTAAAGCTCACCCATCGCCCGAGCGGGCGCGGAGAGCGCATCATGAGCACCGAGGCTCGCCATATCGTCTGTCCCCACTGCGACGCCACCAACCGCGTGCCTTCCGACAAGCCCGCGGCGAAAGCCAAGTGCGGTGTCTGCCACAAGCCCCTGTTCACCAGTCATCCGGTCGCGGTTTCGACCAAGAGCTTCGACAAGCACATCCAGAAGAACGACATCCCCGTGGTGGTCGATTTCTGGGCCGAATGGTGCGGACCCTGCAAGGCCATGGCGCCGATCTTCGAGCGCGCGGCGGCTGAATTCGAGCCGGGGGTTCGCTTCCTGAAGGTGGATACCGAGGCGGAACGCGAGTTGGCGGCGCGCTACAACATCCGCGCCATTCCGACGCTCATGCTGTTCCGCAAGGGTCAACTCGTTGCCCAGCAGCCGGGCGCCCTGGACGGCGGCATGCTGCGCAACTGGCTGCGCCAGCACGCGGTACAGCCGGCGTCCGCTTCGTAACGACCGGACATCGGCCGATCTTGGCGGAGTTCCACCGCCGTTGCGCCGAAGCCCTTGATTCTACGCGCGGCCCTCCCCTTATCTAGGCTTCGCTTTTTGTTTGACCGCGCTGCACGCCATGGCCCTCCTGGGGACCCATGGATAACCGCGTAAACGGGTCGCCGGCACCGTTGACTCTCGGGCCGCGCCCAGGGACCATTCCCCAGGGATTTCATGCGATGAACTCAGCCACCTTGTTTCATCCGGCCGTCGCCGCCTGGTTCGGGCGCAGCTTCGCCGCCGCCACGCCCGCCCAAGCGCAGGCTTGGCCGGCGATCCAGAACGGCGAGCATGTGCTGATCGCCGCACCCACGGGCTCGGGCAAGACCCTGGCAGCGTTCCTCGCCGCGATCGACGGCCTGGTGCGCCAGGGGCTCGAGGAGCCGCTCAAGGACGAGACGCAAATCGTCTATGTCTCGCCGCTCAAGGCGCTGTCCAACGACATCCAGAAGAACCTGCAGGCGCCGCTGGCCGGCATCCGCGAGCAGTTGCGCGCCCAGGGCCTGCCCGATGTGGATATCCGCACCTGGGTGCGCACGGGCGATACGCCCTCGGCCGAGCGCGACAAGGCGCGCAAGCGGCCGCCCCATATCGTCGTCACCACGCCCGAGTCGCTCTACATCCTGCTCGGCTCCGAGTCGGGCCGGAAGATGCTGTCGACCACCAGGACCGTGATCGTCGACGAGATCCACGCGGTCGCGCCAAACAAGCGCGGCGCCCACCTTGCCATCTCGCTAGAACGGCTCGCGGCCCTGGTCGCCGAGACGGGCGGCGGCGCCGTGCAGCGCGTCGGGCTATCGGCGACCCAGAAGCCGATCGAGGAGGTCGCGCACTTCCTCGTCGGCGCCGGCATCGACGGCCAGCCCGCCCCGCATTGCCGGATCATCGACACCGGCCATAAGCGCAACCGCGACCTGGCGCTGGAAATCCCCTCCTCGCCGCTCGAAGCGGTGATGTCGAACGAGGTGTGGGCCGAGGTCTACGACCGCATCACTCAGCTCGTCGAGGAGCACCGCACCACCCTGATCTTCGTCAACACGCGCCGGCTGGCCGAGCGGGTCACGGCGCAATTGTCCGAACGCCTCGGCGAGACCAATGTCGCCGCCCACCACGGCAGCCTGTCGAAGGAACAGCGGCTGACCGCCGAGCAGCGTCTCAAGCACGGCAAGCTCAAGGCCCTGGTGGCGACGACGTCGCTCGAGCTCGGCATCGATATCGGCGACGTGGACCTGGTCTGCCAGATCAGTTCGCCGCGTTCGATCGCCAGCTTCCTGCAGCGGGTGGGGCGCGCCGGCCATGCGGTCGGCGGGACGTCCAAGGGGCGGCTGTTCCCGCTGTCGCGCGACGAATTGGTCGAATGCACCGCATTGATCGACAGCGTGCAGCGCGGCGAGCTCGACCAACTGACCATTCCGGAACGGCCGCTCGACGTGCTGGCCCAGCAGATCGTCGCCGATTCGGCGGCGCGCGAATGGAGCGAGGACGCGCTCTTCGCCCTGGTGCGCCGCGCCTGGCCCTACCGCGACCTGCCGCGCGCGGATTTCGACGCCGTCGTCGCCATGCTCGGCGAGGGCTTCACAACCCGGCGTGGCCGGCGCGGCGCGCTGATCCACCACGATGCGGTGAACCACGAAATTCGTGGCCGCCGTGGCGCGCGGCTGACCGCCATCACGTCGGGCGGCACGATTCCCGACAATGCCGACTACCGCGTCCAGATGGAGCCGGAGAACATCTTCATCGGCACGGTGAACGAGGACTTCGCCGTCGAAAGCCTGGCCGGCGACATCTTCCAGCTCGGCAACCGCTCCTACCGCATCCTGCGCGTCGAGCGCGGCACCGTGCGGGTCGAGGACGCCCATGGCGAGCCGCCGAGCATCCCGTTCTGGCTCGGCGAGGCGCCGGGGCGCAGCGACGAACTGTCGGAATCCGTATCGCGCCTGCGCCGCGACATCGCCACGCGCCTGACCGATGACGCCACGGGTGAGACCGCGCTGCGCTGGCTGATCGACGAGGTCGGCATCGCCGAGCCGCCGGCCCGCGCGCTGGTCGACTATCTCGCCTCGGCTCACGCGGCGCTCGGCCTGCTGCCGACCCAGGACTCTCTGGTGTTCGAGCGCTTCTTCGACGAGAGCGGCGGCATGCAACTCGTCATCCACACGCCCTACGGCAGCCGGCTCAACCGGGCCTGGGGCCTGGCGCTGCGCAAGCGCTTCTGCGGCAAATTCAATTTCGAGCTCCAGGCGGCGGCGACCGAGGACAATATCGTGCTGTCGCTCACGTCCGTGCACAGCTTCGAGCTCGATGCGGTGAAGCGCTATCTGCATTCCTCCAGCGTGCGCGACGTGCTGATCCAGGCGCTGCTCGACGCGCCGATGTTCCTGACCCGTTGGCGCTGGGTCGCCGGCGTGGCGCTCGCCCTGCCGCGCTTTCGCGGCGGCCGCAAGGTGGCGCCGCAGCTCGCCCGCATGGAATCGGAAGATCTCGTGGCCACCATCTTCCCGGACCAGATGGCGTGCGCCGAGAACATCGTCGGCGACCGCGAGATCCCCGATCATCCGCTGGTGCGCCAGACCATCCACGACTGCACCACCGAGGCGATGGATCTCGCCGGGCTGGAGCGGCTCCTGCAGGGAATCGAATCGGGCGCCATCGAGGTCGTCACCCGCGACCTCACCGAGCCCTCGCCGCTCGCGCTCGAAGTCTTGTCGGCGCGGCCCTACGCCTATCTCGACGACGCGCCGATCGAGGAGCGCCGCACCCAGGCCGTCATGGGCCGCCGCTGGCTCGCGCCGGAAAAAGTCGCCGACATCGGCCGGCTCGATCCGGAAGCGATCGCGCGGGTGCGCTCCGAGGCCTGGCCGGAGCCGGCCAATGCCGACGAATTGCACGACGCGCTGGTCTGGCTCGGGTTCGCCACCGAAGCGGAAGCGCAGGCCAATGCCGGCTGGCGCGACTGGCTCGCCGAGCTGTCCCGCGCCCGCCGCGTCGCGCGGTTACGCACGCCGGGTGCGGCGCTGTGGATCACCGCCGAGCGACTGCCGCAGTTCCGAACATTGTGGCCGACAGCAACCCTCGAGCCCGAGATCGTGGCTCCGGCCGCTTATGCGGAGCGCACCTGGCCGGCGGACGAGGCTCTCGTCGAAATCCTGCGCGGCCGTCTCGAAGGACTCGGGCCAGTCACGTTGGAGAGCTTCGCCGCATCCCTCGGGCTGACGACCGAAGACGTTGCCGCACCATTGGCGGTTCTCGAAGGCGAAGGCTTCGCCTTGCGAGGGCGGTTCGCGCCCGGCGCCGAGGCCGACGAGTGGTGCGACCGCCGCCTGCTCGCGCGCATCCACAATTACACGGTCAAGCGGCTGCGGGCGGAGATCGAGCCGGTCGCCGCGCGCGATTTCCTGCGCTTCCTGTTCCGCTGGCAGCGGGTGGCGCCGTCGGCGCGCATGGAAGGGCCCGACGCGGTCAATGCCATCGTCGGTCAGCTCGAAGGCTACGAGGCCCCTGCCGGTGCCTGGGAGGCGGACATCCTGCCGGCGCGCATCGCCGAATACGAGCCGGCGTGGCTCGACGACCATTGCCTGGCCGGCCGCATCTCATGGGCGCGGCTGCGTCCACGAGTGGCGGCGGTGATCGGCAATGGGCGCAAGGCGGCGCCGGTGCGCAGCACGCCGATCACCTTGCTGCCGCGGCGCCATGCGCCCCTGTGGGGTGCGATTTCGCCGGCCGCCGACGGTATCCATCCGAGCCAGCGCGGCCAGACCGTCATGGAAGCGATCCGCGAGCACGGCGCCTTGTTCTTCGACGAGTTGGTCGAGGTGACCGGCCTGCTCCGTCCGCAGGTCGAAGAGGCGCTGGCCGAGCTGGTCGCGCTCGGTCTGGTGAATTCGGACAGCTTCGGCGGGTTGCGGGCCTTGCTCGTGCCTTCCGCCGACCGGCGCCCGCCGCCCCATGGCCGGCGCCGCCGGCGCACCCGCGTCTTCGGCATGGAGGATGCCGGCCGCTGGGCCATGGCGCGGAAGGTCCGCACAGCGACGCCGCTGAAGGGCGACAGCGAAGCGGGCGAGCATATCGCGCGCAGCCTGCTGCGGCGCTACGGCGTGGTGTTCTGGAAGCTGCTCGAGCGCGAGGCCGACTGGCTGCCGCCGTGGCGCGACCTGCTGCGCGTCTATCGCCGGCTGGAAGCCCGCGGCGACATCCGCGGCGGGCGTTTCGTAGCCGGATTCTCGGGCGAGCAATATGCCCTGCCGGAAGCGGTCGGCATGCTGCGCGACACCCGCCGCAAGCCGCTCACCGGCGAATGGATCTCGGTATCGGGCGCCGATCCGCTCAACCTCGCCGGGATACTGACGCCCGGCCCGAAGCTCGCCGCACTTGCCGGCAACCGCCTGCTGTTCCGCGACGACCTGCCGGTCGCCATGCTGGCCGGTGGCGAGGTGCAATTCCTCCAGGAGGACCTGGACGCCACGACCCAATGGGATATCCGCAAGGCCATGCTGCGCGGCCGGGTGCCGGCGCAACCGGCGCCGGCGACAGCGGTGGAGCCACCCTCTCGAATGACCTGATCAATTGGACTCAGGCCGTCACCCAGAAGGTCTGGCTCGAAGGCTTCATGGCCAATACCGACATCCTATGGGACGGCTTCGCCTATGCGGTCGGAACGGCCACAAATGATCCGTTCCGCTATGCCAGCATTATCTGGGGCGGGCCCGGTGCTCTCATCGCCGACGGCGACAACGAGATCAACGGCGTCCTGGGACCTGATCGTGAGTTCAACCCGGTGAACCCGGTGCCCGAACCGGCGACGTTGGCTGTCTTCGGCATGGGGCTTCTCGGCCTTGGCATCGCGCGTCGCAAGCGTCGCGCCTGATCGAAACCTGCTTCAATCGGAACGGCAGCCCCAGGGGCCGCCGTTTTTTTTGCGACAACAAATGACTGCTAGCGCGGCGGCCGTATAAGCAGTGCCGCATCCTTGCGACCTTCACCGCCGCCCCTGGTTCACCTCCGATCCGCTCTGCATCGCCTCCAGCCCGCTCAGATGCCGCACGCAGACCTCGGCTAGCACCGACGCGGCCTTGACCAACCGTTCTGGAATGGGCTCCCGCAGAATCGGATCATAGGCCTGACGCAGCAGGTTGACGCTGATGTTAGCGCCCCATTTCGTTTGTCGTCCGAGCTTTGTGTCTGTTGACATATTCCACAGCGTCAGGGGAGGACGGCCATGGCCGTCCGAAAGCGGCCGCGAGGCCGTGACGTCGGTTCTGCCGGCGAGTCACCGCCGCGTAATGCACCTGACACACCAACGTGCAATGATTCTGGCCGTTCCTTTTGGAACCCCAAAAATTCGAAAAAGCACTTACTTATCAAGCCCGACACAACTTTGACACGTCGCAAGCGGTTTTTGTCACTACAGGTTTTGGGCTCGCGAAGAAAATATACACGGGAGCACGAGTTCCAAATCGAAAGCCGATGGAACGTGGACGGCAACAGAAGACGAACCAGAGAAAGGAGCCTTGCAATGGAAAACGATGCGGCTCGCAGCAAGGACAAAGATGCCGTGACTTCGATTATGGTGGGCCAGATTCCGTATCTGCGCCGCTACGCCCGGGCCCTGACGCAGAATGTGGCCGATGCCGATGACTTGGTGCAGAACTGCCTGGTTCGCGCCATCGCGAAGATGGATCGCTTCGAAGCGGGCACCAACTTGCGCGCCTGGCTGCTCGCCATCATGCACAACATCTTCATCGACAGCTTCCGCAAGAAGCGGCGTGCCCGCGAAGTCTGCGAGACCACCGAGACCATCCAGAGAGGGTTGTTCACGCCAGCCAACCAGTTCCGTCGCGTGCAGGTCACCGATGTCGAAACCGCATTGGCGAAGCTGCCGGCCGCGCAACGCTCGACGCTGCTGCTCATTGCGCTCGAGAACCTCACCTACGAAGAGGTGGCGCGGATCACCGAGGTGCCCGTCGGCACCGTCCGGTCCCGTCTGTCGCGCGCGCGTCATGCTTTGATCGAAATGGTGGATGGGCTCAACGTCGACGAGGTCCAGAACCCGCCGTCGTCGTCAGGCGTGCCTAACCGCAGCGACGATACGCCGGCGCCGCAGCCGCGCGGGTCGCTGTCATCGGCACCGGAGCGATCCTCGACCCTCGTCGCCTGAGCGACCGCACATCGGCGAAAAAGCCCCGCTAAAAAAGCCTCGCTCCAGCGGGGCTTTTTTATGGCCGCTGGCTCACGGGTCCACCGAAAAAGGGATGACGGCGCAGACAAGGGGGCGTTCCGAAACCCCTCGTCTGCGTCGTCAAAGGCAGGCCTGGCTGGATAGCCAGCCCTGCCGATTTCTTAACGCGGGCAGCGGTTCGGCGGTTCCGCCGGCTTGGCACCGACCCAGGAGGAACCACGCCGATCTCACGCACGTTTGATCCTCAGCCGGTTGCGGCACCGGCTCCGGCCTGGGATCCGGCCAAACCGATAAGGAGGAAACAATGCTCCGTTATGCCGTCATCTTTCTGATCATCGCGATCATCGCCGCAATATTGGGATTCGGCGGAGTCGCGGTCATTTCCGTCGAAATCGCCAAGATCCTGTTCTTCGTTTTCCTGGTTCTGTTCGTCATCAGCTTGATCGCGCATCTCGTCAGCGGGCGTCGGCCACCGACGCCGCCATTGTGAGTCCGGTTCGACGCGTGAGACGACATGACCGTTCGATGCAAAGCTCCGCCGGCCGCCGGCGGAGCTTTCGCTTTGCGGCGCTCGTAGCGATCCGCTCTGATCCTACAGTCCGTCGTCGCGCGGCGGGATCTGCATGCCGCGTTGGACAGCGGGCCGCGCACCCACCGCGACGAACCAGCGTGCCAGATGCGGCATGCCATCGAGCGAGATCTTCTGCTGAGGATGGCGGAAGACCCAGGGATAAGCGGCCATGTCGGCAATGGAATATTCCGCGCCCGCGAGATATTCCGCGTCGGCCAGACGGCGGTCCATCAACCCATAAAGCCGCTTCACTTCGTCCATATAGACGCCGAAATAGGTCTCCACTCCGGGCAAGCCGCCGTCCCGCGTCTCGTTGGCGCGGCCCAGCCAATGGACCTGCATGGCCATGGGCGACACGTCGCTGGTCTGCACGAACAGCCATTTGAGGGTTTCGGCGCGGGCCACGCCCGAGCGCGGCAGGAACTTGCCGGCCTTCTCCGCCAGATAGACCAGGATGGCGCCGGACTCGCTGACCGTGATGGACTGGCCGTCGCTGCCGTCCTTGTCGACGATCACCGGGATGCGGCCGTCCGGGTTGATCGCGAGAAACCAGCCAGACTTCTGGACCCCAGTCGAGAGCTCCATGGGATGCACCGTGTAGGGCAGCCCGGTCTCCTCCAGCGCGATCGACGCGCGCCGGCCATTGCCGGTCGCCCAACTGTACAGTTCGATCATCGTGCCCTCCCCGTTTCAACGGCCCGTTGTTACGGGCAATTCCAACAGCGTCACGCCATGGCCCGACTTGATCGGGCCATCTCCTGCCCTATCGGAACGACGCGCGTGAGAGAAATGCCCCGGTCAAGCCCACGGCTGTCCGGTTGAGGCCGAGGCCGTTGGCATGCACCGGTTCGTGGATGCCCCGAACAAGTCGGGGCATGACGGTTTTTATGGGATTTCCGCCCATTTCCGTCATGGCCCGATTTATTCGGGCCATCCACGTCAAGCCGTCGCTTATGACTGTGACGATCGGTGTCCATCCTCCGCGAACCCACCATCGAATGTCGTGCTGTCAGCGCTTTCCTGGGAAACTTGGATGCTCAACCGGACAGCCGTGGGTCAAGCGGGGCAGACGAAAACCGACGCGGCTAGCCCGCCAGCTTCTTGCGCAGGATTTCGTTGACCACTTGCGGATTGGCCTTGCCGCCGGTCGCCTTCATCACCTGGCCGACGAACCAGCCGATCAGCTTGTCGTTGCCGCCCTTGAACTTGGCGACCTGATCGGGATTGCCGGCAATCACCGTGTCGGCCGCCGCCTCGATCGGACCGGTGTCGGTGATCTGGACCATGTTCTTTTCTTTGACAATTTTGTCTGGGGGGGCCTTGGTGTCCCACATGATTTCAAAAACGTCTTTCTTCATCCGTCCCGAAATCACTTTTTCATCCAATAACTCCGTGAGAATCGCAACGTTCTCTGCACTCACGGGCGACCCGGTGATTGTAAGACCTGTGCGGTTTAGAGCCCCAAAAACGTCTTGAGTAACAACATTGGCAACTGAAACCGCTGATGCTTTGACGGTCCAAATGATCTCATCGTTTTTGATAGCTACATCTGGATCAGCCAGTAGGTCGTCGAGACGAACTTTGAATACGCCGTTCCCCATAATGTCAACCAGCTCACCGTACTTGCGAAGCAGCTTCTCACGGAGAGCCCGTTCATAAAAATCAGCGTTCTCCTTCTCAGAAACCAGGACCGCTGCATCGTATTCCTTCAGGCCAAATTTTTTCACAAAACGAGTTTTCTTGGCATCAGGTAATTCTGGCAATGAGCGTTCGATCGCTTTAACCCAATCCTCGTCCAGCTCGAGCGGCAGCAGGTCGGGATCGGGGAAGTAGCGGTAGTCGTGCGCCTCTTCCTTGCTGCGCATCGGGCGCGTCTCGCCGCGGTTGGCGTCGAACAGGCGCGTCTGCTGCTTGACCACGCCGCCGTCCTCGATCAGCTCGATCTGGCGGCGCGCCTCGTATTCCACCGCCTGCTGGACGAAACGGATCGAGTTGACGTTCTTGATCTCGCAGCGCGTGCCGAATTTGTCGCCGG
>CAZOBN010000100.1:0-11683 GCA_964577835.1 uncultured Rhizobiaceae bacterium
CAGCGCGAAATAGCGCTCGCCGTCCTTGGGCGCGCGGATCTGGCCCTCGACCGTGTCGCCGGTGCGCAGACTGAAGCGGCGCACTTGGGACGGGCTGACGTAGATATCGTCGGGGCCGGGCAGATAGTTGGCCTCGGGCGAGCGCAGGAAGCCGAAGCCGTCCTGCAGGATTTCCAGCACACCGTCGCCGAAAATCGCGGTGTCGTTCTCCGCCAGCTGCTTGAGGATGGCGAACATCATGTCCTGCCGCCGCAAGCTCGAGGCGTTTTCGATTTTCAGCTCTTCGGCGTAAGCGAGAAGCTCTGCCGGGGATTTCTTCTTGAGTTCTTGGAGATTCATCGACTGATCGGGGGCTGATGCGGGGGGAGGGATGGGGGAAACCGGGAAATCGGGGAACTGGCCCGGCCCGTTCTTAACGACGGGAATCGGAGCGCCACCCAATTGCGGACCGCCAGCGGTGGTTCTTGTTCTTGGAGGAGTATCAGGAAGAACGGCGATGGAGATCGCCGGGGCGGGTGTTCAATCCTTTAGCGAAATTGACATTCCGTGTCAAAGGGAATCCGGGTGCCCGACAGAGCGGCGCCACCGGTCAGAACGGCTTCACCACGACGAGAATCATGATCGCGATCATCAGGATCGTCGGAACTTCATTAACAATTCGATAAAAGCGCGCAGGCCGCCGGTTGCGGTCGGCTTCGAAGTCCTTGCGCCAGCGCGCCAGCAACCCATGCACGCCGGTCATGGCCGCAACCAGCGCGAGCTTCGCGTGCAGCCAGCCATGAGACCAGTCGGCGACGCCGGGCGTGGCGAGCAAAGCCACGCCCAACAACACGGTGGCGATCATCGCCGGGTTGATGATGGCGCGCAGCAGACGGCGCTCCATGACCTTGAGCATCTCGGAGGCCGGCGTGCCCGGCGCGGCGTCGCAGTGATAGACGAACAGCCGCGGCAGGTAGAGCATGCCTGCCATCCAGGCGATCACGGCGACGAGATGGAACGCTTTGGTCCAGGGGTAAAGCGGCGTCAGCCAGTCCATCATCGACCTCGTGCGGCTCGGTCGGGCGGCGTGTTGGGACAGGTGCAAGGCTGCGGACAGAGGCGCGGGCCCGCTTCGGCGTCGAGCGTCGGCCCGGCGACAATCGCCGCCTGGGCGGCGGCGGTCTCGCGCACCAGGTCACGGAGCGCTTCGATGAATCCGGAATCGGTGCCGAGCGCCGGCACGCGAATGTAGAACGGCACGCCCGAGCGTTCGGCGAGCTCGCGGTATTCCATGTCGAGCTCGACCAGCGTTTCGGAATGTTCCGACACGAAGGCGATCAGCAGCACGATCAGCCCGACTCTGTCGGCGCCGGCCCGCATCACCTCCCTGTCGGTCGCCGGCCCGATCCATTCGAGGGGCCCGACGCGGCTCTGGTAGCTGATCGTCCAATCAAGGTTCCGGTTGGCGCCGTCCAGCACACCCATCACGGCGGCGGCGGTGCGCTCCACCTGCCATTGATAGGGATCGCCGGCCGCGATCACTTTTTTGGGAAGACCATGGGCCGACAGGAGAATGCGGAAGCGGCCGCCATGACCGCGCGCCTGATCGATGGCCGCCGCCAGTTGGCGCGCCAGGGCCGCGACATAGCGCGGCGCCTCGGGATAGCAGCACAGCAGGCGGGTCGGCGCGGTGATGCCGGCGGCGTGCGCCGCCTTGTGCCAGTCGGTGACCGACGAGCCGGTCGTGGTGCCGGAAAATTGCGGATAGAGCGGCAGCAGGATCACGCTGTCAGGCGCGTAGGCGGCGACCTGACGCGCGGTTTCCGGCGCCAACGGATGCCAATAGCGCATCGCCACGAACACGCGGACGTCCTTGCCGAGGGCTTGGTTCGGCGCGTCCTTGAGGGCCTGCTCGAGCGTCTTGGCCTGGGCCTCGGTCAGTTCACGGATCGGCGAGCGGCCGCCGATGCGGCCATAGATCTCGCGCGCCACCGGCGCCCTGCGCGAGGAGATCATCCAGGCCACCAGCCAGCGCAGCGGCTGCGGCAGGCTGATGATCGCCGGATCCGAAAACAGGTTGCGCAGGAACGGCCGCACGGCCTCCGGATTGTCCGGTCCGCCCAGGTTGAACAGGACGACCGCTGTCTTCATGGCCCAATCTTCCTGGACGTGGTTTTCACGACAACCCTTGCATTTTGCTGGGCCGTACCTGGCGCGACCAGCGTCACGCCGGCCCGTTCCAGCCGTGGATCAGATCGGCGAGCTCGGCCACATGCTCGGGTGGCGTGACCGGCAGGATGCCGTGGCCGAGATTGAACACATAGGGCCCCTCGCCGAGCATGCGGATGATGCGGGTGGCTTCCTGTTTCATGGCCGTACCGCCGATCACCAGCATCTGGGGGTCGAGGTTGCCCTGCAAGGCGACATGGGGCTGGAGCGTCGTCCGTGCCCATGGCAGGGGTATCGTGGCGTCGAGCGACACCGCGTCGACGCCGGTCTGACTCGCGTATTCGCCGTAGAGCACGCCGCAGCGGTTGGGAAAGCCGATGACAGGCACGCCCGGATGGCGCGCCTTGACCCGCCGCACGATCCTGGCCGTCGGTTCGATCGACCAACGGCGGAAATGCGCGTCAGGCAGAATCCCAGCCCAACTGTCGAAGATCTGCACGACCTCGACCCCGGCGTCGATCTGGGCGATGAGATGGACGGCGATCGCCTCGACCAGCAGATCGATCAGTTTGGCAAAATCCTCCGGCCGGCCGTAGGCCATGCCCTTGAGCCGCTCGAAGGTCTGGCTCGAGCTGCCTTCCACCATGTAGGCCGCCACGGTCCACGGCGCGCCGGCAAATCCGATCAGCGCCGTCTCGCTGTCCAGCCCGCCGCGCACCAGCTTGATGGCTTCGTAGATCGGTGCCAGATATTCGCGCAGATCGTCCGCCTCGAACGGCGTGAGGTCGTCGATCGTTTCGATCGCCCGCAGCACCGGACCACGTCCCGCTTCGAAGGCCACGCCCTGGCCGAGCGCATCGGGGATCACCAGGATATCCGAAAAGATGATCGCGCCGTCCATACCGAAGCGATGCACCGGCTGCAGCGTCACCTCGGCGGCGAGCTCGGGCGAATAGCAGAATTCGAGGAAGGTTCGGGTGCGTGCCCGCACCGCCTGATATTCCGGCAAGTAGCGGCCTGCCTGCCGCATCAGCCAAAACGGCGGACGGACCTGACGCTCGCCACGCAGCGCTCTGACGAGCGGCTTGGCGCTTGCCGGTATTGGGCTCGCGCCGGCGATGGGTGTCTGGGTTTTCGCGCGATCCATACCAGCGGGTTCTACTATCTATTATAGAGTCTTAAAAGGTAGTTGCAGTAGTTGCCCCTGTGTGAATCGAGGATACGCCTATACCCGAAGACGATACCCCACAGGGCGGTAAGGTTTACCGATCAGGCAAGGTCCTGTGGGCGAACCCGGGATAGCGCGCGAATATGCCTGGGAGCAGCAAGTTTTCGAGGATTTCCAATCCTGGGCATAAAGTGGATAAGATCGGGATGAACGATGTTGTGCTCTCGATTCACAATGCGGGAAAAGATTGTTCGATGTGCCGATGGTTGGGTGCGAATATCGGGTCAGGACTCCCAAGGCGGAGGGCCACTGTGCGTAACCGCCTAGTTATGCCCCTCATCCACACCCTATACATCTCAACCTCGGGTTCCCTGTGCCAGCCACCATATCGTCCGCTGTGAAGACCTGTCATTTTCATCTCGTCTCCGATGCCACCGGAGAGACCATCCGCAGCATCACACGGGCCTGCCTGGCGCAATTCGAGGAGGTCGAGCCGATCGAACATGTCTGGCCGCTGATCCGCAACCAGCGTCAACTGCAGGAAGTTATCAAGGGCATTCACGACGAGCCCGGCATGGTGCTTTATACCTTGGTGAACGACGAAATTCGCCTACTGCTTGAAAACGCCTGCCGCGAGCGTGGCGTGCCGTACTATTCGGTGCTCGATCCGGTGATCGCGGCACTCGGTGGCTATCTCAATCAATCGAGCCGACGCCAACCCGGACGCCAGCATATGTTGGACAAACGCTATTTCAATCGCATCGAGGCGATGGATTTCACCATGGCCCATGACGATGGCCATGGCGATCTGCAGGAAGCCGACGTGGTTCTCGTCGGCGTGTCGCGCACCTCGAAGACGCCGACCAGTATCTATCTCGCCAACAACGGCGTCAAAGCGGCCAATATACCGCTGATTCCGAGCCAGCCCGTGCCGCCCCACCTGGAAAGCCTGCGCGGTCCGCTCATCGTCGGCCTCACCACCGATCCCAACCGGCTGGTGCAGATCCGCCGCAACCGCTTGCGCATGCTGCACCAAAAAGAGGAGACCGATTATATCGACCTCGAGGTGGTGAAGAAGGAAGTCGCCACCGCGCAGCGCTATTTCGTCGCCCATGGCTGGCCGGTGATCGATGTGACGCGCCGTTCGATCGAGGAAACAGCGGCCGCCATCATGGCCCTGCTCGACCGGCGCCATGAAGCCCTGGGCCATGGCGCGCCGGTCCAGGCGGACGACGATGATTACCGCTGATCCTGACTCGGCGCGGCGGCGCGCGGCGGACAGCACCGCATCGTGGCGTCCCGCGCCGGCCGTGATTCTCGCCTCCGCCAGCAGCGCGCGCGCCGACATGTTGAGCCGTGCCGGCATCGACTGCATCATCGATCCAGCCCATGTGGACGAGGACGAAATCAAGCGCGGCATACGCGCATCGGGCGCTACCGCGCTCGAGCTCGCCGAGACGCTCGCCGAGTTGAAGGCCCGCAAGATATCCTCGCGTCATGGCGGCGCGCTTGTCATCGGCGCCGACCAGGTGCTCGATTGCCAGGGCCGCTGGTTCGACAAGCCCGACGGCCGCGACCAGACGCGCGCGCAATTGCTCGAGTTGCGCGGCAAGCCGCATGATCTCATCAGTTGCGTCTGCGTCCTGCGCGATGGGCAGCGGCTATGGCACCATGTCGGGCGGGCGCGACTCACCATGCGGCCCTTCACCGAGGAATTTCTCGATGACTATCTCGATCGCGCGGGCGACGCGGTGTTGTACTCGGTCGGCGCCTATCAGCTCGAGGGGTTGGGCGCGCAACTGTTCTCGCGGATCGACGGCGACTACTTCACGATCCTCGGGCTGCCGCTGCTGCCGCTGCTCGATTTTCTGCGTAACCACGGGGTGGTGAGGGCCTAGATGCTGTCGGGGGAAGCCAAGCTCGCGGGCGTCATGGGATGGCCGGTGGCGCATTCCCGGTCGCCGCGCCTGCACGGGTATTGGCTGGAAAAATATGGCATCGACGGGGCCTATGTGCCGCTGCCGGTCGAGCCCGCCCATTTTCCGCAGGCGCTGCGGGTGCTGTCGCGGCTCGGTTTCCGCGGGGTCAATGTCACTGTGCCGCATAAAGAAGCGGCGCTGACCGTGGTCGACATCGCCGATCATCAGGCCCGCCGCATCGGCGCGGTCAATACGGTGATCATGCGTGAGGACGGCGCGCTCGAGGGCCGCAACACCGATGGCATCGGCTTCCTCAATCACCTCAAGGACACGGCCGCCGCGTGGCAGCCCGGCGCCGGGCCTGCCGTGGTCGTCGGCGCCGGCGGCGCTGCGCGCGCCATCGTCGCCACCCTCCAGAGCGCCGGCGTGCCGGAAATCCGCCTGGTCAATCGCACGCTCGACCGTGCCGAAGCCTTGGCGCTCGCTTTCGGAGATCCGGTCAAGGTGACGCCGTGGATCAATCGCGACGGCGCGCTGCGCGGCGCCGGCCTGGTGGTCAACACCACGACACTGGGCATGCACGGCCAGCCCGACCTGGACATCGACCTGATCGGCTTGAGCCCCGGCGCGGCCGTGTTCGATTGCGTCTACAACCCGCTGGAAACGCCGCTCTTGGCCCAGGCCCGGCGCCGCGGCCTGGTGCCGGTCGATGGGCTCGGCATGCTGCTGCACCAGGCGCAGCCCGGCTTCGAGGCCTGGTTCGGCGTCGACCCGGAGATCACCGACGAACTGCGCGCCCTGGTGGCGCAGGGCCTCTAGGCGGCGCCGTGATCGTGCTCGGCCTCACCGGCTCGATCGGCATGGGCAAATCCACTGCGGCGCGCGTCCTGCGCCAGTTCGGCGTGCCGGTCCTCGAAGCGGACCGCGTGGTGCACCGATTGACCGCGCCGCACGGCCGCGCGCTCCCGCTCATCGAGAAAGCCTTTCCCGGCACGGTCACCGGCGGCCGGCTCGATCGCGGCAAGCTGGCGGGCATCGTGTTCGACGACGACAAGGCACTCGCCCGCCTCGAGGCGATCCTGCATCCGCTGTTCGCGCTGGAACAAGGGCGGTTCATCGCTACCGCCCGCGCAGCGCGCAAACCCCTGGTCGCCATCGATATTCCGCTGCTCTACGAAATCGGCGCCGACACGCACATGGATGCGGTGATCGTGGTCAGCGCGCCGAAGATGATTCAAAGGGCGCGCGTGCTCAAGCGCCGGGGCATGACCGCGACGCGCCTCGCCGCCATCTCCGCGCGCCAACTGCCCGACTCAGAGAAACGCAAGCGCGCCGACTTCGTCGTCGAGACCGGCGGCGCGCGCCGCGACGCTTTGCAAAACCTGAAAGCCATCGTAGATTCTCTCCGGCAATCGCCGCCGCGCCGCGCCCGGCGCGGACACGCCGCAAGGATCCGCTGATGCGCGAAATCGTGCTCGATACCGAAACCACCGGCCTCGATCCCGTCGCCGGTCACCGCCTGGTGGAGATCGCCTGCATCGAGCTGATCAACAGCGTGCCGTCCGGCGCCTTCTTCCACCGCTACGTCAATCCCGAGCGGGATATTCCGGCCGAGGCCTACGCGGTGCATAAGCTGAGCCTGGAATTTCTCGGCACCAAGCCGCTGTTCGCCGAGATCGTCGACGAATTTCTCGCCTTCTTGGGCGACTCGCCGCTTATCGCGCACAATGCCGAGTTCGACTGCAAGTTCGTCAACGCGGAGCTCGAGCGTTGCGGCCGCCCCAAGGTGAGCTGCCAGATCATCGACACGGTGACGATGGCGCGCCAGAAATTCCCCGGCTCGGCGGTGTCGCTCGATGCCCTGTGCAAGCGCTTCAATGTCGACAACTCGGCGCGCACCGTGCATGGCGCGCGGCTCGACGCTGAATTGCTCGCGGTGGTCTATCTCGAATTGCAGGGCGGCCGCCAGCACGGCCTGGGTCTCGCCGCGTCCGCCGACCTGGTCAGCGGCAGTCCGCTGCTGGTCGTGCCGGGGCGCGACACGCGGGCGCGTCCGCCGCGGCCGCACGAGCCGACCGCCGACGAACTCGCGGCCCACGCCGCCTTCCTGACGAAGCTGAAGGAACCGCTGTGGTCGGCTTGAGGGCGGGACCGTTTCGGCCCCGTAAGCCCTCCATAACCGTCTGGCTTAACCCGGGACGGAAACGTTGCCGCTCGCCTGGCCCTCGCTGCCGGCCTGCATCTGCTGCTGATGGATCGCCGCGAAATCGACCATGTTGAGATAGAGCGGCGGGAAGCCGCCGTTGCGCACCGCGTCGGCGACGATCTGGCGCAGGAACGGGAAGAGCAGCGATGGGCAATGGATGCGCAGAATGGCGCCGTGATTCTCCTGCGGGATACTGACCAGGGCGAATAGGCCGCAATAGCTCGCTTCGACCAGGAACAGGGTCTTCTCCGCCGCCGTCGCCTGCACCCGGATGCCGAGCGTCACCTCATGGACATTGTCGCGCACATGGGCCGTGTCGACCGACACGGTGACATTGATGTTGGAATTGTTCTGCGGCGAGCTCAGCGATTCGATGGGCGACGGGTTCTCGAAGGAAAAATCCTTCATGTATTGCGCCATGGTGTGCAGGGCCGGGCCCTGGGGCTGACCCCCTGTCGGCGGCGTGGGCGGGGTGGCGGAAGAAGCGTCGGACATCAGCAAGGCCTTTCGTTTGCGCCGGATTGGGGAGGGAGTCGCTAGCATGAAGAGAGGCGCCGGCGCAACCGCCCCCTCGGCGGAACCTAGCGATGGTTCGGACGATCGAGACGACCGGGCGGCGGACCCATGGGGCGATCCGGCGGAGGATCGCCGGGATCGACCTCGCGATAGGTTCCTTCCATCACACGACCGCCGCGGTGGATGATGATGTTCGGCCGGTGGCTGATCCAGCCCCAGATCGACGCGCCGAGGCGGCGGCGCAACGCCGGAATGAACAGGAGAATACCAAGCGCGTCGGTCAGAAATCCGGGCACGATCAGCAGGAAGCCGGCCAGCAGCACGAACAGGCCATCCAGCAGTTCGGCGCTCGGGAACTCTCCGGCGGCCAGGGTGGCGCGCGCGCGGTCCAGGACCGCGAGCCCCTGAATGCGGACCAGGGCGGCACCGGCGAGCGCCATCGCCACCACGAGAGCGACCGTGGGCCACGCCCCGATCACCTCGCCGACTTTCACGAAAAGCCAGATCTCGAGGATCGGGATCAGCAGGAACAGGATTAAGATCGGCATAATTTCGGCTTGTTTGTGCGGATTGGCTTGCTTAAGTAGCATGGAAGATCGGGCAAGGGCTGTTTTTTGCCCCTCCGCGTGCTAGCTTTGCCGTCATACGGCATTCAACGCGGGGGTTCCCCGCCAAACAAAGGTAAACCGGACTCTCCGGAACTCATATGGGCAGCGGCTTTCAATTCGTCGACATCATCTTTTTCGCGTTGGTCGCGGCGTTCATCATCCTGCGCCTGCGCAGCGTGCTGGGCCGGCGCACCGGAAATGAGCGGCGTCACGATCCCTTTGCCAAGCCGCAACCCGGACCCAAAGTTCCGAGCGAGGCCGAGGCGCCGGCCGAGGTTGCCCAGCGTGGCGAAGTGGTCCAACTGCCGCGGCGTGCCGACACCGCGCCTTCGGGTTCGCCGCTGGCCGGCGCCCTGACCCAGATCAAGCTCGCCGACCCCGCCTTCGACGAACTGACGTTCGAGAAAGGCGCCCGCGCCGCGTTCGAATATATCGTGACGGCTTTCGCGGCCGGCGAGCGCGACAAGCTGCGCCCGCTTCTCAATGACGAGGTCTACGGCAACTTCGAAGCGGCGATCGAAGCGCGCGAGGCCGCCGGTCAAAAGCATGAGACCACGCTGGTGCGCATCAAATCCGCCGAGATCGTCGAGGCCCGCATGGAAGGCCCGGTGGCGCTCGTGACGGTGAAGTATGTCAGCGAACAGATCAATGCCACCCGCGATGCCGAGGGCAAGGTGATCGAGGGCAATCCGGACCGCATCGCCGAGGCGACCGACATCTGGACCTATGCGCGCAATACCCGGTCCGACGACCCGAACTGGATCCTTGTCGCGACCGACGCGCCGAACTGAACACGGGATGGCACGGTTCACGGCCCCGCCCCGTCGCATTTCCTGGGGCCTCGCTCGTCTGTGCCTTTCCGCCGCCCTCCTCGCCAGCCTGACAACCTGCGTGCCGCGCCCGCCGGCGCCCGACAAGCTGGTGCTCAAGCCCGTCGGCTATGCCGACCTGCCCGGCTGGAGCGACGACGACCATGCCGCCGCGCTGCCCGCCCTGTTGCGCACCTGCGCCCGCTTCGCGAAACAACCCGACGATACGCGTCTGCCGCCGACCCCGGGCGATCCCGCTCAAGGCGCCAATGGCGCGCCCGGCATCGGCGGCACCCTTGGCGAGTGGCGCGCCGCCTGCGCCGCCGCCGCCCAGGTCCCGGCGGACGACGGCATCGCCGCGCGCCGCTTCTTCGAAAGCCAGTTCCGGCCGTTCCGCGCCGCCAACAACCGCGACACGGCCGGCTTGTTCACCGGCTACTACGAAGCCGAGCTACGCGGCGCCCGGGAGCGATCCGACACCTACGCCACGCCGCTCTACCGCACGCCGCCGGACCTCGTCTCGGTCGACCTCTCGGACTTCAGCCCCGAATTCGCCGGCCGCACCATCGCCGGCAAGGTGATGCAGGGCAAGCTCAAGCCCTATGACGACCGCATCGCCATCGAGAAGGGTGCGCTGAAAGAGCGCGGCCTCGAGCTGATCTGGGTCGACGACCCGGTCGACGCCTTCTTCCTCCACATTCAGGGCTCCGGCCGCGTCACGCTCGACGACGGCAGCGTGGTGCGCGTCGGCTATGCCAACAAGAACGGCCATATCTACACCGCGATCGGGCGCGAGCTGGTCAAGCGCGGCGTCATGACGACCGATCAGGTCTCCATGCAGTCCCTGCGCGCCTGGCTCAAGGCCAACCCCGGCGAGGCGGACGCGCTGATGAATGCCAACCGCTCCTATGTCTTCTTCCGCGAGATCCCGGGCGCCAAGACCGATGAAGGTCCGCTCGGCGCGCAGAGCGTGCCGCTCACCCCCGGGCGCAGTCTGGCGGTCGACCGCAAGTTCGTTCCGCTCGGCGTGCCGGTGTGGCTCGATTCCGGCAATCCCGACGACAAGAGCGCGCCGCGCCTGCGCCGGCTGTTGATCGCCCAGGATACCGGCGGCGCCATCCGCGGGCCGGTGCGCGGCGACGTGTTCTGGGGCTGGGGCGAGCGGGCCGCCGAACGGGCCGGCGCCATGCGCAATCGCGGCGAATACTATATTCTGCTGCCGCTGCCGGCGGCCGAGCGCGTGCTGAAACAGCCGACCAGCTGACGCGTCGAGGAACAGGATATGGCCAAAGGGGGTGGCGACACGAAATCCGGCAAGGCCAGGAGCCCCGCCAAAACCGCGCCGTCTGCCGACAGCGACGATGTCCTGTGGCACAAGGTCGCCGAGAGCATCAAGCCGCTGAAATCGCGGCGCCGGCCGGCGGCGAAACCGTCGCCCCCGCCCGCCGTCACGCCCACCGCCGCCGACATCGCGCCCAAACCGCGCGCCGCGCCCAAAGCTGAGCCGCCCGCCAAGCCGCCCCTGCCCGAGCTGTTGCTGGGCGTCACCGCCGGCGTCGACAAGCGCACGGCGCAGCGGCTCGGCCGCGGACAGCTCGCGATCGAGGCGCGGCTCGATCTCCATGGGCTCACCCAGGACGAAGCGCACGCGCGGCTCGCCGGTTTCATCCGCCGCTCGGCCGTGGCCGGCAAACGCTGCGTGCTGATCATCACCGGCAAGGGCTTCAAGCCGCCATACAACAAGATCGGGGGCGAGACCGGCGTGCTGCGCAAGGCGGTGCCGCGCTGGCTCAACGAGCCGTCCCTGCGCCGCGACATCGTGGCGCTGCGCCATGCCCAGCCGAAGGACGGCGGCGACGGCGCGCTCTACGTGCTGCTGCGGCGCGAGCGCGCGGCATCGCCCACCGCGAAGGATGCGCCGGCGCCGAAGCGCCTCACCCGCAAGCGGCCCATACCATGACGCCGTTCGGCGCCAAGCTGCGCGACATGCGCGCGGCGCGCGGCATCACGCTCAAGCAGATGGCCGAAGGGCTGCAAATCTCCGCCGCCTTCCTCTCGGCGCTCGAGCACGGCAAACGCGGCCGGCCGAGTCCGATCCTGGTGCGCCAGATCTGCACCTTCTTTCACATCATCTGGGAAGAGGCGGACGAGCTGGAGCGCCTCGCCCGCATCTCCCATCCGCGCGCCATCATCGATACCGCCGGCCTGTCGCCGAGGGCCACCGAACTCGCCAACACGCTGGCCGAACGCATCGGCGAACTCGACGAGGTGGAGCTGGAGGCACTGCTCGCGCGCGTGAAACACGCGGG
>CAZOBN010000101.1:0-11655 GCA_964577835.1 uncultured Rhizobiaceae bacterium
GAGCCGTCGCTTGCGACGGTGACGACCGGTGTCCGTCCTCCGCGTACCCACCATCGAATATCATCCTGTCGGCGTTTCCCTGGGAAACCCGGATGCTGAACCGGACAGCCGTGAGCTTGACCGGGCCATGACGATTCAGAAAAACGACGGCGCGCGCCCGCTTACTGCATCCCCTCGCGATCCGCGTCCGCCTGCAGCGTGAGCGCCATATAGAGCAGCGCGAAGCCCTGCATGATCCCGAGATAGTCCATGAAGCGCATGGCGAAGTTGTGCGCCATGTGGAGGAGCTGCGGGTTGTGGAAATCGAGATCCTCGAGCGCGGCGACGGTGAAGACCTCGGGACTCTGGTCGTCGATCCGCTGCACCAGCGCGTCGCGCACCTCCGGCGTGACCTGGGGCAGCGGATGGAGGCGCATGCGGTCGTCGCGCCCGGCGGCCGGATCCGCGTCGGAGGGGCCCCCCGTCTCGATGTTCCCCGTCTCGATGTTCCCCGTCTCGATGTTTCCCGTCTCGATGTTTCCCGTCTCGATGTCCCCGGTCTCGCTCCCGCCGGCCGCGCCGGCCGTGCCCGCGCCGGGATCGGTGGCCTGCGCCGGGTCGTCCATCGGCGCTTGGGATGCGTCGCCCTGCGCGAGCAGCAGGCGATAGAACATGGCGAAGCCGACCAGGATCTTCTCCGGGTCGGTGCCTTCCGGCGTCACGTCGCGGGCGCAGCGGCGCGCCATGTCGAGCAGCTCCGGATTGCTGCGCTCCATCTCGCCGGAAATCCGCGCCAGGCAGAGCTCGGGCCCGAGATTATCGAACTCCTGAGTCACACGCTCACGGGTGGTCTCGGTGACGCGGGGAAGCAAATTCATCGGCGGCCCTTTGGACGGTGACGGCGCGATACGCGGCAACGGATGACTCATGACAAATCTCGAAACGGACGAGCTGTCACGAGAGTCAAACTCGTGACAATGCGTGGAACGGTCTTGGGGAACTGTACGGTGACCGGCCCAGGGCGGACCGAACGGCGGATTCCGAAGGGAAGACGGGGAGGCACCCAACTGTTCGGCCTGCGAAGGGCCGGTCCGCTATCCCGTCGACACGCGCGGTGGGACGGGAACGGAACCGGCCTAGGCTGCTTTCGCTTCAAACGATTGCAGCCCGAAAACGCGACGGAATGTGTGACGCAAACGGCAGGGTGGGAGAAACATCGGTATAGTTTCAATACACCGATTCTAGCGTCATAAAAACCGTCATCGCCTTCGGCGTTCTCGAACGTCATGGCCTTCGGCGTTCTCGAACGTCATGGCCTTCGGCGTTCTCGAACGTCATGGTCTTCGACGTTCTAGAACGTCATGGCACGGCTCGACCGGGCCATCTTTCTCCTGCGAGCGTCTGACTCCGGCAACCGTGCACATCCGCGGGAGATGGCCCGGTCGAGCCGTGCCATGACGAGAAAGGCGTCGCCGATTTCCCACCGTCACCCTCGGGCCGCGGTGCGCAGGCACGCATTCGCATGACACCCGAAGAATCCATGCGATGCGGCGGCGTCCAATGGACCCTCTGGTCAAGCCAGAGGGTGACGATTTTCTCTAAAGCCTCGTCTGCGCCACATCCTATGACCCATTCCGTCATGGCCCGATTCAATCGGGCCATCTTCCTCAAGCGAGCATCTGAAACCGGCAACCGCGCATGCCGGCCTGAGATGGCCCGGTCGAGCCGTGCCATGACGAGAAAGGCGTCGCCGATTTCCCACCGTCATCCTCGGGCCGCGGTGCGCAGGCACGCATTCGCAGGACACCCGAGGGGCCAATGGCCGCCTTCACGCGCTCGAGCGCTTGCGCTTTTCAATGGATGCCGGGTCAAGCCCGGGGGTGACAATTTAAAAGCACCCTCATTATGCGACTGAGCGTGTCGCCTCAGCGCGTCTTCGTGTAATCCGGCGCGCGTTTTTCGCGGAAGGCGGCGGCGCCTTCCTGGTGCTCCCAGGCGGGGAAGCGGGCGAGCTGCATCGCCGTTTCCGCGGCGAGCGCCGCGCGCAGGCCGTCGAGATCCGACAGCATGGTCTTCACCGACGCGCTCGCTTCGCGCGGGCCGTTGCACATCTCCCGCGCTGCCGCCACCGCCCGATCGCGTGCCGATCCCGCTGGCGCCAATCGATCCACCAGGCCGATGCGCTGCGCTTCTTGCGCGTCGATCGCGCCGCGCGACAGGATGAGTCCACGCGCCCGCGTGGGGCCGACCCGGCGCGGCAGGCTCCACGACAATCCCCAATCGGGTCCGAGCGCCAGGCGCAGGAAGGAGAAGGTGAACTGCGCCGGCTCCTCGGCGACGATCATGTCGCACAGGCAGGCGAGGCTGACGCCGGCGCCGGCCGCGTGGCCCGCCACGGCGGCGATCACCGGCTTGGGAAAGCGCGCGACGGCCTCGGCGGTCTCGGCCACCTCGGTCATGCGCGCGCGGATCTTGCCCGCGTCGGTCTCGCCCATGGTGCGCACGTCGCCGCCGGCGCAGAAATTGCCCTCCGCTCCGGCGATGACCAGCGCGTGAACGGACTCGTCGGCCGCGAGCTTCGCCAGGGCCGCGCGCAGTTGGTTGCGCATCTCCGCGGTCAGCGCGTTGCGGATCTTCGGCATGTTCAGAGTCAACAGCGCTACGTGGTCGGACGCCATCTCTACATGGACGAGCGGCTCGGGCGCGCCAGTGTTGGTTGTCTTCATCTCAGCCCTCATTCACCCCCGCATCTCAGCCCTCATTCACCCCCACCCTGACCCCCGTCGAGGGGGAGGGAAATCGACACCGTGGCCTCTGCTTGACGTTCCCTCCCCCCTTGCGGGGGAGGGCGGGGTCGCTTTTCTCAATTACCGACGCTTGCAGGTTGACGCTCCCTCCCCCCTTGCGGGGGAGGGCGGGGTGGGGGCGCGGTCACCACCATCGGTTTCGCGGCGGCCCTCAGCCATTGAGGTCGCCGAAGGTCTTGCCGTCCGCCACCAGCTTTTCCAGCAGGGCCGAGGGCTCCCAGAACAACGGGTCCTCCTGGGCGTAGCCGCGGATGGTGTCGAGCGCCTTGGGCAGGCCGACGATGTCGGCCTGGCACATCGGGCCGCCGCGCCAGCGCGGGAAGCCGTAGCCGTGGATCTCGACCATGTCGATGTCGAGCGGCCGGCGCGCGATCTTTTCGTCGAGGATGCGCGCGCCCTCGTTGATCATGGCGTGCAGGATGCGGCTCTGAATTTCCTCAGGCGGCACCTTGCGTCGCGCGATGCCCTTCTTGGCCGATTCCTCGAGCACGATCTTTTCCACGTCCGGGTTGGGCCCCACTGGATTGCCCGACGCCTTGCCGTTCTCATACACATACCAGCCGCGCCCGGTCTTCTGGCCGAACCAGCCCTGCTCGCACAGGCGGTCGGCGATATGCACGTAGCGCTCCTTGGGATCGCGCGTCGCCGCCTGGCGCTTGCGCGCCGCCCAGGCGATGTCGAGCCCGGCGAGATCCATGACGCGGAACGGGCCCATGGCCATGCCGAACGCCTCGATTGCCTTGTCCACGTCCCACGGCATGGCGCCGTCCTCGACCAGGTAGTCGGCCTGCTTGCGCGTCTTGGCGAGAATCCGGTTGCCGATGAATCCGTCGCACACGCCGGACAGCACGCCGATCTTGCCGAGCTTCTTGGCGAGCTCGAGGCCGGTGGCGATCACGTCGTCGCCGGTCTTGTCCGCCTCGACGATCTCGAGCAGGCGCATGATATGGGCGGGCGAGAAGAAGTGCAGGCCGATGACGTCGCGCGGCCGGCGCGTCGCCGCGGCGATCTGGTCGATGTCGAGGTAGGACGTGTTGGTGGCGAGCACCGCGCCGTCGCGCATGTTGTCGTCGAGCTGCTTGAAGACCTGCTGCTTGACCGTCATGTCCTCGAACACCGCCTCGATGGCGAGATCGAGATCGGTGGCCATCCCGTAGTCGGTGGTCGCCTCGAAGCGGCCGAGATGCTCGGCCTTGCCCTCCGCGGTAAGACGGCCGCGTTGCACGAATCCGTCGAGGTTCTTCTCGACATTGGCACGGCCGCGCGCCACCGCCTCCTTGTCGGCCTCGATCATGGTGACCTCGTAGCCCGAGCGCAGCGCGGCGACGGCGATGCCGGCGCCCATGGTGCCGCCGCCGACCACGGCGATGCGCTTGATCGGGCGCGGCACCGCATTGTCGAGGCCCGGCACTTTCGAAACCGCGCGCTCGGCGAAGAAGACATGGCGCAGCGCCTTGGCCTGGTCGGAGCCGCGCAGCTCGGTGAAGATCTCGCGCTCGCGCTTGAGCCCTTCCGCATAGGGCAGTTCGGCCGCGGCCTTGACCGCCTCCAGCGCGCGCACGGGCGAATCCTGGCCGCGCGCGGCGCGCGAAATCTTGGCCTTTTGCGTCTCGAAAAAGTCGGCGGCCGGCGGCGGCGCGACGGACATGGTGGAAATGCGCGGCAGCGTCGCGCCCACCTTGGATTTCGCGAAGGCGACCGCCGCGGGCAGCAGCCCGCCCTCCGCGCCGCCTTTTTCCACAATCGCATCGACGATCCGGAGTTCTTTCGCTTCCTTGGCGCCGATCTGCCGTCCGCTGGTCACCAGGTCGACGGCGGCCTCGAGCCCGGCGAGGCGCGGCAGGCGCTGGGTGCCGCCGGCGCCCGGGATGATGCCGAGGCTGACCTCGGGGAAACCGAGCTTGGCGGGTGCGTCGGCGATGCGGAAGTGGCAGCCGAGCGCGATCTCCAGCCCGCCGCCGAGCGCCACGCCATGGATCGCGGCGACCACCGGCTTGTTCGAGGCTTCCAGGGCGGCGATGACGTCGGGCAGGAAGGGCGGCAGCGGCGGCTTGCCGAATTCGCGCACGTCGGCCCCGGCGATGAACACGGATCCGGCGCCGATCACCACGGCGGCCTGGACCTTCGGGTCGGCGCCGATCAGCGTCACCGCGTCGATCAGGCCCTGACGCACGCCTTGGGAAATCGCATTGACCGGCGGGTTGCTGACCGTCACGACGGCGACGCCGTCCTGCATGGTCAGGGTCACCACGTTGCCGTTCTTGCTATTGGTTTGGCCATTGCTCTGGCCGTTATTGCTGTTCATCGGTCCCCACAGTTGCTCTGCTGACGCGTGATGTGTCCCAGGCTCGTTCGGCCGCCCGGGTTGGTGTTGCTCAGAAGCCTGCATGTAACTAAAGACGCAACACGCGCCACCATATCGACCCTGGTGAGGGGCTGACAAGCGCGTTGCCATCGAGAGCGGCCAACCCTCCACCCTTGTGGGGGAGGGTGCGAGCGAAGCGAGCGGGTGGGGGGCCAGGCGTACCCCTCACCCCGACCCTCTCCCGCAAGGGGAGAGGGAGTCGGAAAGTGCGCGCGCTCGAACCGCCCACCTTCGGGGCTTCCCGCGCCCCGCCGCTCCTCTATAATCGCCGCCATCACGGTCAGGCCAGTCGAGAGCATTTCGAGGGAGCATCATGAGTCAGGCACGATTCGAGGAAATCATGGGCGGCATCGCCAAGGCCATCGCCGGCAAGCCGGTGGACGAGTCCCTGGCCAAGTTCCTCAACGAGACCTATCCCGCCGCCGGCGCGGTGTTCAAAAGCGTCGAGGATCTGTGCAAGGACGGCGAGGCCGGCGGCTGGGTCTGCGCGCGCGAGCACGGCGGCATCAAGTTCGGCCGCATCGTCAAGCAGGGCGGGTCGTGCGGCAAGTTCTCGGTCGACGTGGTGCGCATGAACAACGTCAAGGGCCCGCACCATGTGCACCCGAACGGCGAGATCGGCATGATCATGCCGATCAGCGGCAACCCGAAGTTCGACGGCTTCCCGCGCGGCTGGTACGTCGACCCGCCGGGCTCCGACCACTGGCCCACGGTGGAAGGCGGCGACGCCTACGTGCTCTACCTGCTGCCCGACGGCGCCATCCAGTTCACCGGGAAGTGACGCGGGGGCGGGAGCGCAGCATCCCAACTTTTGTCCCGTTCGCTTCGTCCTGTCTTTTTCGCCATGGCCCGACCGCGTGCGTAGGCACGCATTCGCATGACACCGGGCCATCTCATGGAGAAGTGCACGACGCCGGCTTCACAACCAATCGTCACCCTCGGGCTTGACCCGAGGGTCCATGCGATGTCTCGTGCGCCGATCCGTTTCCAATGGACCCCGCATGTCATGCGAATGCGTGCAAAGCACGACGTGCGGGGTGACGGTTTTTACTATTGGCATGAGATGGTCCGATCAAGTCGTGCCATGACGATTTAAAACAGCAGCTTTCCGTTTCACGCACATCGAGTCATCGCCCATGACCTTTTCCCCGCAACAGATGATGATCGTGTCGGCGGCGCGCGAGATCGCCGACGGCGACGTGGTGTTCGTCGGCATGCGCCTGCCGATCGTCGCGTTCGGCGTCGCGCGCCTGACTCACGCGCCGAACGCCGTCGGCGTGTTCGAATGCGGGCTGGTGCGCGAGGCGCCGGCCGCCGGCATGATCTACACCATGGGCGATCCCCACAACCAGCAGGGCGCGGTGTGGGCGACGGGCCTCCTGCAGGTCATGGGCCAGTTGCAGCAGGGCCGCGTCGACATCGGCTTCATCGGCGGCGCCGAGATCGACCGCTTCGGCAACATCAATACCTCCTACATCGGCGATCCCGCGCATCCGACCGTGAAGCTGCCGGGCTCCGGCGGCGCCGCCGACATCGCGGCCACCGCCAAGCGCCTCGCGGTCATCGTCAAGCACGACAGGCGCCGGCTGGTCGAGCGCGTCGGCTTCGTCACGTCTCCCGGTTATCTCGATGGCGGCGACTCGCGCGAGCGCGCGGGCCTGTCCGGCGGACCGGCGGCGGTGATCACCGATTGCGCGATTTTGCGGCCGTTCGGCCCCGACCGTGAGCTGCATCTCGCCGAAATTCATCCCGGCGTCGATATCCGCGAGCTGCCGGCGAAGACCGGATGGGATCTCGCCCTGCATCCCGGCCTGACCGAAACGCCGCCGCCCACCGCCGACGAACTCGCCGCGCTGCGCGCGGTCGACCCGGACGGGTTTTGGCATTAGATACTCGCCATGTCGCTACGTGCCGCGCGACGGCTGTTTATCCATCACGTCATGGCTCGACCCACTACTGTCCGGTAGGCGCACCTAAGTGATTCATTTGATTCAAAATGTCAGTCTCATGTCTCGAGTGCCAGGAATCGTGCGATTCGTGAAGCAACCTAACGCATTGCCGCGACTCAGAAAAATCTCTACCGGACAGTAGTGGGCTCGACCGGGCCATCTCAGCGAGGCGTCGCAACACTCTGTGCATCCCCACCCACCGTCACCCCGCACGTCGTGCTTTGCACGCATTCGCATGACATGCGGGGTTCATTGGTCGTTTGCCGTTTCGCGAGCGCTCGCGATGTTCAATGGATGCCGGGTCAAGCCCGGCATGACGATCTTTTTCGATGCCGGCGCGGTCTCTCTCTCTCTCTCTCTCTCTCTCTGCATGGGATGGCCCGATCGAGTCGGGCCATGACGATGAAAGAAGAATCGAGGTCGAAGACGGCGCGCGGCGTCAGCGCGTGGCGAGGGGCGGCGCGGTGGGTTTGTCGCGTTCGCGCGCGGCGGTGCGCTCCAGCGACTTGAGCAGGGTCGCGAGGCTGATCGATTTGAAGGTGGCGATGGCGATCTCGTCGATCTCGCGCAGCACGCTGGCCAGGCCCTGGCCGATGTCGGTCGAAGCGGACGGGCCGGTGATGTCGCCCGCATCGCCGGCGATATCGCCGAACAGGTGGATGACGTCGTAGAGCGAGGTGCGTTTGGCGTTGCCCGAGAAGCGGTAGCCGCCGCCGACGCCGCGCACCGCCTCGACCAGGCCGGCGCGCCCGAGATCGCGCAGCACCTTGGCGAGATGGTTGACCGAGATGCCGAACTGATCGGCGATCTCGCCGGCCGACAGCGTGCGCGACGGATCGCGCGCCAGTTCGAGCGTGGCGAGCAGCGCGATCAGTGTCTGCTTCTGCAGCTTCATGGTGCCACGTGAAGCGCATTCGAATTCGTCACATTCTCTTCTTCGTCATGCTCGGACTTGATCCGAGCATCCATGGAACTGCGCCGGCGCTGAAGCGCGTGCCGGTAACCGATGGACCTTCGGGTCAAGCCCGAGGATGACGATTCCGTTATTTTCGTCATGGCCCGACTTGATCGGGCCATCTCATCCAGTTTGTAGCTTCGTTGCACATTCGCCGTCATCGGTTCAGCCGTCAGTCCTTTTTCCTCGTCGAGAGATGGCCCGGTCGAGCCGTGCCATGACGCATGAGGAGGGGCGCTCGAATGGGAGGGCAGGCGGGCGACACTCGTCATGGCTCACGCGCCATCCTCGCCGATCGGCATTTCGAGCTGGATGAAGGAGCCGCCCATCATGCCCTGGCTGCGGAAGAAGGCCATGTTGAGCGCGTCGTCGCGCGCCAGCATGGTGCGCACGGTGGAAACGCCGCTCGCCTTCAGGCGCGCGATCAGCGCGGCGAACAGTTGCGAGCCGATGCCGCCCTCGCGGCTGTCGGGATCGACGCCGAGGGCGAAGACCCAGCCGCAGGGCGGCGAGCCGAATTCCCAGGCGCGCTCCTCGCCGATGATGAAGCCGATGACCTGGCCGTCGCGCTCGGCGACCAGGAAGTAGCGCTTCGGCCGCGTGCCGTAGCGCGTATAGGCCTTGCGCCAATAGTCGGGCTTGGACAGGCCGGTGATGCGCGCATCGAGCGCGCCGACCGCCTCCATATCGACCGGCTCGGCCTCGCGGATCTTCGCCGGAACGTCTCTAAGTCTCTGTTTTCGCGCGGTGTTTCGAGCAGCCATCGATCGGGTATCCCGTCCGGGGAGGGGCCATCGTCGCGACCCTTGACACCATGGCCCCGCGGGCTTAGCTTGTAAAGAGGTATTCCAGTACCGGTTTATGTGTTTCCGCTTTTTGCCCATGGACGCGGGGCCGGCCGAGGCCCAGAGTCGCCAAGCCCGAGCGGGACACACGAGAGAGCGAGCATGCAGTCGGCGACGGCCTGCGAGGGGGCGCCGCCAACAACACAAAAGCAAGTGAACAGGTGGAGACCCGATGATCGACTTCAGAACCCATCCCGAGCGCTACAAACATTGGAAGCTGAGCTTCGATGGCGCGGTGGCGACCATCGCCATGGATGTGAAGGAGGATGGCGGGCTGAAGCCCGGCTATGCCCTCAAGCTCAATTCCTACGATCTCGGCGTCGACATCGAATTGTATGACGCGATCCAGCGCCTGCGCTTCGAGCATCCGGAGATCGGCGCGGTGATCCTCACCTCGGCGAAGGACAACGTGTTCTGCGCCGGCGCCAACATCAAGATGCTCGGCCTCTCGGCCCACGGCGAGAAGGTCAACTTCTGCAAATTCACCAACGAGACGCGCAACGGCATCGAGGATGCCAGCAACTTCTCGAAGCAGACCTACATCTGCGCGGTCAACGGCACCGCGGCCGGCGGCGGCTACGAGCTCGCGCTCGCCGCCGAGCATATCATGCTGGTCGACGACAACGCCTCCGCCGTCTCGCTGCCCGAGGTGCCGCTGCTCGCGGTGCTGCCCGGCACCGGCGGGCTGACCCGCGTGGTCGACAAGCGCATGGTGCGGCGCGACCACGCCGATTTCTTCTGCACGCTCACCGAGGGCATCCGCGGCGCCCGCGCGGTCAACTGGAAGCTGGTCGACGAGATCGTGCCGCGCTCCAAGATGGTCGAGACCGTCAAGCAGCGCGCCCAGGAATTCGCCGCCAAGACCGACCGGCCGAAGACGGCCAAGGGCATCCCGCTCACCGAGCTCAAGCGCGAGATTTCCGGCGACACCATCGCTTACGACAACGTCAGCGCCAAGCTCGACCGCAAGAACAAGGCGGTCGAGATCGCCGTGCGCGCGCCGCAGAAGGACGTGGAGAGCACGCCCGACGCGATCCAGGCTGCCGGCGTCAAGTTCTGGCCGCTCGCCGTGGCGCGCGAGCTCGACGATCTCATCCTCCATCTGCGCACCAACGAGCCGAACCTCGGCATCTGGGTGTTCAAGACCTCGGGCGACGCGGACCTGGTGGAGAAGGCCGACAAGGTGCTCGCCGCCAACGCCAACAACTGGCTGGTGCGCGAGATCACGCTCTATCTGAAGCGCACGCTCAAGCGCATCGACGTGTCGTCGCGCACGGTGATCGCCCAGGTCGAGCAGGGCAGTTGCTTCACCGGCACGCTCGCCGAGCTGCTGTTCACCGCCGACCGCTCCTTCATGCTCAACGGCGTGTTCAAGGGCGACAACCGGCCGGCCGGCAAGATCCGCCTGACGCCGATGAACTTCGGACCCTATCCGATGGGCAACGGCTTGACCCGCCTGCAGACCCGTTTCCTCGGCGAGAAGGGCGCGGTCGACGCGCTTAAGGGCAAGATCGGCACGGACATCGACGCGGAAGAGGCGGAGAAGCTCGGCCTCGTCACCTTCGCGCCCGACGACATCGATTGGGAAGACGAGGTGCGCATCGCCATCGAGGAACGCTCGGCGCTGTCGCCCGACGCCCTCACCGGCATGGAGGCGAGCCTGCGCTTCGCCGGCCCGGAGACCCTGGAGACCAAGATCTTCGGCCGCCTGTCGGCCTGGCAGAACTGGATCTTCCAGCGCCCCAACGCGGTCGGCGCGGAAGGCGCGCTCAAGCTGTTCGGCACCGGCAAGCGCGCCAACTTCGACGACAACCGGGTGTGACTGAAAACTCCCTCCCCCCCGGAGTGGGGGAGGGTTGGGGTGGGGGGCGGATGAGTCACCCCCACCCGTCCTCCCCCATCGAGGGGGAGGGGGAGGGGAAGGAACGAGGTGCGTGCAGGCGTGACGAGCCGCTTTTCCTTTTTCGTCATGCTCGGACTCGACCGGGCCATCTTTGGCCAGCGGGGCGCACGTACGGTTCCAGTATGACGCTGAGAGAGATGGCCCGGTCGAGCCGGGCCATGACGAGGAGAGAAAGAGAAAGGCCGGGCTATTTTGTTTTTTCGTCATGCTCGGGCTTGACCCGAGCATCCATGGAAAGAAGCAGACGCTCGAGCGCTTGCAGACGACCAATGGACCCTCGGGTCGAGCCCGAGGGTGACGATCTGGAAAGCCCGAGGGTGACGAGCGGAAAGAGTGGATGGGCCCGGTCGAGCCGGGCCATGACGAACAAAGGAAAGCGGACGCGGCGGATTGAGGATGAGCGGAGACCACTCAGCGAGTTGACGGTTCGATAAGCACCATGGCGCGGCAGGGTTGCCACGCGAGCACATCGGATCACGAAGACAGATTTGGGAGAGAGCAATGGTAGGCATCAATTACAGCGACAAGATTCCGAACAACGTCAACCTCGACGAGGATCCGCGCCTGCAGCGCGCGCTCGAATCCTGGCAGCCCGGGTTCCTCAACTGGTGGAAGGAGCTCGGCCCCTTCAACGCGCTCAAGCATGACGTCTACCTGCGCACCGCGGTGAGCGTCGAGCCCTCGGGCTGGGCCCACTTCGACTACGTCAAGATGCCGGAATACCGCTGGGGCATCTTCCTGGCCCCCGCCGAGGAGGCCCGCAAGGACAACTTCGGCACGCACAAGGGCGCGGCCGCCTGCCAGCAGGTGCCCGGCGAAAACCGCTCCGAGCTGCGCCGCCTGATCGACACC
>CAZOBN010000102.1:0-1237 GCA_964577835.1 uncultured Rhizobiaceae bacterium
GGGCCTGGTGCTGCTCGTCGCCCTGATCGGCGCCATCGTGCTGACGCTGCGCCACAAGGAGGGCGTCTAGCGCCCGAACGTCGCCGATCAGGTCGCGCGCAACCCGGCGAGCGCCATCGAAGTGCGCCAGGTCAAGCCGGGGCAGGGGATCTGACGATGGACATCACGCTCGGACATTTTCTCACCGTCGCCGCCATCCTCTTCACCATTGGCGTGTTCGGCATCTTCCTCAACCGCAAGAACGTCATCATCATCCTGATGTCGATCGAGCTCATGCTGCTCGCCGTCAACATCAATCTGGTGGCCTTCTCGACTCATCTCGGCGACTTGGTCGGCCAGATCTTCGCCATGTTCATCCTTACGGTGGCGGCGGCGGAGGCGGCCATCGGCCTCGCCATCCTCGTCGTCTATTTCCGCAACCGCGGCTCGATCGCGGTTGAGGACATCAACATGATGAAGGGCTAGGGCAGGGCCATGTATTCCGCCGCCATTTTCTTGCCCCTGGTGGGCGCGCTCATCGCCGGACTGTTCGGCCGCATCATCGGCGATCGCGGCGCGCAGATCGTCACCTGCGCCTGTCTGCTGCTGTCGGCCGCCTTGGCCGTGCCGATCTTCTATCAGGTCGCCATCCTCGGCCAGGCGCAGGACATCCAGGTCCTCGAATGGATCACCTCGGGCGCGCTCGAAGCCTCCTGGTCGTTGCGCTTCGACACGCTGAGCGCCGTGATGCTGTTCGTCGTCACCTGGGTCTCGTCCTGCGTGCATGTCTATTCGCTCGGCTACATGTCGCACGACAAGTCGATCCCGCGTTTCATGGCCTATCTGTCGCTCTTCACCTTCATGATGCTCATGCTGGTGACGGCGGACAATTTCGTGCAGATGTTCTTCGGCTGGGAAGGCGTCGGCGTCGCGTCTTATCTGCTGATCGGTTTCTGGTACGAGAAGCCCTCGGCCAACGCGGCGGCGATCAAAGCCTTCGTCGTCAATCGCGTCGGCGATTTCGGCTTCGCGCTCGGCATCATGGCTGTGTTCTTCCTCTATAACAGCGTCAGCTTCGATGCCGTGTTCGAGGCGACGCCGGGCATGACCTCGACCTATCTCGATTTCGCCGGCCTGCAAATCCCGGCGCTGACGCTGATCTGCCTCTTGCTCTTCATCGGCGCCATGGGCAAGTCGGCGCAACTCGGGTTGCACACCTGGCTGCCGGACGCCATGGAAGGCCCGACGCCGGTCTCGG
>CAZOBN010000102.1:1247-11634 GCA_964577835.1 uncultured Rhizobiaceae bacterium
GTCTTCATGGTCTGCCGCCTATCGCCGATGTTCGAGTTCTCTGAAGCGGCCTTGACCACCGTCACCATCGTCGGCGCGACGACAGCGATTTTCGCCGCCACGGTCGGTCTGGTGCAGAACGACATCAAGCGCGTCATCGCCTATTCGACCTGCTCGCAGCTTGGCTACATGTTCTTCGCCGCTGGCGTTTCGGCCTATCCCGCCGCCATGTTCCACCTGACGACGCACGCTTTCTTCAAGGCGCTTCTGTTCTTGGGCGCCGGCTCGGTGATCCATGCCATGTCCAACGAGCAGGACATGCGCAAGATGGGCGGCATCTACAAGCTCATCCCGATCACCTATTTCCTGATGTGGATTGGCTCTCTGGCGCTCGGCGGTCTCCCGTTCTTCGCCGGTTATTTCTCTAAGGACATCGTGCTGGAATCCGCCTGGGCGGCTGGCAGCGGCCATGGCCGCTACGCCTTCTGGCTCGGCATCACGGCGGCATTGTTGACGGCTTTCTACTCCTGGCGTCTGCTGCTGATGACCTTCCACGGCAAGCCGCGCGCCGACCATCACACGATGAGCCATGTGCACGAGAGTCCCTTCTCGATGCTGGCGCCGATGATGGTGCTGGCCCTCGGCGCGATCTTCGCCGGCTGGGGCCTCTATGGCTATTTCGTCGGCGATGGCATGGAAGCCTTCTGGGGTAAGTCGATCTTTATCGCTGAGAACCATACGGCGCTGCAAGACGCGCGCCACGTGCCGCTGTGGGTCAAGCTCGCCCCGCTGGTCGCCGGCGTGCTCGGCATCGCCGGGGCCTATTGGGCTTATGTCTTCCGTCCGGGCATTCCCGCCGCCATGGCGCGCGAGATGCGCGGCCTCTACCTGTTCTTGCTGAACAAGTGGTACTTCGACGAACTGTACGATTTTCTGTTCGTGCGCCCGTCGAAATGGATCGGCGGCTTCCTGTGGAAGCGCGGCGACGGCCAAGTGATCGACGGCTTCGGCCCCAACGGCATCGCCGCCGTCACGGTCGACATCGCGCGCCGCGCGGCGAAGCTGCAGACCGGCTATGTGTATCATTACGCCTTTGCCATGCTGATCGGCGTCGCCGCCTTCGTCAGTTGGTACCTTTTCGCGCGCGGATAAGAAGAACGTCATGAGCGATTGGCCGCTGCTTTCCCTCGTTATCTTCTTGCCGCTGCTGGGCGCGGCCTTCATCGCCATTGTCCGCGGCGAGCCGGAGACGGTCGCGCGCAACGCCCGCGCCGTCGCGCTATGGACGTCGCTGCTCACCTTCGCGCTGTCGATCTTCATCTGGACCGGCTTCGACAAGGGCAACCCGGGATTCCAGTTCGTCGAGCGGGCCGAGTGGCTGCCCGGCGTCGGTTTCGCCTATCACGTCGGCGTCGACGGCATTTCGGCGCTATTCGTGCTGCTGTCGACATTCCTGACGCCGCTCTGCGTGCTCGCCAGCTGGAAGGCGATTCAGGAGCGCGTGAAGGAATATATGATCGCGTTTCTGGTGCTGGAAACGCTGATGGTCGGCATGTTCGCGTCGCTCGACTTCGTGCTGTTCTACATCTTCTTCGAAGCCGTGCTGATCCCGATGTTCCTCATCATCGGCATCTGGGGCGGGCCGCGCCGAGTCTATGCCGCCTTTAAGTTCTTCCTCTACACGCTGGCCGGCTCGGTGCTGATGCTGCTGGCGCTTCTCGCCATCTATTTCCAGACCGGCACGACGGAAATCCCCGAGTTGCTGACGGCGAAGATTCCCTACGATATGCAGCTTTGGCTGTGGCTCGCCTTCTTCGCCTCTTTCGCGGTGAAGATCCCGATGTGGCCGCTGCACACCTGGCTGCCCGACGCGCACGTCGAAGCGCCGACCGCCGGCTCCGTCATCCTGGCCGGCGTGCTGCTGAAGATGGGCGGCTACGGCTTCCTGCGCTTTTCGCTGCCGATGCTGCCCGAGGCTTCCACCTTCTACGCGCCGCTGATCTTCGCGCTCAGCGTCATCGCGGTGATCTACACGTCCCTGGTGGCACTCGCCCAGGAAGACATGAAGAAGCTGATCGCCTATTCGTCGGTCGCCCACATGGGCTTCGTGACAATCGGCATCTTCACCTTCAACACCCAGGGCATCGAGGGCGCGATCTTCCAGATGCTCAGCCATGGCGTCGTCTCCGGCGCGCTGTTCCTCTGCGTCGGCGTGGTCTATGACCGGCTGCACACCCGCGAGATCGCGCGCTACGGCGGCTTGGTCCACCGCATGCCGGCCTATGCCGTCGTTTTCATGATCTTCACGCTCGGCGCCGTCGGCCTGCCGGGCACCAGCGGCTTCGTCGGCGAATTCCTCGTGCTGGTCGGCGCCTTCCAGGCCAACACCTGGGTCGCGGCGCTCGCCACGACCGGGTTCGTGCTCGGCGCCGCCTACATGCTGTGGCTCTATCGCCGGGTGATCTTCGGCAAGCTCGAGCGCGAGGACCTCAAGAAGATGATGGATCTCAGCGGCCGCGAAAGCCTGATCTTCATCCCGCTGATCCTCGTCGTGCTGTGGATGGGCATCTATCCGCAGCCGTTCTTCGACATCATCCACGGCTCGGTCGCCAATCTCATCGACAACTATCAGGCCGCGGTCGGCGTCACGCCCGCCACCGCGCTCGCCCAGTAATCAGGCAAGGAACGAGTGCCGATGACCCGCTTCGACATCGCCCAGATCGCCCCGGCGACGCCCGAGATCTTCCTGGCGCTGGCGACCATCGCGCTCCTCATGCTGGGCGCCTTCCGCGGCGACCGCCACACCCGCGTGCTGAACTGGTTCGCGGTCGCGGTGCTGGCGGTGACGGCGATGCTGGTCATGACGTTGGGGGCCGACGATCCGGTCTTGGCGTTCGGCGGGCTGTTCGTCGTCGATTCCTTCGCGTCCTTCATGAAGCCGCTGGTGCTGCTCGGCGCCGCGCTCGCCATCGTCATGTCGGTGGACTATGTCGAGCGCGAGAAGTTCGCGCGCGCCGAATACCCGGTCATCATGCTGTTCGCCACCCTCGGCATGATGCTGATGATCTCGGCCAACGATCTCATCGCGCTCTATGTCGGGCTCGAGCTGCAGAGCCTGTCGCTTTATGTCGCCGCCGCGATCCGCCGCGATTCGGTGCGCTCCACCGAGGCCGGCTTGAAGTATTTCGTCCTCGGCGCCCTGTCGTCGGGCATGCTGCTCTACGGCGCCTCCATGGTCTATGGCTTCGCCGGCACGACCACCTTCGCGGGGCTGGCCGAGGTGCTGGGCGATACTTACTCCGTCGGCGTGGTGATCGGCCTGTCGTTCGTCATCGCTGGCCTGGCGTTCAAGGTGGCCGCCGTGCCGTTCCACATGTGGACGCCGGACGTCTACGAAGGCGCGCCCACCTCGGTCACCGCCTTCTTCGCCATGGCGCCGAAGATCGCCGCCACGGCGCTGTTCGTGCGCACGCTCATGGGGCCGTTCGGCGGATTGCTCGATCAGTGGCAGCAGATCATCGTCTTCCTCTCGATCGCCTCCATGCTGCTCGGCGCGTTCGCGGCGATCAATCAGGTCAACATCAAGCGGCTGATGGCCTACAGCTCGATCGGACACATCGGCTACGTGCTGATTGGCCTGGCGGCGGGCAACGAGGTGGGCATCCGCGGCGTCGCGGTCTATCTCGCGATCTATCTGCTGGCCAGCGCCGGCACCTTCGCCTGCATCCTGTGCATGCGCGTGCGCGGCACCATGGTGGAGAACATCGAGGACCTGCGCGGGCTGGCGCGCAGCAATCCGTTGCTGGCGCTCGCCATGGCGGTGTTCATGTTCTCCATGGCCGGCATTCCGCCGATGGCCGGATTCTTCGCCAAATTCTTCGTGTTCCAGGCGGCGATCGAGGCGGAGCTCTATACGCTCGCGGTGATCGGCGTGCTGTCGAGCGTGGTCGGCGCTTATTACTACCTGCGCATCGTCAAACTGATGTATTTCGACGAGCCCACCGAGGTGTTCGACCGGCCGATCGGCGGCGAAATGCGCCTCGTGCTGGCCGGCACCGGCCTGTTCACGCTGCTGTTCTTCATCTGGCCGACGCCGCTCCTGATCGGCGCCGATTGGGCCGCGCGGGCCCTGTTCCCGGGATAATCGCGGTGGGCGATCGCGCCCGCCGGCCGTCCGACGGGTCACGTGACGCGGCAGCGACCTCTATGGGTTTGCCGCCGTTCTATCGCGGTGTCCATCTGGTCGAGACCGGCAGCACCAACGACGACGCCAAGCGTCTGGCGGCCGAAGGCGCGCCCGAAGGCACGCTGATCTGGGCCGATGCGCAGACCTCCGGCCGCGGTCGGCGCGGGCGGGCGTGGCAGTCGCCTGCCGGCAATCTCTATCTCTCCATCATCCTCCGTCCCGCCGCGCCGGTGGCTAAGGTCGGCCAGCTCGGCTTCGCCGCGGCGCTCGCCATTGCCGAGACTGTGGCGACCTTGTTACCCGATGACAGGCAGATCGCCTGCAAGTGGCCCAACGACGTGCTGATCGGCGGCCGCAAGGTGGCGGGCCTGCTGCTGGAGACCGACATGCGGCCCGATGGCACGGCCGAATGGGTGGTGCTCGGCGTCGGCATCAATGTGGCGCACTATCCGACCGCGGTGGAATTCCCCGCGACCTCGCTGGCGGGCGAGGGGGCACAGGCGAATGTCGCCGACGTGCTGCGCGGCTTCGCCGGGCATTTCCTCACCTGGTATGAGGCGTGGCGCGCCCACGGTTTTGCACCCGTGCGCGAAGCCTGGCTGCGGCGCGTGGCGGGACTGGGGGGGCCGATTTCGGTGCGTCTGGAAGACCGCACGCTGGCCGGCATCTTCACCGGGCTTGACGAGGAGGGGGCCTTGCTTCTCCATAGCGCCCATTCGGGGGACGCCGGTCAGGGGACAGACCCGCGTCCGCTGCGCGTCACCGCGGGCGACGTGTTCTTTCCGGCGGCGATGACACATCTTGGGGCTCGGGCGGGCTGACATGCTTCTGGCAATCGACTGCGGCAACACCAACACGGTCTTCGCCATCTGCGACGGCGAGGAAATTCGTGGCGAGTGGCGCATCGCGACCGATGGCCGCCGCACCGCCGATGAATACGCCGTGTGGCTCACCCAGCTCTTTGCCCTCGACGGCTTGACCCGCGAGGACGTCTCCGCCGCGATCATCGCGACGGTCGTGCCCGACGCGCTGTTCAATCTGCAATCCCTGTGCAAGCGCTATTTCGAGACCCAGCCTTTGGTGGTCGGCGACAGTGGAGTCGAACTCGGCGTCAAGGTCCTGCTCGACACGCCCGACGAGGTCGGCGCCGACCGTCTGGTCAACGCGGTGTCGGCCCATGAGCGCTATCCGGGCGATCTCATCCTGCTCGACTTCGGCACGGCGACGACCTTCGACGTGGTGAACGCGGCGGGCGACTATGTCGGCGGCGTGATCGCGCCGGGGATCAATCTGTCCCTCGAAGCGTTGCATAAGGCGGCGGCGAAACTGCCGCGCATCGGCGTCAAGCGGCCGCCCCATGTCATCGGCAAATCCACGGTTCCCGCCATGCAGTCCGGCGTCTACTGGGGCTATATCGGGCTGATCGAGGGGCTGGTGTCGCGCATGACCGCGGAGATCGGCCGCAAACCGACGGTGATCGCCACGGGTGGGCTCGCGCCGCTGTTCGCCGACGCGACGCCGGCGATCGATCATCTCGATCCACACCTCACGGTGCGCGGGCTAATGGCCATCTGGCGGCTCAACAAGGCTTCGTAATTCATGAATGCAACCCCCGCCGAAATCCTCCGCGAGCGCGAGGACAATGAAGCGATTCTGAACGCCGCGCGCGAGGGGCTGGTCTACCTGCCGCTCGGCGGCGCCGGCGAGATCGGCATGAACTTCTATCTCTACGGATGCCGCGGCAAGTGGATCGCCGTCGAGTGCGGCATCACCTTCGGCGACGAGACCATGCCCGGCCTCGACATCATCATGGCCAACCCGCGCTTCATCGTCGAAAACGCCAGGGATCTGCTCGGCATCGTGCTGACCCATGCTCATGAGGACCATCTCGGCGCGGTGCCCCATTTGTGGCGCCAATTGCGCGCGCCGCTCTACGCCACGCCGTTCGCCGCGGGGCTCTTGCGCGCCAAGCTCGGCGAGGCCGGGATGACCGAGGAAGCGGAGATCACCGAGGTGCCGCTCGGCGGTCACCTCGATCTCGGCCCCTTCGCCATCGACTTCGTCACGGTGACCCATTCGATTCCGGAGCCGAACGCGCTGGCGATCAAGACGCCGTTCGGCACCGTCGTCCATACCGGCGACTGGAAGATCGACCCGGAGCCGATGATCGGCCAGACCATCGACAAGGCGCGGCTGAGCCAGCTCGGCGATGAAGGCGTGCTCGCTATGGTGTGCGATTCGACCAATGTGTTCGTGCCAGGCGAGGCGGGATCGGAGGCCGAGATCCGCGAGAACCTGGCCGAGGTGGTCGGCCGCTACAAGCAGCGGGTGGCCGTCGCCTGCTTCGCGTCGAACGTCGTGCGCGTCGAATCGGCGGTGCATGCCGCGATGGCCACCGGGCGGCGGGCGGCCCTGATCGGCCGCTCGCTGTGGCGCATGACGGAGGTCGCGCAAGCCTGCGGCTATCTGCGGAACATCCCGCCGTTCCTCACCGAGCACGACATCGGCTATCTGCCGCGCAACGAGGTGCTGCTGATCTGTACCGGCAGCCAGGGCGAGCAGGGGGCCGCGCTGTCGCGCATCGCCGCCAACGAACATCCCCATGTGGTGCTCGACCGCGGCGACGTGGTGCTGTTCTCGTCGCGCAAGATCCCCGGCAACGAGAAGACGATCTACAAGGTGCAGAATCAGCTCGCCCGCCGCGGCGTGCAGATCGTCACCGACAAGGATGAGCGCATCCATGTGTCCGGCCACCCGGCGCGCGACGAGCTTGCCCGCATGTACCGCTGGGTAAGGCCGCGCATCGCCGTGCCGATGCATGGCGAATCGCGCCATCTGATCGAGCATGCCGACTTCGCGCGCAAGGCGGGCGCGGCCGAGGCGATGATCGTGACCAATGGCGACTGCCTGCAGATCGCGCCCGGCAGCGCGAGAATCGTCGGCCGCGCCCCGAGCGGCCGGCTCGGGCTCGACGGCTCGCGGCTGATCGCGCTCGACGATCGTCTGCTGTCGGCGCGCAAGCGCATGACCTTCAACGGCGCGGCCCTGGTCACCGTGGTGCTCGACCGCAAGGGCCGGCTGATGGCCGATCCGCAGGTCAGCACCCAGGGCTTGCTCGACGCCCAATCGGACGATACGGCGACCAAGGCGGCTGTGGCGGCGGCGCAGGTCGCCGTGGAGAAGCTCGCGCGCGATGTCCGCGGGGACGACGCGGCGGTCGAGGAAGCCGTGCGCTTCGCCGTGCAGCGCAGCCTGAAGGCGGCGCGCGGCAAGCGGCCGCTGACCCAGGTCCATGTGGTGCGGGTATGAATTGGTTCACCGGAACGATGGTCTACGTCATCCTGTGGTGGCTGGTCTGGTTCACGCTTCTCCCGATCGGCAGCCGAGCACCGGAAACGGTGGAGAAGGGCCACGCCGACAGCGCGCCGGCCAATCCGCGCCTGTGGCTCAAGGCCGGCGTCGCTACGCTGATCTCGGGCATCCTGTTCGCCGGCGTCTACTATGCGATCGCCAGCGACTGGATCAGCTTCCGCGAGGGCTGAGCGCCGCAGTCGTGACTGCCTAAGCCTGGTTAAAGTCCCCAGCTTTCCGAGCACTTGACATTAGTATATACATTTGTATATACTAAATGGCGGAATCGATGTTCGAGCGGGACGACGCGAAGAATAGAGCCGATCGCAAAAAACACGGCTTGTCGTTCGAGGACGTTGTGCCCAGTTTCGCCGGGCCGATGTTCGTTGCGGCAGACGATCGCGGCTACCGGGAAGCGCGATACGTGGCGATCGGTTTCCTAGAGGATGTGCCGGTGGTCGTCGTCTATGCCGAGCGTTGCGAAAGGATCAGGATCATTTCAGCCCGAAAGGCAGATCGTCATGAGCGCCAAAGGTTCAAAGAGTTCCTCGACCAGCTCGGCCGCTAGGCGGCTCAGGTCCATGCCGGACAAGGCCATCGACTATTCCGATATTCCGCAGTTGAGCGACGATTTTTTTCGCACCGCGCGTCTCCTGATGCCGCAATCGAAAAGGCCTGTGGCAATTCGCTTGGACGAGGACGTCATCGCCTGGTTTCAAAAGCAGGGCGCCGGCTACCAGTCTCGGATAAATGCCGTTTTGCGCGCCTACATGGCGATGGAACGGCGCAGGGAAAAGTAAGCGCCCATGTCGAGCTACTGTTCGAGCGCGCCGGGGCACCCGTTCCATGGCCCCTATCACGACGGCGAATACGGCTTTCCGCAGCGCGACGAGCGCGTGCTGTTCGAACGGCTGGTGCTGGAGATCAATCAAGCCGGCCTCTCCTGGCTCACGGTGCTCAAGAAGCGGCCTGCGTTCCAGCGCGCCTTCCTCGGCTTCGATCCCGCCGTGGTGGCGCGCTTCGGCGAACCCGACGTGCGACGCCTGCTGGCCGATGCCGACATCATCCGTAACCGGCTCAAGATCGCTGCGGCGATCGAGAACGCGCGCCGTGTGCTCGCCTTGCGCGAGTCCCACGGCTCCTTCGCCCGGTGGATCGATGCCCACCATCCGCTGACCAAGGAGGAGTGGGTCAAGCTGTTCCGGCGCACGTTCCTGTTCATGGGTGGCGAGATCGTCAACGAGTTCCTGATGAGCCTTGGCTATCTGCCGGGGGCGCACCAGGAGACTTGTCCGGTCTACCGGCATCTGGCCAAGCTGCCGCCGCCGTGGATGCAGGCCGCCGGCCGCCGTTAACAGGCTTTTAACCAAACCCTCCGAGACTCGCACCATGGCGCCTTGGCACCGCGTTCTTCGATCCGTCGCACTTGCCCGCATCGGATGTCTGCTCGGCGCGGCAGGGGCCACGCTCGCGTTCGCCAGCCCATCCGCGGCCCTTGCCGATTCCGTGGTCATCATCAGCCGCGGCGATTGTGCCCGGCTCACCGCGCATCAGCCGGCGCCCGACGTGACCTACCAACCCGGCGTCGATGCGCGGGGGCGCCAGGTGGCGCCCGCCGATCTGCCGGGCAGCAATCCGCCGATCGCCGTGCCGGACGAGATCGCCATCGACATCACGGTGGAGATCCAGAAGCGCTTCGGCATTCCCGCGGACTCCGCGCTCTACAAACCCGAGGCGCGGGTCGGAACCGTGGTGGTCAAACCCGATGGTAGCGCCACCTTCAATGGCCAGCCGCTGACCTCGCCCGAGGCCCGCGCGCTCGCCGCCCTGTGCCAGGGCCGGATACCCCACTGACGCGGCCCACGGACGCGGGTTCTCACGCGGGCCGCCCTGGTCCCGCCATTGCGCTCAGCCGCCCCTTTGCCTAAAGTCTCACGCCCGCCACCCGGGGCGCGCTCTGACATCGTTCGCCCGCGCCCCCGCTCAGCCCGCCGAGGAGTTCATGCGTCTCTCGACTTATTTCCTGCCCACCTTGAAGGAGAATCCGACCGAAGCGCAGATCGTGTCGCACCGGCTGATGCTGCGCGCCGGCATGATTCGCCAGTCGAGCGCCGGCATCTATTCCTGGCTGCCCCTGGGCTTGCGCGTATTGAAGCGGGTCGAGCAGATCGTGCGCGAGGAGCAGGACCGCGCCGGCGCCCAAGAAATTCTCATGCCGACTCTGCAGCCGGCCGAGCTGTGGCGCGAATCCGGCCGCTACGACGATTACGGCAAGGAGATGCTGCGCATCACCGACCGGCATCAGCGCGAGATGCTCTATGGCCCGACCAACGAGGAGCTGGTCACCGACATCTTCCGCGGCTTCATCAAGAGATACAAGGATCTGCCCAAGCAGCTCTACCAGATACAGTGGAAATTCCGCGACGAGATCCGCCCGCGTTTCGGCGTCATGCGCGGCCGCGAATTCCTGATGAAGGACAACTATTCCTTCGACATCGATTTCGAGGGGGCCAAGCGCTCCTACGACACGATGTATGCGACCTATCTGCGCACCTTCGGGCGCATGGGGCTGCGCGCCATCCCGGTGCGGGCTGATCCGGGCGCCATCGGCGGCGACCTGAGCCACGAATTCCAGATCCTGGCCGAGACCGGCGAAAGCCAGCTCTATTACGACGCGGCGTTCGACGATCTGTGGTCGGGCGCGGGCGAGCCCGATCCGAAAGCGATGAAGGCGCTCTACGCCGCGGCCGACGAGAAGCACGATCCGGCCAACTGCCCGGTCCCGGCCGATCGCCTGAAGACCGCGCGCGGCATCGAGGTCGGCCATATCTTCTATTTCGGCACCAAATATTCCAAGCCGCTGGGCGCCGT
>CAZOBN010000103.1:0-11456 GCA_964577835.1 uncultured Rhizobiaceae bacterium
GTGGAACGGCGACCGCTTCCTCGGCCCGGCCATCCTGCTGCAGGCCTACCGCTGGATCGCCGATTCGCGCGACGAATACACCGGCGAGCGGCTCGATGCGCTGGAGGATCCCTTCCGGCTCTATCGCTGCCACACGATCATGAACTGCACCCGCACCTGCCCGAAGAATCTCAATCCGGCGAAAGCCATCGGCGAGATCAAGGAACTCATGGTGGTGCGCCGCGCCTGAGCGGCGATCGGGGAACACGATGTAGGCCACCGAAGTGGAGCCGCGTCAGCGGGAGGAATTGCCGTGCAGAAGGGGCGCAATCTGGAAATTCCGATGCGGGACGGCCGCAAGCTGCCGGCGGAACTGATCGCGAAACCCGGCGCCAAGGCGCCCGGCGTGGTTATCATCCCGCCGATCTTCGGCCTGGGCGAGGGCGAGCGCGCTATCGCCTGGGATTACGCCAACGAAGGCTTTCCGGTTCTCGCCCCCGACATGTTCTTCCGCACCGTGCCCGGCGCCCTCGGGCGCGAGGGCGCCGACCGCGACAAGGCCTATGCGCGCAACGGAGCCTTCGCGCTGGAGCAGGGCGTTTCCGATCTCGCGGACGCGGTTGCCGCATTGCGCAAGCTGCCCGAATGCAACGGCCGCGTCGTGGTGCTGGGTTACTGCTTCGGTGGCCGCCTGGCCTATCTCGCGGTGACGCGTGGCATCGCGGACGGCGCGGTCGCGTTCCACGGCACCAAGATCGGCCTCCATCTCAATGAGGTGCCGAACGTTCGCGCGCCGTTGCAGATCCACGTCGGCGACGTGGACGCCTCGATCCCGATGGAGGAGGTCGAGCGCACGAAAAAGGCGCTCGCCGGCAACCCGCAGGCCTCGGTGCATGTCTACGGCGGCGCCGTGCACGGCTTCACCGGCAAGGGCCGGCCGTCGTTTCACGAGGCCGCCGACACGGGGTCGCGCGCGGGCGCCCTTAAACTGCTCCGCTCGCTCGTCTGAAACCGCTCTACGGCCCTGAACGGCTCACGCGGTCGGCGGCCAGTTGTGCTTCTCGTCCTGGCACTGCCGGCACCACGCGAACAGCGCGTCGTACATGACGAGGCCATGCTTCAGCATTTCGTGGTCGTCCGGATAGATCGCCGACAATCCCAGCGATATGGCGAGCAAGCCCGGCGCCTGCGGCGAGATCTCCAGGTGGGCCGTATCGGCGCCGCGCACGATAACCGCCAGACGATACAGGGCCGGGTCGCCGAGATCGTATTTCTTGAGGAACGTGTCGAAGCTGCACAAGGGGCCCTCGTGCGACAGTTCCGCGCCGGGAATGTCGTAGGGGATCGCGCCCGTTTCTTTGGCGAGCGCGAGGACGCGGCCGGCCGGCACGAATAGAAATTCAGGCTCGTCGTCGATGAACCGCGCCACCAGCCAAGGGCACGCGATCCTGTCGATCTTGGGGCGCTCTCGGGTTACCCATTTCATGGCCGTCTCCATCTGCGTTGGCGCGGGAGAGATGGAGCGGCATCAGGATGTCCGAAAAACCGATGGCAAGCCGCACCTTTCCCACGCGCGGGAACGATGCAGACTTGGACGGAAGGCCCGTCTCGTCGGGCGTCTGCAAGCCCGAAGCCGGTAGGATACCGGATCGGCCTGCGCCGGACAAGCCGAGGCGGCGTGGGGTAGTTGGTCAGTTTGAAATCCGGCGGGGATGAAACCTGCCGCTCTGCGCTATACTCGGAGCATGACAGAGAGTGACTCAACCGTCCGCGAAATCCCGTTCAGCTCGGCAAACTCATCGGCGATATAGCGACAGGCACAGTTGAGGATCGAAACGGGAGGTCGAATCAGAAAAGCCGGGGAAAACTAGCCGTCGTTAGACTATTCCAGGAAGCAACGGCGACGACTCCGCAAAGGGGTCCTCATCTGACCGGCGCTCCCTATCCCGCTCCAAACGATAAATTTCGAAGATTTGCGACGATGCTACATAGTATCGGCCGCGCTTTTCACCATGTGGCATTAACAACCCGATTTCGGCCAAATGGGCTAAATCTCTGCTTGCGAGATTTAGGGTTACTTCCGCGACGGATCGATACATCGGGTTTCGCACCTTGAAGCCAGATGCGGCATCAAATAACGCGAATATCATCCGCTCGGGTAAATGCCTCTCCTTTTGAATCTTTTCCAATTCCGCCCATACGCGCTCCGCTCGCTGGAGTCGCCGAAGCAATGTATTGGCCTGATGAAAGTGAGCCGTAAGAATAAATTTTATCCACGGATGGGCATCCCGCTCGGGATGCCACGCGCCCGCACCGACCTCAGCTAACACATCGTAGTAGGCCTGGGTGTTTGCTCCGAGATACTCCTCGATGCTGCAAAACTCCGCCTCCAATACCTTTTCCCGAGCCAAAACCAAGCTTTGAAGGCACCGCGCCATTCTCCCGTTACCGTCTGAGAATGGATGGATCATTGCGAGGTTGAGGTGAGCCAAAGCACCGCGTACCAAAAGCGGCATCCCGTCTGGTACATTTAGTGACTCCACCAACTCATGCATCAGATCGGGGACCTTCTCCACGTCAGGACCTTCGTAAACAACCACTCCCGTCTGGTCGTTCTTCACTGCGATCCAGCCCGGCCTCCATGTGCCAGGATGCTTTGACATGTCGTAGTCGAGCATCATGAAATGGAGGCCCTTGATCAGAGTCTCGTTGAACGAGAAATGAGGATCGTTGGCAAGTTGCATTACATATGTCATCGCTCGTCGATAGCCGAGAATCGCTCGCCATGTTTCTGTGTTGGGGTCAAGCGCGGGCTCGTCGTTCTCGGCGGCGGCAATCGCATCCTCAATGCCGATGCTGTAGCCCTCGATGCTGTTGGACCCTTGGATAGCGCGCGCAAGCGTGGCGCGACGTAGAAGTCCGGTCCAACGTCTCGGACGGCGAAGATTGTAGCGGAGGGCTTCCCGCATCTGAACTATGCGGCCGATAACCTCCGATTCCTTCTGCGTGAGAGAACCCAGAGTGAACAGCATGGTGATAATCCTATAATCATCCGACCGTTAGTCAATTAATAATTGACCTTTAGACTAATATAAATATCCTTATTGGCATGGATCACCTAACTACAGATAAATGCGCGCAAATCCTCAGACCTCGCCTGAAGGCGCTGATGGTGGACGATTGGGAGAGCCGGCCTGAGCTGGCAACTACAAAAGGTGGCGCTATGTTCGGTTTCAGCAAATGCCCAAAAATGCGAAAACGCATCGTTCAAATTACTGCGCGTCGAGCCTGCGGGCTCGCGCGTCGCTATGAATTTCGTCCAGTGCTCGGCTTGCGGTTCGCCGGTTGGCGTTGTTGACTTTTATGATTCCGGAACGCTCCTCAAGGTGCAGGAGAAAGTTCTAAGCGAGCACAGTTCCGAGTTGGATGAAATCAAGAGGCGCGTCCGGAATGTTGAGCATCTCGTGGCTCAGATCGCGAATGTTCTAAATCAACGCCGATAGCTCGATCCTCTTCGGATCCGGCGTTCCCATTTCCAGATGCTCTCGTGTCCAGGGCCATCATTGTCGTTCGGCTTAACCGGGACTTGGCGGGACTTGGCGTTGCGCCGCTCCGCGCGCCTGCCGTAGACTTCTCTCCCATAACAAGCCTGCCAGGGAGAGCGCCATGAACCGGCCCAACATCAACACCGTGCTGATGCTGCGTCCGCAGGACATCAAGGACGTGATCACGGTCGAGGAGGCGATCGACCTGGTCGAGCAAGGCTATCGCGAGGCTTCGGCCAATCCGCTCATCAACGCGCCGCGCCGGCGGGTCCATTCGCGCAAGAATGTGCGGATCTCCAATTTCCCGGGTGGCGTCGACGGGCTCGGCGTGATCGGCTCGCTGACCCGTGGCGAATCGGTGTCGCACGATCCGAAGAATCAAGTCTATCCCTACCGCGAGCATCCGGTCTATCTGCTGTGGGATGCGGAGACCAGCCATCTGCTGTCGGTGATGATCGGCGAGATCACCGACAAGCGCATCGGCTTCTCCTCGGTCATGGCGCTGCGCACGGCGGCGACCAGCGGCGTCGGCTTCCGCCACTTGGCGCGCAAGAACGCCAAAGTCGCCGGCGTCTACGGCACCGGCGGCCAGGCGCTGCACAAGATCCTGGCGCTGCAGCACGAGCGCAAGATCGAGACCTACAAGGTGTTCAGCCGCAATGCCGACAACCGCAAGGCGTTCTGCGAGCGGTTGAGTGGGCTGGTCGATGCGGAATTCGTGCCCGTGGACACGTCACGCGAGGTCATGGCGGGCGCCGACGTGGTGATCTGCGCCACCAATTCCAACGTGCCGGTGTTCGACGGCAATTGGATCGAGCCCGGCCAGCATATCGTCACCGTGGTCGGCTCCAACAACGCGCTGGTCAAGGGCGGCTGGCTCAAGTCGGGCCGCCGCGAGAACGACGACGTCACCGTGCAGCGCGCCGATTTCATCATCACCAACTGGCGCGAATCGATCGAGCAGGAGCAGCAGGCGGGGCTCATCGAGCCGCTCGAGAAGGGCCTCATCACCTGGGACAAGATTCACGAGCTCGGCGAGCTCGCCGCCGGCACGTTCGCGGGCCGCACCAGCGACACGCAGGTCACCTACCACGCCAACAACAACGGCACCGCGGCGGCGGACATGGCGATCGCCAAGCGGGTCTACGACCTGTGCAAGAAGATGGGGCGCGGCCTCCCGCTCGAACTGCCGGTGCCGGGCGCGCAATAGCGCTGTCGGCGATCCGCCGCGGCGAAGGCCACGCCGAAGGTGCGCCAGTGGCCCGTGTCGGGTAGTGTCCTAATTTGAAGTCTTCCGCCCGGGGCGGCGGCGGCGTGAGGGGGCTTGGATAAGCTCGCACGCGCTGACGCCCAGGGCGTCGGCGAGCCGCCCCAGCACGGTGACGGTGGCCGCAGCGGCGCCGCGCTCAAGCGAGCTGACATAGCGGGCGCTCAGTCCGGCGCGGTCGGCCAACTCCTCCTGCGTCACCTTTTCGCCGTGGCGCAGGCGGCGCAGATTGATCGCCATGACATCCTTCAAGTCCATGGCGCATAACAACAAAAATGGAACTATCTTTCCACGAACGATAGTTCAAATTCGTCATCGCCGGTAACGATGGCTTAAGCCATTTTCGGCATGCTGGCAGCGACCATAAACAGATGGAGCGCTCGTCATGTCGAAGGCCGAGCCCGACAATAGACCAAGCGATCCTTTGGATAAGCTCGTTGTGCGGTGCGCGACACGCGAGGCGCGCCGATTGGTCGCGTCGGGCCATACGCCAGAGCGGGCGGCGGCGTTGGCCTGTCCTGGCACCTGGAGCAAATTCCGCGAACCCGTGCTTGAGCGCCTAAAACAATCCGCCGATCCAGGATGAACAGCAGCTTAGGACACTACCCCGTGTCGGTCGTTCTGGACGGGGCTGGACTCAGCCGCTACAGTCCGCCCGCCCGCAGCATCCAGGCCATGTCCGCGCTCATCCATGCCCTCGTCGTCCTCCGATACGCGCCACGCCGCCGCACCGGCGGATAGTCCCGTCGCGGCGCTGCGCGAGCGTCGGCGCAAGGGCCACCTGCGTCCCGACCCGGCCCAGGATCTCGCCGCCGAGAAGCTGCACATGCTGCACCAGGCCCTGAAGGACTATGTGCCGCTCGGCCATCAGGGCGCGCTCGCCGGCTGGAAGGCGCGGTTCGGCCTGTCGCGCCGCCAGGAAGACCCGCCCCAGGGTCTCTATGTCTTCGGCGCGGTCGGCCGCGGCAAATCCATGCTCATGGATCTGTTCTTCGACGGCGCGCCGGTACCGGCCGAGCACAAGCGCCGGGTGCATTTCCACGCCTTCATGCTGGAGGTGCATCAGCGCCTCCACGCCTGGCGCCAGCGCACCAAGGGCGAGGAGGCCGATCCCATCCCGAAGCTCGCCGAGGAGATCGCGGCGGAGACCTGGCTGCTCTGCTTCGATGAGTTCCAGGTTTCCAACATCGCCGACGCGGCGATCCTCGGCCGCCTGTTCACCGCCTTGTTCGAGGATGGCGTGGTGGTGGTCGCCACCGCCAACCGCGCGCCCGACGAGCTCTATCTCGGCGGCTTGCAGCGCGAGCTGTTCCTGCCCTTCATCGCGCTGATGAAGGAGAAGCTCGACGTCATCGAGCTCGACGGCGCGGTGGACTACCGGCTGCTGCGGCTGCGCGGCCTGCCGGTCTACCATCGGCCGCTGTCGCCGGCGTCGGAGGCCGCGCTCGACAATGCCTTCGCGACCCTCACCGAGAACGGCGATGGGGCGCCCCACGCGGCGCCCTGCAAGCTGACGGTGCAGGGGCGCAAGCTGCAGGTGCCGCTCGCCGCCAAGGGCGTCGCGCGCTTCGCCTTCGCCGACCTCTGCGCCAAGCCGCTCGGCGCCGCCGACTACCTGGCGCTCGCCACCCATTTCCACACGCTGATCGTCTCGGGCATCCCGCGGCTCAACCGGGACCGCCACAACGAGGCGGTCCGCTTCATGACCCTGATCGACGAACTCTACGAGCATAAGGTCAATCTGATCTGCTCGGCGGAGGTGGCGCCGGGCGAGCTTTACACCGAAGGCGATTTCGCCTTCGAATTCCAGCGCACCGTGTCGCGCCTGCTGGAAATGCAATCCGACGACTATCTGACGGCCCCGCACCTGACCTGATGGGTCAAAGCCTTCGCCGGATGCGTGTTTTTGCATGGCTGATACCCGCGAACGGCCGTGGCCGGCGGTCTTCCCTACTTGCCAAGCGGCCACCGCTTGCAGTAGCAGAATGGTTCCCCATCTTTAGGGCAGCCCCTATCGCGGGGTGGGAGACGGGGAGAGGACGGCGGAACGGCCGGTCTCAATCCGTCGCGGGGCCGGCGTTACGGCCGGTTGCAGGGTATGAGTTCGCTATATCCGTGGGCGAGCGAGTTGCGGGGCTTATAGTCGATGACTGACAGTTTGCGTGTTCCGGCCGCGCTCCGGGGTGCGACGTCGCACCGGACGACCGGCGATATCGATCCCGCGCTCGACCTCGCGGCCGAGATCGACCGCCTGCGCCGCGAGAAGAACGCGGTCATCCTGGCGCACTACTATCAGGACGGCGAAATCCAGGACATCGCCGACTTCGTCGGCGATTCGCTCGACCTGTCGCGCAAGGCGGCCGCCACCGACGCCGATGTCATCGTCTTCTGCGGCGTGCGCTTCATGGCCGAGGTGGCGAAGATCCTGTCGCCGTCCAAGACCGTGCTGCTGCCCGACATGGCGGCCGGCTGCTCGCTCGAGGATTCGTGCCAGCCGGGTCCCTTCAAGGCGTTCCGCGAACGCCATCCCGATCACCTGGCGATCACCTATATCAACTGCTCGGCCGAGGTGAAGGCGCTGTCCGACATCATCGTCACCTCGTCGAACGCCGAAGCCATCATCCGGCAGATCCCGGCCGACAAGCCGATCCTGTTCGCGCCCGACCGCCACCTCGGCGCCTACCTGGCGCGCAAGACCGGCCGCGAGATGACCCTGTGGCCCGGCACCTGCATCGTCCATGAGCGCTTCTCCGAGCGCGAGTTGGTGCGCCTCAAGGCGCGCCATCCGGCGGCACTGGTCGCCGCCCATCCGGAATGCCCGGAAGCCATTCTGCGCCTGTCGGACCATATCGGATCGACGCGCTCGCTGCTCGACTACGTGCTCGCCTCGCCGGCCGAGGAGTTCATCATTGCCACCGAGCCCGGCATCATCCACCAGATGGAGAAGCGGGCGCCCCATAAGCGCTTCATCGGCGCACCCAGCGCCGACGGCAACTGCTCGTGCAACGCCTGCCCGTTCATGGCGCTCAACACGATGGAAAAGCTCTACCTCGCCATGCTCAACATGGCGCCCGAGATCGCGCTGCCCGAGGATCTGCGCCGCGCGGCCTTGAAGCCGCTCGAGCGCATGCTGGCCATGTCGCCCGCGGCGTCGCCGTCTTCCCCGGCCAGCGCGCCGACCGCCCGCCCATCGCTCGCCCGTCTGGTGAGCTGACGCCCACGCTTCCTTCCGCCCAGGGCTTCCCATCCGACCCCAAGCAAAAGAAAGATTAACGATGCAGTTGTCCCGTCAGGAAATCGAGGAGTTCATCGACCGTGCCTTGGCCGAGGATATCGGGCGTGGCGACCTCACCACCAACGTGACCATCGATCCGGCCACCACGCTCAAGGTCGCCATGCAGTCGCGCCAGGATGTGGTGCTCTGCGGACTCGAAATCGCCGCCGCCGTGTTCCACCGCGTCGATCCTGCGATCAAGGTGAAGCTCGAAGCCAAGGACGGCGACAAGGTCGGCGCCAAGGCGGTGCTGGCGCGCATCGAAGGCAACGCGCGGGCCATCCTGTCCGCCGAGCGCACGGCGCTCAATATCGTGCAGCACCTGTCGGGCATCGCCACCCTGACGCGGCGCTATGCCGATCTGGTGGTCGGCACCGGCGCCACCCTGATCGATACCCGCAAGACCATCCCGACCCTGCGAAACATGGCCAAATACGCCAGTTATATCGGTGGGGCGCGCAACCATCGCATCCGGCTCGATGACGGCGTCCTGATCAAGGACAACCATATCGCGGCCTTCGGCAGCATCACCGAGACGATCCACAGCGCCAAGCGCAAGGTGCCGGCTCTCACCGTCATCGAGATCGAGTGCGATACGCTCGAGCAGGTGCGCGAGGCGGTTGAAGCGGGCGCCGACATGATTCTGCTCGACAACATGGACGTGCCTGAACTGAAGCAGGCGGTGAAGATCGTCGCGGGCCGCTCGGTGCTCGAAGCGTCGGGTGGAATCAATCTCGAAACGATTCGCGACAAGGCGTCCACCGGAGTCGATTACGTCTCGGTCGGTCGCATGACTCAGTCGGCGCCCGCGGTCGATATCGGACTCGATTGGGGAGTCTGAAGTCGCGAATATGGCATCGCGAGGCGACGATTCGTCGTCGCTTCGCGGCGGCGAAAGTCGGCAGCGATGTCACGCGCGATACGATTTCTCACCCCAAACACAACTTTTTTATTTTCTACGTTGCATTTTTGGATAATTATGCGCGCTGAGATTCGTCAGTCGGCAGTCTCAGCCCATTCGCGTGCGAAGACCTCGTCGATTTTTTGACCGTGTTGCGTTGAAGGAGTGTTGATGGCTCGTAAGAAGATCGCCCTCATTGGCGGTGGGAATATCGGCGGCACGCTCGCCCATCTCGCCAGCCTGAAAGAGTTGGGCGACGTTGTCTTGTTCGATATCGTCGAGGGACTACCGCAGGGCAAGGCGTTGGACCTGGCGCAGTCGTCGCCGATCGAGGGATTCGACGCAGCCATCCGTGGTACCAACAACTACGCCGACATCAAAGGTGCCGACGTCGTCATCGTCACCGCCGGCATCGCCCGCAAGCCGGGCATGAGCCGCGACGATCTGATCGGCATCAACACCAAGGTCGTCACGACGGTCGGCGAAGCCATCAAGCAGCATTGCCCGCAGGCCTTCGTCATCGTCATCACCAATCCCCTCGACGTCATGGTGTGGATCATGCGCGAGGCCTCCGGCCTGCCCCATAACAGGGTGGTCGGCATGGCGGGCGTGCTCGACGCCGCCCGCTTCCGCTACTTCCTCGCCGAGGAGTTCAAGGTCTCGGTCGAGGACGTCCATGCCTACGTGCTGGGCGGCCATGGCGACACCATGGTGCCGCTTGTCCGCTACTCGAGCGTCGGCGGCGTTCCGCTGCCCGAGCTGGTGAAGATGGGCTGGACCACCGACAAGCGGCTCGAGGAAATTGTGCAGCGCACCCGTGACGGTGGTGCGGAAATCGTTTCATTGTTGAAGACCGGGTCGGCGTTCTATGCGCCGGCCTCGGCAGCGATCCAGATGGCGGAGTCCTTTCTCAAGGATAAAAAGCGGGTTCTCCCCTGTGCCGCCCATCTGAACGGAGAATACGGAATCAAAGGAGTCTATGTGGGCGTTCCCGTCGTGATCGGCGCTGGCGGGGTCGAGCGCATCATCGAGATTCCCTTGAACAAGGACGAGAGGGCCATGTTCGATAAATCCGTTGCAGCCGTGGAAGGGCTCATCACGGTGGCCACGTCCTTGCAAAAAAAGACGGCCCAACCAGGGTAGAATCTGAGACGCGTAAACATGCAGCGGAGTTTCAACCAACTTAGGTGAGAGCAGAAATGGTTAAGAAACCTGCGAAGAAGAAAGCTACAGCGAAGAAGAAGACCGCGACAAAGAAGAAGACCACCGCCAAGAAGAAGAAGTAACGATGTGGGTCCGGGATGCGGCGGGGTATTTACCCAAGCCCGCAACCCGGACCAGCCTTCGTGGCCCGATCCGTCCGCCGTCAGGGCGGCGGACCGGGCACGATACAGTTCCGCGCCGCCGTCCTGTTTTTTCCGTGTATTTCCCCATTAGCCCTAAACCGTTAACGGTTGATCGGGGCTTCATCGGTGCTAAATTGTCCAAGTGCCTCAACCGGCTGCGGGGGATAAAAGCCCGAGGCTGGCTATGTGTGTTTTTGAGGCGCTGATGGCCGGCTCCCGGCCGGCAGCAATCCGCTAACTATCGGACGCGTATGAATATTCACGAATATCAGGCGAAGAGCCTGCTGGCCAAATATGGCGTTCCCGTGCCCCGTGGGGGCGTCGCATACACTCCAAAGGAAGCCGAGAAGGTGGCCGCCGAACTGGGCGGTCCTGTTTGGGTGGTCAAGGCGCAGATTCATGCCGGCGGACGCGGTAAGGCGGGCGGCGTCAAGGTGGTGAAGAACCGCGCCGAGGTGCCGACCGTGGCGGAAGCCATGCTCGGCATGAGACTGGTAACTCACCAGACCGGTCCCGAGGGTAAAGAGGTCAAGCGGGTCTATATCGAGGAAGGCTGCGACATCGCGCGCGAGCTTTATCTCGGCATGCTGATCGATCGCGCCAGCGGGCGCGTCACCCTGATGGCCTCGACCGAGGGCGGCATGGACATCGAAGAGGTGGCGGCCAAGACGCCGGAGAAGATCCTGCGCGTCGCCATCGATCCGGCCACCGGCCTGCAGGCCTTCCATGCGCGCAAGCTGGCATTCGGCCTCGGCCTCGACAGCAAGCAGGTCAACAGCGCCGTCAAATTCATGCAGGCGCTCTATGCGGCGTTCATCGGTCTCGACGCGTCGCTCACCGAAATCAATCCGCTGGTCGTCACCGGCGCGGGCGAATTGATCGCGCTCGATGCCAAGATGAATTTCGACGACAACGCGCTATTCCGTCAGCCGCGCGTGGTCGAACTGCGCGACGAGGACGAGGAGGATCCGGCCGAGCTCGAAGCCTCCAAGCACGACCTCAACTACGTCAAGCTCAACGGCAACATCGGCTGCATGGTCAACGGCGCAGGCTTGGCGATGGCGACGATGGACATCATCAAGCTTTACGGCGCCGAACCGGCCAACTTCCTCGATGTCGGCGGCGGCGCGACGCGCGAGCGCGT
>CAZOBN010000104.1:0-11209 GCA_964577835.1 uncultured Rhizobiaceae bacterium
TTCGTCGGCATGAAGTCGCGCGGCGTCTACGAGACGCCGGGCGGCACGATCCTGCATGTGGCGCACCGCGCCATCGAGTCGATCACGCTCGACCGCGGCGCCGCGCATCTCAAGGACGAGCTGATGCCGCGCTATGCCGAGCTGGTCTATAACGGCTTCTGGTTCTCGCCCGAGCGCGAGATGATCCAGGCCGCCATCGACCAGAGCCAGAAGCATGTCTCGGGCACGGTGCGGCTGAAGCTGTTCAAGGGGTCGGTGTCCGTGGTCGGCCGCAAATCGCCGAAGAGCCTGTATAACCAGGACTACGTCACCTTCGAGGCCGACACGGTCTACAACCAGCGCGACGCCGAAGGCTTCATCAAGCTCAACGCCCTGCGCCTGCGCCTGATGAACATGCGCAAGGGGTGAGCAAGCGATCGGTCACGTAGTCCTCGACCTGACGAAGCGCCCTCTGCGTCAGAGCCGGGCCTGCCGTGGCAACCCAGTTGGGAGCGAGACGTGATCGGAGGCGAAAATGCCTGAAACAGGCCGCGAGGCATGGCGGGAGCGCAGCAAGGCCTGGAAAGTCAGCGCGCCGCCGGGCAAGTCCCAGGACGATACCTTCAATCAAATGATCATTGCCGCCGCGGCGATTCGCCCAGGCGAAACGGTACTCGATACCGCCTCCGGGACCGGCAACCCGGCCGTCAGTATCGCGCTTTCCATGGCGGGCCAAGGGCGGGTGGTCTGCAGCGACTTCACGTTTCCCATGTTGCAGACTGCCCGCGAGCGGGCCGAGACGCTCTCCCTTGCCATCATGCAGTTCGCGTGCTGCGACATGACGGCTCTGCCCTTCTCAGACGGTACGTTCGACTGTGTCACCTGCCGGTTTGGTCTGATGTCGGTGGAAGACAAGACCGCTGCCGCTGCCGAGGCACTGCGCGTTCTCAAGCCGGGTGGCCGGGCCGCTTACGTCGTGTGGGGACCTTATGAGGAGAACCCGCCGTTCCACGTACCCCGTCGCGCCGTCGCACGGTTCTTCGGCGAAGCGGAAGGGCCGCCGGCCGCACGCCATTCCATGAGCGTGCCGGGGACAGTGACAAACATTCTCGACAGCGTGGGGTTCGTCCGGACGGAGGAACGGGAACTGCGCTACCGCAACCAGGTTGCCGATCCCGCGACCTATGTCGCCAAAGGCCTGAAGCGTAGCTTCGGCAGGAAGGTCGAAGAGCTGCCCGATGATCGATTTGCCGCGCTCGCCCGCGCCGTGCTGGATGCCTGGGCGCCGTGCATCGAGGGTGACGTGCTCTATGTGCCGAACCACGCGCGGCTCGGGATGGGTTGGAAGCCCAGTTAGACGATGTGAATCAGGCGAGCTCGGTCATGACGCGTGCAGGTGGCGCTCACGGCCGCCCCAGCAAATAGACTCCGAAGGCCCAGCCGTGAATTCGCAGCAGCACGGCATAGAGCGCGAGCCCGAGCGCCAATCGCGCCCAATCCAGCGCGTTGAACGCCAACCGGTTGCGGCCCGCGAGGATCGCCGCGAACGGCACGACCGAGGTCATGGCGATCAAGCGCTGCCACGCCGGATCGCCGCTCGCGCGCCGCTTGATTTCGATATGGGCGATGCCGCCGGCTGCGAGCATCAGCAGGCTGCCGAACAGCAGGATGCCCGCGACATTGCCGTTGGCGAGCAGATGGGCCGCCGCCCACAAGGCGATGCCGAGCATCACCGGATGACGTGTCACCTTGAAGATGCCGGGCGCCAGATCGTCGCGCTTCAGCACGTAGTCGCCCATCACCGCGCTCGGATTGGGCGTGAGATAGCCGGCGAAGATCAGCATCAGGGCGATCGGCATGACGGCGAAAACGAGCATGCGCGCCCACTCCGGCGAGCCCCACACGAAAAGGTATGGCGCCAGCCGGAAGCTCCACACCAGCCAGGCGAACAGGGCGATCGCGGCCGTGGAATAGAGCGCGAGGTAGGCGTGCGGCCCGATCCATCCGGTCAATCGGTTGCGCACCGGTGTGGACGACAGCAGGAAGTGCGAGCCCACGAACGACGCTGCGGCGGCGGCGAGTTCGGAAAACTCGCTCAGCATGACATCATCCGGCACCGCCCGCCCATGTTGCGCGCGTAGCCGGTCCGCATGGTCAGATCTTCGGCTCGGGAAGGCCGCGCTGGCGGCACGCCGCGATCAGGGTGTTGCGCAGCAGGCAGGCGATGGTCATCGGTCCGACGCCGCCCGGCACCGGCGTAATGGCGCTGGCGACCTTGCGCGCCGCCTCGAAATCCACGTCGCCGACCAGGCGCGTCTTGCCGGCCTCGGCGCCCGGCACCCGGTTGATGCCGACGTCGATCACGGTCGCACCGGGTTTCACCCAACCGCCCTGGATCATGCGCGGACGGCCGACGGCGGCGACCAGGATGTCGGCGCGCCGGCACACCGCCGGCAGGTCGCGGGTGCGCGAGTGCGCGATGGTCACCGTGCAGCTTTCGGCCAGCAGCAGACTCGCCATCGGCTTGCCGACGATGTTGGAGCGGCCGACCACCACCGCTTCGCGTCCGCTCAGATCGTCGCCGAGCACGTCCTTCAGCAGCATCAGCGAGCCCATGGGCGTGCAGGGCACCAGCGCGCCATGGACGCCACTGGCGATGCCCGCCGCCAGGCGACCGACATTGATCGGATGGAAGCCGTCGACATCCTTGGCCGGATCGATGGCGTCGATCACCGCCTGCGGCTCGATCTGCTTGGGCAGCGGCAGTTGCACCAGGATGCCGTGCACGGCGGGGTCCGCGTTGAGCTTGGCGACGAGCGCGAGCAGCTCCGCCTGGCCCGTGGTCGCCGGCAGGCGGTGGGTGAAGGAGGCCATGCCGGTCTCCTCCATCGCCTTGCCCTTGGAACGCACATAGACCTCGCTCGCCGGATCCTCGCCCACGAGAACGGCGGCGAGTCCGGGCACCAGCCCGTGGTCGCGTTTCAGCGTCGCGGCGGCGCTGGCGATGCGTCCGCGCAACCCTTCGGCGAAAGCCTTGCCGTCGATCAGCCGTGCCTCAGCCATGGCGGGCCGTTCCCTTCACCAATTCCGTCAGCTTGCTCATCAGCTCCTCGGGTGCGCCGTCGATGGTCACGGTCTTGTTGCGGCTTTTGCCGCCGTGGGTCAAGTGCAGCGCCGACTTGGGCAGGTGCAGCGCCTTGGCGAGCAGCGCGATCAGCGCCGCGTTCGCCTTGCCGTCTTCCGGCGGCGCGGTGACCGCGATGGCGAGCGCCGTTCCGCCGGGTGTGGCGCGAACACCGTCGATCCGCGCGCGGCCTGCCTTGGGCGTCAGCCGCACGGTCAGGGTCACCCCGTCCGCCCGTGGCGAGAACGGCTGCGATGCAGGGGTCGCCATGGGGGTTGCCGGGGAACGGGCGTCGGCGCTCAGCGCGGCCAATACTCGAAGAGCAGGTTGCGCAGGAAATAGAGCAGCAGAATGAGGACCAGGGGCGACAGGTCGATGCCGCCGAGGTTCGGTATGACGCGCCGGATCGGGCGCAGCGCCGGCTCGGTCACCCGGTCGAGGAGGTCGCCGACCATGTAGACGAACCGGTTGCGCGTGTTGATGACGTTGAACGAGATCAGCCAGCTCAACACCACCCAGATGATGAGCACCCAGATGTAGAGATCGATCACCGTGTCGATGAGGATCAGCAGCGCGTTCATGGTCTCTTCGGGTCCTTCTCTGACCAGGCATCGGCGGCGCGTGGGCGCCAGGGTGCCGGCCTGGTTTGGCGTCGAAATTCCTGTGGCCGCCCAAGCCCTTGGCCGGGGGCAGCCGGATCCCGGCCACCCTACAGTTCCCGCCCGGGGCATGCAAGACCACCTATGGCGCGGGCGGCGGCCGAGCCGGCGCGAAGGGGCGGTTTTGCGCCGCGCCGCGCTTGACAGGGCGGGCACCCGCGAACATTATCCGCCTTCCTCGAAAGGGCAGTTCGGCGAAGCACTTGCGTGTTTCGCCTGCGCCATGTGGGGGGCCGTAGCTCAGCTGGGAGAGCGCCGCGTTCGCAATGCGGAGGTCAGGGGTTCGATCCCCCTCGGCTCCACCAATTCACTCCCGATCAGCCTGGATCCTGCCGCGCCGGGTGCGGCACCAGCCGCCCAGCTCTGGCGAACCTGCTTGCATGCGTCACGACGCGCTGGCGGCTCGGGTCATTCCGCGGCGTCGGGAGCCGATGCTGCACGGGTGAACAGGATGACCACGCGTGTGCCCTTGTCCGGACTGGACTCGACTTGGAGGCTCGCGTGGGCGTTGGTCCGCAGAGATTGAACGATCAGCATGCCGAGCTTGCCGCGCTGCGGCCATTCGGTGCCCTCGGGAAGGCCGACGCCATCATCGGCGATGATGACGCGGCACCCGTTTCCTTCGGTCAGGCTATGGAGGGTGATGGTGCCGCCGTCGCGGCCTTTGAAGGCATGCTTGAGCGCGTTCGTCAGCAGTTCATTGACGACCAGTCCAGCCGGCATGGCGACATTGACGGAGACCGGGTAGGTGTCGACCTTGAGGTCCAGCCGGATGCCCTCGACCGCATGGGCGCGCATCACCGCGGAGGCGACCTGACTGAGATAGACGCCGAGATCGACCTCATCGCCCTGGCCATCGGGACCGAGTGACTTGTAAAGCGTGTGCAGTGCCTCGATGCGCCCGGCGAGCCGGTCGAATGGCGCGGCCGCGGTGCCCCGTGCGTTGCGCGCCTCGAGACGGATCAGCGCCGTGATCATCTGCAGATTGTTCCGGACACGATGCTGGACTTCCTGCAGCAGCGTGTCCTTTTCGCGGATGAGCTGCTTAAGTTCGTCGCGCTGCGATTGTACCAAAGCTTGGACATCGACGAGCGCCGCCAGCCGATAGCATGGGGTTCCTTCGTCATCGACGATCAGATTGGAAAAGGCATCGACAAGCGCGGGGCCCTGGTCCTTCCGCTCAATCCGGAACGTGCCGAGCGCGTCGCTGCCTTCCACGATGGCTGAGCCCAGGGTGGCCTGGAGGGGATCGCCCTGCGCCTCGCCCCGCAGCACGCTCCAGGGACGACCCTCGACTTCCGCGGCCGGCTGTCCCGCCAGCTTCTCGAATTGCGGGTTGGCATAGACGATCCGCTCGCTTCCCTTCACCTCGGCGATCAGGATGGCGATGGGAATTTGATCGAGAAAGTGCCGAAACTGTTCGCTCTCGAGCGCATTGGCCAAATCCGGGGAGGCGAGCAACTCCTCGATTTGTTCTGATTGGTCGGCTGTCGACATGATGGGACCATATTCCGTGGAAGGACGAAATTCCGTAAACGAAAGTCAGCGGGCCGCAAGAGAAGCCCCTGCGCCAGCCGTCTCGAGTTTTCCGATTGTGTCCGATCCGATACTTCTTCTGGCTCCATGTCCAGTGACCGTGTTTGGCAGGTGCGTTTTCACGGTCCTGTCGCTTCGGGACGTGGCGCCACCACCGCGCTGGCACGGGACGAGCTGGGCGATATCGTGCGATGCGGCGAAAACAAGCGAAGGCAATTGCGCTGCCGCTCGGAAGCCTCTAATTACTCGCAATATCAAATATATCGCCAGCGCAGACGTCCGGATTTTCGGTGCGGAACGCGGGTGGCGAACGATTCCGCCGCGGCTGTAAGAGACGACAATGACAGAACGGATCTGGGACAAGTTTCTCACCGAGCGCGACAAGGCGGTGTTCGCGGCCACGGGCTATGGCGCGCGCCAGGGCTTCGGCAAGCGGCCGGCCCTGCTGATCATCGACGTGAACTATGCCTTCGCCGGCGAGCACCCCGAGCCGATCCTCGAAGCGATCAAAAAATGGCGCACCTGCTGCGGCGAAGATGCCTGGCCGGCGATCGCCGTCATCCGCAAGCTGCTCGACGTGGCGCACGACAAGGGCATTCCGGTGATCTACACCACCGACACGCGCCGCGAGGACAATTGGGATGCCGGCTCATGGGCTTGGAAGAGCCGACGCAGCGGCGAAGACACCGCGCCCGCGCCGCAACGCCCCAACCTGGACAGCTACGCGATCGTCGCCGAGATCGCGCCCGGCCCGAGGGATATTCTCGTGCGCAAGCGGAAGCCGTCGGGCTTCTTCGGCACCAGCCTGCCGCAGCATCTCGTGCAACTGGGCTGCGATTCGCTGATTGTCGCCGGCACCACCACATCGGGCTGCGTGCGCGCCACCGTGCTCGACGCGTTCTCGACGAACTATCGGGTGAGCGTGGTCGAGGATGCCTGCTTCGACCGTTCCCAGGCGTCCCACGCCATGAGCCTGTGCGACATGCACGCCAAATATGCCGACGTGCTGCCGTCCGACGAGGTGCTCGCGTTTCTCGCGGGTTATCCGTCGGACCAATTCCAATTGCCCGCCGGAATCGCGCACCGCTGATCCCGCCTCCTACGCGCGGGCGAGCTTGGCCGCGATCTCCGCCACGTGCCGGCCCTGGAAGCGCGCGCCGTCGAGCTCGTTGGCGCTCGGCTGGCGTTCGCCCTTGCCGCCGGCGATGGTCGATGCGCCGTAGGGCGAGCAGCCGGTGATCTCGTCGAGCCGCATCTGGCCCTGGAAGGCATAGGGCAGGCCGACCACCACCATGCCCTGGTGCAGCAGGGTGATGTGGAAGCTCAGGATGGTGCTTTCCTGGCCGCCGTGCTGGGTCGCGGTCGAGGTGAAGACGCTGCCGACCTTGCCGATCAGGGTGCCGTTCGCCCAATGTCCGCCGGTCTGATCGAGGAAGTTGCGCATCTGCGACGCCATGTTGCCGAACCGCGTCGGCGTACCGAAGATGATCCCATCGTAGTTCGGCAATTCCTCGACCGTGGCGAACGGCGCGGCCTGGTCGAGCGTGACACCGGCTTTTTTGGCCACGTCGGGCGGCATCAATTCCGGCACGCGCTTCACGGCAACGTCCGTTCCCGCCACCGACCGCGCGCCTCCGGCGACGGCGCCGGCCATGCGCTCCGTATGGCCGTAGGAGCTGTAGTACAGCACGAGAATTTTGGTCACGGCGGTTCTCCCTCCCGGAACGATCGGTTCGGAACGGGGGAGAAACGGGTTGCTTTCACGAAGGTTCCGGCATCGGCGAGCCGCACGCTCTGCCGATGTTTCGGTTGGCGGCGTGCCGTGGCAAAATTCGGTGGTCAGTCAGCGAGACGGATCTTAGGCTGACATTCATCGAAAGACGGCGCCGCAAGGAAACTTCATGGCCAGTCCCCTGCCCCGCGAGATGGTCGTCATCATGGCGGCCTACAACGCCTGGATGAACGACAAGGTCTATGACCTGGCGGCCACCTTGAGCGATGCCCAGCGCAAGCAAGATCGCGGCGCGTTCTTCCGTTCGGTGCTTGGCACGCTCAACCATCTGCTCTTCGGCGATCTCGCCTGGCTCGGCCGCTTCAAGGATGGCGCGCCGCGCGTGGCGAGGACGGACGAGATTCTCCATGAAGATTTCGCCGCGCTGCGATCCGCGCGCGCCGATCTGGATCGCGAGATTCAGGATTGGGCGGCCGCCGTCGATCCCGATTGGCTGGCGGCGCCGTTCCGCTACCGCAGCCTGATCACCGGGCAGGAGGGCGAGCGGCCGGCCTGGCTGCTGGTCTCCCATATGTTCAACCATCAGACCCATCACCGCGGCCAGCTCACCACCTTGCTGACCCAGTTCGGCTTGGACATCGGCGTGACGGATCTCGCGGCGATGCCGCTGCCGGCCGCGCGCTGAGCTAGAATTTCTTGAGTTGCTGTTCAATGGCAGCGCGCTCGGTGCTGCCCATGGGCAGCCGGTCGCGCAATTGGCTGAGCGCGGCGCGGTAGGCCGCGCTGGTTTCGCCCGCAGCCTCGGCGGTGACCGCGGCGTAATCGCGCAGCAGAGCGATGTCCTCGGGTTGGCGCTTGAGCGCTTCGCCATAGGCGTCGCGTGCCTGCTCGGCGCGGCCGAGCACGCGATAGGAGCGGCCCAACTGCGCCCATTCCTCCGCCGTGCCGCCGCCCGACGCGCGCGTCTCTTCGAGCCGCGCCGCGAGGCCGGCGACCATGGATTCGATCGTCGCCTGGCGCGCCGCCGGATCGGCGGGCGCGGCGCTCTCCGCTTCGAGCCGCTGGATCTGCTCCTCCAGCCCCTCGCGCCACGGCGCTTCGGGCGGCGTATCGGCGAGCAACGCGCGCCACGCCGCGAGCGCGGCCGGCGCGTCACCAGCCTGCAGCTTGGCAAGCCCCATGAAGTAGCGCGCCTGGGGATGAGCCGGGTTGCGCTTGAGCGCTTCGGCGAACGCCGCGCGCGCCGCCGGAGTCACGGCGCCCTGGGCTTCCTCGATCAGAATCTGACCGAAGCCGACGGCGATCTCGGCCGCCTCGCCATCGTCGGCGGCGAGCGCCAGGGCGCGCTGCTGCGCCACCTCGGCTTCCGCCATGCGGCCCTGTCTCGCGTAGCCGCGCGCCAACAAGACCCAGCCGCGCCTGTCGTCGGGTGACGCCGCGAGCCGCCGCTCGAGTTCGGCGATCAGGGCCGCGAATTGCGGCTCGCCGCTCTGTTCACGGGCGAGCGACGCACGATCGCCGGCGAACCATGGCGCGCCCTGGTGCAGATAGATCAGACCGGCGGCGGGGATCAGGATGAGCGCGACGATTACCGCCAGATGCCACGGCGTATGCCCCATTGTCGCCGGCGGCGCCATCGTCTCGGGTGCCGCCGATGCGGCGGAGAGCAGGCGGCGCTCGACTTCGAGCCTTGCGGCGGCTGCCTGTTCCTCGTCGAGTACGCCGCGCACGCGGTCGCGCTCGATGTCGCGCAACTGGTCCTTGTAGACCGCGAGATCGTAGTCGGCGCGTTCCGGCATGTCTTCCCGCGGCCCGGAGCGCAGCAGCGGGAAGGCGACGAAGCCAACCGCCAGAACCGCCATGACGGCGAAGACGAGCCACAGGACCATCAGCGATCCTTCAGGAGATCGGCGAGCCGCTTGCGCTCGTCGTCGCTCAGGCCGGGCGCCGCGACGGTGGCTGGACGGCGGCGCAGGTAAACGGCGATGCTGGCAACGCCCACCAGCAGAATCGCCGCCGGGCCGAACCATAGAATCCAGGTCGCCGGTTTGAACGGCGGCTTGAGCAGCACGAAATCGCCGTAGCGCGCGGTGATATAGGCCATGACCTGCGCGTCGCTATCGCCCGCCTTGAGCCGGTCGCGCACGACGATGCGCAGGTCACGCGCCAGGTCCGCGTCGGAATCGTCGATCGACTGGTTCTGGCACACCAGGCAGCGCAGATGCTTGCTGATGTCCCGCGCACGGGCCTCGAGCGCGGGATTCTGCAATACCTCGTCGGGCTGCACGGCGACGGCCGGCAGCGGCGCCAGGAGTGCCAGCAGCACGAGCAGACAATGGACGAGCTTCAATCCTTGAGTCTCCGCAGGACGGGCAGGATCTTATCCGTCACATCATAATCCATGAGCGGCCCGGCATGCTTGAAGCGGATACGGCCCTGCTTGTCGACCACGAAGGTCTCGGGCACGCCATAGACGCCCCAGTCGATGGCGACGCGGCCGGTGGCGTCCATGCCGATCTTGCTGAACGGATCGCCGAGCTCGGCGAGCCACGCTTTCGCTTCGTCCGGCTTATCCTTGTAATTGATGGCGACGATGCGCACGCCGTGCTCGCGCGCGAGCTTGGTCAGTTGCGGATGTTCCACGCGGCAAGGAATGCACCACGAGGCGAACACATTAACGAGCGTCGGCCCGTCGCCCTTGAGGTCATCGCTGGTCAAGCCGCCGTCGTCGCGGCCGGGCAGCGGCGGCAGCTTGAAGGCCGGCGCTTCCTGGTCGATCAGCGGCGAGGGGATGATGTCGGGGCGCAGGCCGAGGCCGATGGCGAAGGCGACCGCCAGTGCCGCGAACAGGCCGATGGGAAGAATATAGGCCCAGCGCATGATCTAAGCGGGCGCTCCCGCCGCCTGCCCGCGCCGCGCGCGCGCGCTGCGGGTCGGCGCGCCGATGCGATGGCGCCGGTCGGTGAGCGACACCACGCCGCCGAGCGACATCAGCGCGGCACCGAGCCAGATCCACGGCACCAGCGGATTGTGATAGAGGCGGATCACCCAGCCGCCGGCGTCGCGCGTCTGGTCCGAGCCGGGATCGCCGAGCACGGCATAGAGGTCGGCCAACCAGGTGGTGTGAATCGCGGCTTCCGTGGTCGTCGTGTTCTGCACCGGGAAGAAGCGCTTCTCCGGCGTCAGCGTCGCCACCCAATTTCCGTCGCGCGTCACGGTCAGGGTGGCGCGCCGGGCCACATAGTTCGGCCCCCGCACCTCGTTGACGTTTTCCAGCAGGATGCCGTAGCCGGCGAGGTTCACCGCATCGCCCGGCCGCATCACGCCGATATGCTCGCTCTGCCACGCGGACGAGGCGGTGATGCCGGCGACCACGATGCCCATGGCGGCGTGGGCGATGGTCATGCCGAGTGCGGCGCGCGGCGTGCGCGCGAGACGGGCGAGGCTATCGCCCAACGGTTCGCGGAACAGCTTGATGCGCTCGGCCAGTTCGACCAGGGAGCCTGCCACCAGCCAGACCGCCAGCGCGATGCCGAGGAAGGCGAGCGCGGGCCCGCCCTGCAGCCACCAGCCGGTCAGCGCGATGACCGCGGCGGCGGCCAGCGCGATACGCAGGCGGGCGAGCGCGCCGATCAGATCGCCGCGCTTCCACGGCAGCAGCGGGCCGATCGCCATGGCGATCAGCACCGGCACCATCAGCGGCACGAAGGTGGCATTGAAATAGGGTCCGCCGACGGAGACCTTGGGACCGCCGAAGATGTCGAGGAACAGCGGATAGAGCGTGCCCAGGAACACGGTGGCGCAGGCGGTGGCGAGCAGCAGGTTGTTGAGCACCAAGGCACCTTCGCGCGAGATCGGCGCGAACAGCCCGCCCGCCTTCAGCGCCGGCGCGCGCACCGCGTAGAGGATGAAGGCGCCGCCCGCCGTGACCGCGAGAATGGCGAGGATGAACAGCCCGCGCTCGGGATCGTTGGCGAAGCTGTGCACCGAGGTCAGCACGCCGGAGCGCACCAGGAAGGTGCCGATCAGGCTGAGCACGAAGGTCAGGATGGCGAGCAGCACCGTCCAGCTCTTCAGCGCGTCGCGCTTCTCGACCACGATCGCGGAGTGCAGCAGCGCGGTGCCGGCGAGCCACGGCATGAAGGACGCGTTCTCCACCGGGTCCCAGAACCAGAAGCC
>CAZOBN010000105.1:0-11127 GCA_964577835.1 uncultured Rhizobiaceae bacterium
AGGAATATCGTCGCTGCCGATGACGCCGGCTCCGTGGAAGATGCAAATGCGGATGCGGGCATGGGCGCTGGCGAGACGGCGAGCGCGCGGACCGATGCGTCCGGAGCACCACCGCGCGATACAGGTTCCGATCCGTGGCAAGCCTTGGCACAGGTCGGCGCGGAGTTTATTGCCGCTCTGGGGGCCGCCAACGATCCCAACGCTGCAGCGCATCCCTGGATCGAGCGCGATCCAACCACAGGCGTGCAAAGCCTAAAGCTGCCGCTGCCGCCACCGGAAACCGCGAGGCAGCTCGCCAATGCGCTTTCCGCGCTCGCCGATAGCTTGCGGGGCAGGATTGCGTGATGGGCGGCGGCTGAACGATGATCGGCTCCGTTGGCGGACCGGTGACCGCGCCCGACCGCGCGGTCGGCAGCAGAGGTGCTGACGGTCTTGTTGGAAGCTTGTCGGTCTCGATCGGTTGGCGATCGTCAGAAGAAAATTCGACCAATCGATGCCGATAGTCGCTGAAACTTGGCAGATTCCGAATCGACGAAATTCTCCTTTGAATTCAAGAGCGCAATTTTCTGACGGACCGGGGAAACGGTTCTTCATAATGCACCGACAAAATTTGCTCCGTTAGATCAATGCGTTATGATCGCTCAAAATAATCGAGTGGGAATAGGAGACGGCACCATCATGCCCAAAGGCATTGTCGGCACCATCCTCAAGATTCTGATTGCGTCCCTGCTGGTCGGCATGGTGATGCACTGGTTCGACATCACGCCGCGCTCGCTGATCGAAAATTTCGGCGACACCGTCGTGCGCATGTTCGACAAGCTTGCCAGCTTCATCGACTGGGCCATCGACTACATCCTGGTCGGCGCCGTCATCGTCGTGCCGATCTGGCTGATCGTGTTTCTGCTGGATCGTATGAAGGGGAAGCGGGACTCCTGATCAGAGTCTTTTTCTGATTTGTCGTCAGTTCGGCCACCCGGTCTATCCGCCGGCGTGGTCGGCGTGCGAATATCGGGCGTCATCGGCGACAAGCGTATTACGATTTCGCCTCGGCGCCCTGCGACACGTAGAACATAAAGAGAACATTTACATTTCCACGATAGGGAACTATTACTACTAGCAACGAGATTCGGGTGGGGACGCAATGACCTTGGAGCCAAATGCCGAAAAAACTCGGGGTGCCTTCTTTACCCCCTTAGAGATCAGTCAGTTTTTGGTTGATTGGGCAGTTCGTGTACCGTCCGATTGCGTGCTCGAGCCGTCCTGCGGAGACGCCATGTTTTTGATTCCCGCAGCTGCTCGACTTGCCGCTTTGGGTGCAGACAATAGGCAAATAGCCGCGTCTTTGAACGGCGTTGAGATCCACTATCCTTCTGTGCTTGAAGCCGAAGCTCGCCTCCAGGCTGTTGGCCACTCCGCTAATATTATCAACGGGGATTTTTTTGACCAACATCCTGAACCTCGCTTCGACGCGGTAGTAGGAAACCCGCCTTTCATTCGCTATCAAAATTTTTCAGGAGTCGCTCGGGCCAAGAGCCTGAGGGCCGCGTTAGCGCACGGCGTGCGGCTTACCTCACTAGCTAGCTCTTGGGCCGCTTTCACTATCCATGCTTCGGAATTCTTGAAAGATACCGGTCGCCTCGGGTTGGTGCTGCCAGCTGAACTCTTGAGCGTCAACTACGCAGCAGAAGTTCGACGCTTTCTATTGAGGCGCTTCGCGAAGGTACGCCTCATCGTGTTCGAAAAGTTGGTGTTCCCCGATGTTCTTGAGGAGGTAGTGCTGTTGCTCGCCGAGGGTCGTGGAAGTGCGGCCCATTTCGAGGTGTATCAGGCACGTGACGTTAATTGCCTAGCAACGCTCGGCACATCGTCTTGGCAAGGCTTTACGCCGATAGCCAATGAAAAGTGGACCCCCGCGCTCATTCCAACCAATGCACTCGAGACCTATCGTGATCTCACCCTGGGAGAAGGGTTCACAACGCTAATCAATTGGGGCGAGACCTACCTTGGTTCAGTTACTGGGAATAATGATTATTTCACATTAACCGCGGCCGACGTAGCCCGCCTCGGCTTAAATGAAGCCGAAGTGCTTAAGATATCGCCCCCAGGTGCTCGTCACTTGCGTGGCCTGACGTTTAGCACGAGTGCCTGGAGGCAACTCGCTAACGAAGGTGCACGCTGCTATCTGTTTGCGCCGGGCGAGAAACCGTCAAAGGCGGCGAGGGCGTATATCGCGGCTGGAGAAAGCGCAGGTGTTGATAAGGCATACAAATGCAAAGTGCGCTCGCCCTGGTGGCGCGTTCCCTTGGTTGCTCAACCCGACCTACTTTTTACTTACATGAATCATGATCGCCCGCGTCTTACAACTAATGAGGCCGGGGCGCTCGTGTTGAACTCGCTTTACGGCATAAAGCTTAAGCCGGGTATTAAGAAGATTGGAAAAGCCAATTTACCAATCGCTTCCCTGAACACCGTCACTCTTCTCGGCTCTGAAATTGTTGGCCGGGCGTATGGCGGTGGACTTCTAAAGCATGAACCAAAAGAAGCTGACCGGCTGCCCGTTCCTTCACTGCCGATGCTTGTAGCCGCTCATGACGAATTGCAAATGTTGAAGCCACAGCTGTCGACCGCGATGCGCCGGAACGACTTGTTACGAGCTGTGGAAATGATCGACGCAGTCCTTCTGGAGAAGCATCTCCATCTGAGGCGGGAACAGCTGACTCAGCTTCGTCATGCCCGCGAAGCCCTTTTTAGCCGGCGGTTAGCGCGTGGAAAGGGCAACCGTGGCAAGAATTGACGATCTTCTCGCGGCCGCTCTCAAAGGATTGCCTGCCAAACCCGCCGACACCGCCTCTCAGGCAGACAAGAAGCGTTATAGCGAGCGTGTCTCAGAGGTCGTTGCTCAAGCGATCGCTGAAGAGTTGCGTCAGCGCGGGCTGAAGGGAGCCCGGCCTGCTCCGCCCGGGTACCTCGACAGCTCTGGCGCGGAACGCCGTATGGCGGGCGGGTTGGGGGCAAAGAAGGTTGATGTCACCTGGCGACGGAAGCTGCAGGGCTATTGCTCGCGATTTCCATCAAGAGCATCAATTTTAAAGACAAGCGCACGGGCAACTATCAGAAAAACCTCGTGAACCGTCGTGGTGACATGTTGATGGAGGCGGTTACTCTGCATAGACGGTTTCCTTATGCTGTGCTCGCAGCGTTTTTCTTTCTTGATAAGGGCGCGGAACTCGACAATACGGGAAGGCGAAAATCAACATTCGTTAATGCTCACGCTCGTCTTAAGCTCTTTACAGGCCGCAACGATCCGGCCGGACGAGATGAGCAATTTGAGCGCTTTTACTTGCTCCTTCTCGACGCTTCCCCTACCGCCGTTAGTATTCGTGCATATGAAGTTGGCAAACCTGCAGCGCCGCTCTCCATGGATGTGATCATCGGGGAACTCCTTACGATAGCAGCTGAGCGTAACCCCGACTTCTATGAGATGGACGGCGGAAATCTGCGAACCGCCATATAGCCCCTTGTTGATAAAAATGGAGAGAGTCGGAATGGCTGATGCCGTGGACGATAAGGAATTGGTCTCGGAGCAGTTCACGGCTGAGGAAGGGGAAGACGAAGCACCGCGCCCAGAGCTTGCTATACCTCCTAAAGATCGGAAGCTCGTGACACAGCCGTTTGATTTCATTGTTGGATCGCTCGAGGAACAGATCACTGATGGGCAGCTTATTTTGCAAGATGAGTACCAGCGGCGACAAATCTGGGATCAGAAGAAGTCGAGCAGGCTAATTGAATCACTTCTTTTGAATGTCCCGATTCCGGTTTGCTACTTTGCCGAGCTTGAGGACGGAACGTACAGCGTTATCGACGGCCAACAACGTCTGACCTCGATTTCCCGGTACATCAGCAATCTGTTTCCTTTGGTTGGATTACGCGTCAGGCCGGAACTGAATAGGAAACGTTTCGCTGAACTAGAAAAAGGCGATCAGCGTCTGATTAAAACTCGCGCGATACGCTGCATAGTCATTCAGAGAGAATCCCATCCTGATATTCGTTTCGATGTGTTCGAACGATTGAACCAAGGCGCGGTAAGGCTGACCCCGCAAGAGCTTCGTAACTCAACTTACCGCGGCGATCTCAACAAGATCATCAAAGGTCTATGCAGTAACGAACAATTCCAGAAAATCAGACGAGCTGAAGATGTGGATGCACGCATGGGCGATGCGGAAATGGTGTTGCGTTTCTTTGCGTTTCATTTTGACGCGAAGTCATACCGGGGTTTCTTTGCTCCATTTCTAGATAAGTACCTTGAGAGTAAGATGTCCATGGCCGATGGGGATAAAGCGATTCACGAGAATATGTTTCTCGAGACAATCGATAAGGTGGATATCGTCTTCGGCCGCAACGCTTTCAGGCAAATCGATGAAGAAGGCAAATATGCAAACCAGGTAAACCGCGCGATTTATGACGTAGTAATGTTGACGTTCGCCCATATTCCGAAGGATGCACTCGAAGCCAAGAAAGCAGAGATCATTGACGGGATGAAAGCCTTGTGCTCGGCAGATGATTTTAAGGACGCGATTGGCAGGGCAACTCGTGACAAGGCTCGTATTAATACGCGTGTGCGCCTGTGGGGAGAAAAACTTCGAGAGATAGGGCTAGCTTGTCCTGCCTTGGCTTATGGCGAGTAGTCATGCCATCTGCCGCCTTCGCCAAATTTGCTGCGCGCATGCTCGAGGTAGAGCGACTGCTGTCGCTTTGTGTGCCGGATGATGCTGACTACCGAATCAAGAAGGAAAACACGGCACGGGACGAGGCACTCTTACGTGGTGCGCACGTTCTTCTATGCAGCCATCTGGAGGGGTTCTTCGAGGATCTGATTTCTGACTTAATCGAGGCCTACGATAAGTTGACCGATCAAATAGGTATTCTTCCGGAGGATCTTCGCGCGCATCAGGTTATGGGCGCTGGATCGAAGTGGGAAATCAAAGATCAGAATAAACGTTGGGAGGTTGTGCAGGCATGGGCCTCTCATCCCCTGCTTCAAGTGGGAGTTGCTAAGGCGCCAGGGTGCATGGAGGCGGCACCACACATTGATGGGTTCAGCAATCCTGGAAGCAGCGAGATCGCCGGACTATTTAGAACAGTAGGAGTCCCTGACGTCTGGTCTCTTTTTAAGAGAATTGAGCCAGATCAAATTATTTTTCAGTCGATAAACGCCATAGTTCTGAGGCGGAATCAGATTGCGCACGGCAAAGCAGATGCGATTATCACGTTGGCAGACGCGCATCTCTACGTCGAGCGTGCCGAGCGCATCGCCGAAGTTTTTGAGAGTATCGTTACGACAGAAATAAACACGCGTCTGGCATTGGCAGATTGCTGGCAAGAACTGGAGAATCTCACGCAGCTACTATCGGCGGCTGCAATGAGATAGACTCGCCGGATGGTTCGTCAGTTGCGCAAGTTCTCGTCAATTACGAACGGGCGCCGGTTTACACCGGCGCCCGTTTCATTTCCGCGACGGCGCTTCTTGCGCCGCATATCATCTATTCGCCGCGCTCTACTCCGCCGGCGCCGGCGCCGGCTTCGCCTCCGCCTTCGGCGCGGCCGGGGCCGGGGCCGGCGCGGAGTGCTTCGCCGAGACCAGCACCACCACCATGCACAGCACGGTGAAGACGGCCGAGGTGTAGAAGATCCAGGCCGGCACGCCGCTGTCGATCATGAAGCCGAACATCAGCGGCGCGATGGCCTGGCCGATGGTCTGGCCGGAGAACACGAAGCCGAACACCTTGCCCATCGAGCCCTTCGGGCTGGCGCGGCGGATCAGCATGTCGCGGGCCGGGCCGATCAGCCCGTTGGTCAGGCCGGCGAAGGTGAAGATCAGCACCACGATGATTCCCGGCAGGTCGTAGAGGCCGAGGAGCAGCAGAACGGCGGCGGAAATGCCGAGGCCGAGCGCCGCGACCAGCTCGTGGCGCTTGGTGACGTCGGCGAGCCAGCCGCCGATCAGCACGCCCGCCGCGTTGGCCACCAGGAAGGCGGTGAAGGCGGCGTTGGCGATGGTGGCCGCCACCTCGTGGGTCTCGACCAGGCCGGCGACGGCGAAGTTGCGCAGCCCGCCGCCGGCGATCGTGTTCATGGCGTAGTAGAGGAACAGGAACAGGATGGCCGGCGAGGTCAGGATGTATTTCGTCGCGCTCCAGCCGGTGAGCGTGCCGTCCGCCGCGCTGGTTTTCTTTTTCTTCCTGCGCTGGGGCGTCGCGTCCTCGCCGATGTATTTCCACTGGGTCATCAGGCCGGCGAGGATGACGAAGCCGGCGATGCCGGAGACCATCAGGGCGACGCGCCAGTCGTAGAAGGTGGTGATGCCGATCAGCACCACCGGCGCGATGGCATTGCCGAGATTTCCCGAAAAGGAATGCAGGCTGAAGGCGCGGCCCATGTATTTTTCGTCGATGCTGCCGGCCATGATGCTGTAGTCGGCGGGGTGGAACACGCTGTTGCCGATGCCGAGCACGATGCCGCCGACCAGGATCATCCAGTAATCGACCGCGCCGGCCGTCAGCAGCGTGCCGATGGCGCACAGGGCCAGGCCGATCGAGAGCAGGATCTTGGCGCCGTAGCGGTCGACCAGGAAGCCGGCCGGCACCTGCCCAGCCGAGGACATGATGCCGCGCAGGCTGAGCAGCGCGCCCAGCATGGTGTAGCTGATGCCGAGATCCTGGTTGAGAATGGGGAGGAGGGGCGGGAGGGTGTTGGAGTAGAAGTGGCTCATCATGTGGCCCGAGCCGATCAGTCCGAGGATCCGGACCTGGGGCCGTAACGTCATGCTCATGCTCGACACCGCGCACCTCCCGACTTTTTTGTTCTTCCCAATGCAAGTATACCGAGCTTTCTTACTCCCAAGAAAGCCGGCGCCGCAACGATCTTCCGCACTTATCGGCGCCGCACGGGCTCAGGAATCCGGTCCTGTGGCATCCGGGTAACCATGCCCGTTTCGTCCACAAAGCGCCGGCGTGCCTAGCCGCGCCTTGCTACGGCGGCCCTCCATTGCAGTCCCGCCCGGAACCGCCGCGCGCCGTGAGGAAAGGCGGCGGCTGGTCAACGCACCTTTTCCCAATTCCGATGGAGACGCATCGGCGTGCCTTGTCCCCGTACGGGGAGCTTTCTACAATCCGCCCCCCGACATTGGTTAAAGAGCGCGAGAGGCCCATGGCGAAAACGAAGGTCGTGACGATCTACGGCATCAAGAACTGCGACACCATGAAGAAGGCGCGCGCCTGGCTCGAGGCGCACGGCGTGGCGTACGGTTTCCACGATTACAAATCCGCCGGGATCGAACGCGGCGTGCTCGAAGGCTGGGCGCGCGAGGCCGGCTGGGAGGTGCTGCTCAACCGCGCCGGCACGACCTTCCGCAAGCTGCCGGACAAGGATCGGGAAGGGCTGACGGAAAAGAAGGCGATCGCGCTGATGGTCGCCCAGCCCTCGATGATCAAGCGCCCCGTGCTCGACGTCGGCGGCCGGCTTCTCGTCGGCTTCAAGCCCGAGCAATACGAAAAAACCTTCGCCGCGCGGCGCTGAGGCCCGCGAACCGATCGTCTTGCCATGTTATGACATCTGTAATAACATGGCCGCGCGATCGAAAAAGGTGCGGTCATGACGACACGAAAACTCACCAAAGTCGGCAACTCCCTCGGCTTCACCTTGCCGAAGGAGCAACTCGCGCGATTGGGCCTGAGCGAGGGCGATACGGTCTATGTCAGCGAGACGCCGGACGGCCTGCTGCTCAGCCCCTACGATCCCGAGTTCGAACGGCAGACCAAGGCCGCCGAGTCGATCCTGCGGCGCTACCGCAACGCCTTCCGCGAATTGGCGAAGTAAGCGCCGGCTGTGGCCGCGCCGGTCCGGCTGCGCAAGGATGTGTTGCTGCTCCTGTATGGCCGGCTGCTGAACGAGCATGGCGGCGCCGCCGGCCTGCGCGACGAAGGCGGCTTCGATGCCGCGCTCGCCCGACCGCGGCAAATCCTCGCTTATGAGGCGAAGGCCGGTCTCGCCACGCTCGCCGCCGCCTATGGCGTCGCGATCAGCCGCGATCATCCGTTCGCCGACGGCAACAAGCGTGTCGCCGCGCTGGCGACGATTCTGTTTCTCGAACGCAATGGCCGGACCTTCTCGGCGCCGGAGGCCGAGGTCGTCGCCATGTTCCGCCTGTTGGCCGCGGGCGAGATGGAGGAGGGGGCCTTCGCCGCGTGGCTCCAGCAACATAGCCGCCGCGCCCGTACACGTCCGGAGCGCTGATCCGCTTTTGCCCGCCCGTCAGGGGCGCGTTTCCATGACGGCGGTGCTCGATCCTTGAGGGCGGTGGATCCGCGCCGGCGTCGCCGTGCCGCTCAGCCCTGGTGGCGCATCGGCGTGGTGTGGACGTCGACCGAGGCGTGCAGGCAGGCGCCGATGGTGCGCCCGGCGACGACGATCTTGTTGCCGATCGTCTTGTAATAGACGCCGCTCGGCTCGCGCATGATCATGAACATCGGATCGGCGCCTTCCATCTTGTAGGGCGGGAACACGGCGGCGTAGGCCGCATGCTCGGTCTTCCAGATCTTGAGCGGGCCCCACAGGCCGCGCGCCGAAAGCTCGCCATGGACCTGCTCGATCGCCTCGCGGTCGCGCTTGGAAAAATGCCCGAACGTCAGCCTGACAACGCTACCCATCGCATCCCGCCTCATCGCTGCGCCGCGGCGGATTGCCCGCGCGCCGACCGCTATTGTTAGCGGATTGTTAAGGCTCCGGTGGGGCGAAAAGGGGTAGAAATTGCGACCCTTTTGGGGGACCCAATTGGCTAGAACGGTCGGGGCCGGTGTCGCTCGGCTTGACATTCGGCGGAAATGCCGATGAGGGCGCCGCTGCCGGGGCGGCGACCCGGGCGCCAACGCATGTGGTCGGCGGACAACCGGCGAGGCGTCCGGGCGATCAGCCGGCGGTGATGCGGTCGAGCTCCGCCATGTCGTCGGCCGACAGTTTCCAGCCGGCGGCCTTGACGTTGGCCTCGACCTGCTCGGGCTTGGTGGCGCCGGCGATCACGCTGGCGACCGGGCGGCGGCCGGCGAGCCAGCCGATGGCGAGCTCGAGCAGCGAGCGCTCGCGCGATTCGCAGAACGCCTTCAGCGCCTCGACCTTGCGCCAGTTCGCGTCGGTGAGGACCTTCGCCGCGTTGCGCGCGTTGTTGGCGAGCCGCGTGCCGGCGGGCAGCGCCGCGCCTTGCTGGTATTTGCCGGTCAGCAGGCCGCTCGCCAGCGGATAGAACGGCAGCAGGCTCATGCCGGCGCGCGTGCCCGCGGCGATGACGTTGTCCTTCTCGATGTCGCGGTTGAGCAGGCTGTATTCGTCCTGGAAGGTGACGAAGCCGGAAAGGCCGAGCCGTTGTGCCGCGTCGTGGGCCGCCTGCATGTCGGCGGCGGGAAAATTGGAACAGCCGTAGGCGCGGATCTTGCCCGCCCGTTTCAGCGCCTCGAGCGCGCCGAGGGTGTCCTCGATCGGCGTGTTCGGATCGGTCTCGTGCATCTGGTAGAGATCGATCCAGTCGGTCCTCAGCCGCGTCAGGCTGGCGTCGACGGCGCCGCGGACATAGGCCGGCGAGCCGCCGCGCAGCTTGCCGTCCTTGTCCATCGGCTTGGCGAACTTGGTGGCGAGCACGATGTCGGCACGCCGGTTGCCCAGCGTCTTGCCGAGGAAGTCCTCCGAGCCGCCCTGGTTGCCGTAGACGTCGGCGGTGTCGAGCAGGGTGATGCCGGCGTCGAGCGCCTTGTGCACGACCTTGCGCGTGCCGTCGAGGTCGAGCCGGGCGCCGAAATTGTTGCAGCCGAGCCCGACCACCGTGACGCGCAGGTCCGACTTGCCGAGGGTGCGGGTTTCCATCGCGGCTCCTGGAAGAATTGGCACGATTGAAAGACTCCGGGCGCCGCGGCGCCCGGCCGTCAGGCTTACTCGACGATGGCTTTCGCCCGCGCCGCCAGGTTCTTCGGCGTCGCCATCAGTTTCGCGGCCAGCGCCTGCATATGTTCGCCGCTCACCGGATCGACCTCGATATTGAGCTTGTTGGCCTCGGCGAGGAATTCGGCATCCTTCATGGTCGCCATGAAAGCGCCGCGCAGCGCCTTGACGCGCTCCGCCGGAACGCCGGCGGTGGTGGCGAGCGGGCGGCCGAATTCGGTGCCGGACACGATCAGCTCGAGGATCTTGCGGTCGTCGTCGTTCTTGGCGAGCTCGGTCAGCGAGGGCACGCCCGGCAGATCCCTCGCCTTGGGGCCGGCCTGGGCGATGATGACGATCTTCTTGTCGCGCAGCCAAGCGGCCTTGGTCACCTTCCAGCTCGACCAGGTGTTGTTGCGCGCCTGGACCTCGCCGCGCTCCATCGCCAGGTTGATGGCGTTGCCGCCCTCGTAGCCGGTGACGATCTTGAATTTGGTGCCGAGGAATTCGTTCATCGCGGTGGGGAAGGTGAAGGTGATGGCGCCGCGGCCGCTGGCGCCGGCGATGATTTCCTTGTTGCGCGCGTCCTCGACCGAATTCACCCCGGCGGTATGCCACACCCCCATGGTCTCGACCGTGGGCGCGATCGAGCCGATCCAGGCCATCTTGGTGGCGTCGAACTGCACGCCGTTGGCCCCGACCGCCTGCATCATGGGAAAATTATTGGCCATCATGCCGAGCGAGGTGCCGTCCTTCGGCGCCACGGTATAGAGGTAATTGGCCATCTTGAGGCCGCCGGCGCCGGTCATGTTCTGCGGCACCACGGTCGGGTTGCCGGGAATGTGCTTGCCGATGTAGCGACCCGTCAGGCGGGCCTGCAGGTCGTATTCGCCGCCGACGCCGACGCCGATCAGCAGATTGATCTGCTTGCCCTTGTAGAAGTCGGCGACGGCATCGGCCGCCGCCGGGGCGGCGCCGATCGCGCCGGCGCAGAGAAGGGCGCTCGCCGCGACGGACAGCGAACGCAGGGCGCGAGGGACTCGGACTCGGCGCATGAAATGACGCATCTTGGGGCCTCCTGCGGGATTTTGTTTCTGATTGCCGCCACGCTAGTACTCGGAATCACCGATGCCCGCGTCACCCCCCACCCTAACCCTCCCCCAC
>CAZOBN010000106.1:0-11089 GCA_964577835.1 uncultured Rhizobiaceae bacterium
AAGGCGCTCAACGACGACCTGCAGATGCGCAGCGACTGGTTCATCCCGCTCTGCACCGGCCAGGAGCGGCTCAAGCGCGACGGCGCCAAGGCGCACCCGACCCAGAAGCCCGAGGGCCTGCTCCACCGCGTCATCATGGCCTCGACCCAATTGGGCGACGTGGTGCTCGACCCGTTCTTCGGCACCGGCACCACCGGCGCTGTGGCGAAAAAGCTCGGCCGCGGCTTCATCGGCATCGAGGCCAATGTGGAATACGCCACGCTGGCCCAGAGCCGCATCCATTCGATCGCCGGCCCGACCGACCTCGACGTGCTCAAGGCGCCCAACAAGCGCGCCGAGCCGCGCATCCCGTTCGGCTATGTCATCGAGCGCGGGCTGCTCACGCCGGGCGCCGTGCTGTTCGACGAGCGCAAGCGGTGGACCGCGAAGGTGCGCGCCGACGGCCGTCTCAACACCGCCGATTTCACCGGCTCGATCCACCAGGCGGGCGCCCATGTGCAGCGCGCGCCCTCGTGCAACGGCTGGCAGTTCTGGCATTTCGACGCCGACAAGAAGCCGGTGCCGATCGACGTCTTGCGCCAGCAGATCCGCGCCGAATTGGCGCAGTCGGGGCTGCTCTTTGAGGGGCAGATCGGGTTGGGGCGGTAGACTCAAGCGTTCCACAACGCTGGAGCCAGGTTTGCTGAATTGGAAGCAAACCGTTTACTGGATTGGGGGGCCAAATGGCGGAAAAGAGAGATCCACATATAGTAGCCCTCGAATCGGTGTACGCGGCGTTGAAAGACCTCGACGTGACAACCAGGAAAAAGGTTCTTTCTTCAGCCTTTGCGTTGCTTGGAATCGAGGAATCTCCGAATCGACCCGCCGCAACATTAGCGCGTCGAGAACCGGAATCAGGTTTGGCAATGACCGCCGCACGACCTACTTCGATCATAGAGTTGCTCCAAGCGAAGCAGCCCGGAAGCAATGCCCAAAGAATTGCTTTATTCGCGTACTATCGGGAGAAGTACGAGAACCTCCCGCGTTTTTCTCGAGAAGACCTAAAGCCGTACTTTTCAAAAGCGAAGGAGCCTCCTGCATCAAATTTTGACCGCGACTTTGTAGAGGCCGTGCGCAAGGGCTGGATTCACGAGGAGTCTTCCGACTCGTACCTGACTACAAAAGGCGTTGAAGCAGTCGAATCTGGTTTTGAAGGCGAATTGAAGCGGACCCGCAAGGATCGAAAGTCAGCAAAACGCCCGACTGCACGAAAGAGAAGTCCACGGAAACCGAAACGCTAACGATCTGGCGTTTCGATGGTCGATGAGCAAATTATCCTCGCATCAGAACGGCTACGAGACGACCTCTCGGAGTTTCGTAAAGCGATCCGTAGTCGCTGCGCCAGCGCGACGACACAGGTGCGCTCGGATGACCTTCGCACGTGCGCGGCCCAATTAGCCGAAAAGTGGTTGGTTGAGATAGCCACAGACCACAATGTCGCTGTCGCAATAGGATCAGGCGTTTTAGCCGATTTGAATGTCCATTTTCAGCGGATTCTCACGTTTGCTGATCACGCAACTACGCGATCAAAATACGACGCAGAGACACGCGTCATTTTGGACCGCTATACGATGGATGTTCTGCTGCCGCTCAAAACATCGCGAGGTCGCCCTACGCAAACACGCGCACCTATTGACGCACAAAGAATAGCCATTCAATCGGCTTTCGTCGGTCAATCGTTCCTAAGCGTGGATGCCCGAGTTAACGAGTGTGTAGCCGACACTCTGGAAGCACTTGGCATCAAGGTCGTGACAGGGGAACAGCCCAAGGCCAACACGATCTCGGATAAGGTGAAGCAACTGATCGAAGAGCAGTCGGTATTTGTCGGCATCTTTACGCGGCGCGACAAGATCATTCGCAAGCCAGAGTGGACGACGAGCGCATGGGTTATAGACGAGAAGGCATACGCATTGGGCCGGAGGAAACCACTTGTATTGCTCAAAGAGCAAGGCGTGGGGAGCATCGGAGGAATCCAAGGTGACTACGAGTTTCTCGAATTCTCGCGAGACGAATTGGAAAGACTGCCTATTCGCCTCATCCAATTATTCGAACTCATCAACAACGGTTTCCGCCCATAGCCCCTAAGTGATTCAAATGACTCGCAAAAATTGATGGCTTTACTAACTTACTGATTCTGCTATCATTTTTGGATGGATGCCACATATCAGTTAAACGGTAGTTTCAAACCCACCGTCAAACGCTTCGCAGATCTTAGTGGTCCTGATTTTTTTCCCACACCCAGATGGGCAACATTCGCACTAATCGATAACGAGCAGTTTAAAGGCGATTTGTGGGAATGCGCGTGCGGCGATGGCACCATGTCACGTGTCCTCGAAGAAACCGGTCGTCCGGTCTATAGCTCAGATCTATTCGACCGCGGCTACGGAGAATCAGGGCACGACTTTTTAACGGCAACTCGTACTGCCAATAACATCATCACGAATCCTCCTTTCAATAGCGCAGAAGGGTTCGTGAACAGTGGGGTGCGGCTAGCCAGGAAGAAATCTGCGCTTCTGTTGCGCCTTGCCTTTTTGGAAGGGGCGAACCGCGCAAATACGATCTTCTCGCAGATCCCTCCAAGTCGTGTGTGGGTGTTCAGCGAGAGAATCACATTTTATCCAGCTGGCGTACAGCCCAAAGGATCAGGCACGACAGCTTACGCCTGGTTTGTATGGGATAAGGATGCGGTCGGGCGAACTGAACTGAAGTGGCTCAAGCCTGGCTATAAATCTCGTTACCCTTAGAGGCCGTTTCGAAACTCGGCGAAGCCGGCCTTCCTCGGTTCTCCCGAACCACCAAGCCCGCGAAAAACGGGTATTGAATCGTCGCCGAATGCTGTCAAAACTCCTCTGAACTCCTTGATCGTGAGTTTCGAAACAGACTCTTAGACGCCGTCTTTTTTCTTCAAATACGCGCGCCCCGCATCGTTGATGCGGAGGCCCCCACGCACATCATCGACATATCCCAGAGCAACAATGTTCTCGGGGCTGTCCTTGTGCGATTTCATGTTTCTCACGATTTGCGAGAACCGAGTATCATGCCGGTTTTCCAAGATCTCTGCGTCTTCGCCGGCGGGCTTGAACTCCTCGCTCAATGCCGCGATCAGTTTCGACGTACTCACATAGCCACTATCCGCGCTCGCCAAAAGTCGAAGCGTCGGCAAAAGGAGATCGCTTTCGGAAATACGATTTTTTACCTTTACCATCATGCCCTCCTATTAATGACTGAAGTCTATCCTGGTGATTTCATAGTTTCGAGTCCAACGAGAACCCGAATTCGCATTGCTTTAACCATCCTCTTAGTCGTTGATTAAGCACGGTTTACTTGTTCGCTTGCGAAAGCAGACTACGGGCCCGATCCCAATCAGACGAAGTCCCCAATGCCCCTCCCCGTCGCCACCATCGGCTTCACCAAGACCACCGCCGAGCATTTCTTCGAACGGCTGCGGCAGGCTGAGGTGAAGCGCGTGGTCGATGTGCGGCTGCACAACACCTCGCAGCTCGCCGGCTTCGCCAAGGCCGACAATCTCGCCTGGTTCCTGCGCGTCATCGGCGGCATGGATTACGTCCACGAGCCCCTGCTCGCGCCGACCGACGAGATCCTGCGGCCCTACAAGAACGGCAAGGGGAAGTGGGAGGATTATGCGCCGCGTTTCCTCGCGCTGATGGCGGAGCGCCGCATCGAGGAGAGGCTGCCGCGCTGTTCGACGGCGCCTGCCTGCTGCGCTCCGAGCATCCGCCGCACCGCTGCCACCGCAAGCTGGCGTGCGACTATCTCAACGAACGGTGGAACGGCGCGCTCGCGGTGACGCATCTCCGACTCCCTCCCCGCTCGTGGCTTTTCTTTTTTGCCCGGCGATCGCGCGCCGGCGCGGCTGCCGCGTCACGCGCCTTCGATCAACATCCAGGCCTCGACCGTGCCCCACAGCGCCGCGGCCGTGATCGCCAGCGAAACCGCCGCCGCGACCAGGCTGACCGAGAGCAACAACCCGTCGTCCTCGAGATAGGCGACCGCGATGACCATGACGACGAGCAGCGGGAGGACATGGCTGAACGGGAACGGCGACAGCATCGACGCCGCCATCAGCAGGATGGCGCAGCCGACGACGCGCTCGGTGGCGGCGAACTTCTCGAGCCAGCGCGGCCGCACCACGCGCTCGAGCTGGCGCAGAATCGGCGTGACGCGCGCCACCATGCGGGCGAGCTTCGCCGTCGCCACGCGGCGGCCGGCGATGAAGCGCGGCAGCTTCGGCTCGGGCCGCCGCAGGATGAGCTGCAGCGCCGGCACCGGCAGCAGGACCGCGATCGGCAGCGAGGCGCCGGGCAGCAGCCCGACCAGGGCCAGCACCAGGAACACCACGCCGAACGAGCGCTCGCGCAGGTTGGCGATGATCCAGGCCAGCGTCACCTGATCGGCGGGCGCGCGGCGCAGCAGATCCGCGAGCACGGCGGAGGTGGGCACGCGGGCGGCCAGAGGCGCGCGGTCGAGCCCCGGCTCGCCGGGTCCGTCCCACTGTCCCGGCGTTTCGTCAGGCCCCGGGTTCATAGGGCCACCGCCATAGGCCATCTCCCGCGATGGTACAACGCACCTTCACCTTACCGAACGCTCGGCGCGGGCGGGAGGTCCGCGGCGTGGCGGCCGGCAGTCCGTCCCGCTCTCGCCGCTTTCGAGTCCGTCATGGCACGGCTCCGACCGGGCAGACACCGGCCCTTACTCTTTTTCCGTCATGTCTTCCGTCATGGCACGGCTTGACCGGCCTATCCCCTTCCGTCATGGCACGGCTTGACCGGGCCATCTCATGACAGTGGCACGCATGCGTGGCGTCGACGCCCTTTCCTTATGGAGAAAGATGGCCCGGTCAAGCCGTGCCATGACGAAAAAGAAGGCGGCGGCGCTATCCCCGCTCGGCGGCGCGCTTGACGACCTTCCACATCACCGTCGGCAGGCCGGCGGTGTCGAGTGTCGCGCGTGGCGACCAGATCGCGCCATCGGGCGCTTGCGCATTCTTCGCCACGCGCGCCGTCAGCACCGTGGTTTCCAGCTCGAAATGGGTGAAGCCGTGGCGCACGATGCCGGGCAGCACGTGCCAGCATCGCGCGCGCATCGGCGATTGATCGCGCGCGGCTTTGTCATGGGCCGCCGCGTCTTGCGACCAGTCGGTGCCGGGGATTTCCAGCATGCCGCCGAGCATGCCCTTGGGCGGGCGGCGGCGCAGCAGCACCTCGATCTCGCCACCCTCGCCCTCGCGCTCGATCCAGAAGGCGAGCGCCTTGCGCAGCGGCCGCGGCTTCTTCGGCCCACGCGCCGGCAGGTCGGCGGCCAGCCCTCGCCGGCGCGCCGCGCAGCCGTCGTTGAGCGGGCAGAGCACGCAGGCGGGCTTGCGCGGCGTGCAGATGGTGGCACCGAGATCCATCATGGCCTGGGCGAAGTCGCCGGCGCGCGCGTCGGGCACGAGGTCGGCGGCGAGCGCGCGCAGCGCGGGCTTGGCGTTGGGCAAGGGCGTGGCCACGGCGAACAGCCGCGCCACGACGCGCTCCACATTGCCGTCGACCGCCGACGCCTTGCGGTCGAAGGCGATGGCGGCGATGGCGCCCGCCGTATAGGCGCCGATGCCCGGCAGCGCGCGCAAGGACTCCTCGGTGCCGGGGAACCTGCCGCCATGGTCGCGCACGACGGCCTCGGCGCATTTGTGCAGGTTGCGCGCGCGGGCGTAATAGCCGAGCCCGGCCCAGGCGGCGAGCAGCTCCTCGATCGGCGCGGCGGCGAGGTCGCGCACGGTCGGCCAGCGCGCCAGGAAGGCCTGGAAATAGGGGCCGACGGCGGCGACGGTGGTCTGCTGCAGCATGATCTCCGACAGCCACACCTTATAAGGGTCGGGCGTTTCGCCGGGCAGGGCGCGCCACGGCAGCACCCGGCGGTGGCGGTCGTACCAGCTCAAGAGAGGCGCGGAAACCGCGCCGGGGCTCAGTAACGGCGCGGAAACCGCGCCTGGGTCAAGCAGAGGCGACGATACGGCGCCTGGGCTCAGCGGCGCCGATACCGCGCCGGGCTCGAGCGGCGGCGCAAGGGCCGCCTCCGTTTCAGCGGTCGCCGCCTCGGCGCTCGCCGGTTTTTTTCCGCGGCCTTTTTTCGCGCCGTCGGGGCGCGCGCCGTTAAGGACAGCCTTGCCGGCGGGCGGCTGAGATGCCGGCGCCACAGGGGTTTTCGCTGTGCTTTTTGGTAAAGCGCGCGCCGTGGCCGTTACGCGCCCATCCCGCGCGACACCCGTTACGCGCGCATCCCGCGCGACACGGGTTCCTCGCGCGGTCGTGTTCAGACTGTCGATTGTCTTGCCGGCCATCGGCGGCTACGATAACGCAACCCCGCATCGCCGCAACCCGACTTCGGAGCCGACCCCGCATGGACCACCACCAGCGCCGCGGAATCCACGCCCTGGCCAGCATGCTGCCCCGGGTGACGGCGCCGATCTTCAAGAAGCGCGGATTCGCCGAGGCCGGCATCCTGACCGACTGGCCGGCCATCGTCGGCGAGCACCTAGCGCGCCACACCATGCCCGAGAAGATCGCCTTCGCGCGCGGCGCGCGCACCGCGGGCGTGCTCCATGTGGTGACCGAAAGCGCCTTCGCGCCGGAGCTGCAGCATCTCGAGCCCCAGGTCATCGAGCGCATCAACGGCTACTTCGGCTATTACGCCGTCGGCCGGCTGCGCATCCAGCATGGTCGTGTGGTACGCGCGCCCTTGGATAGTGTGGTACGCGCGCCCTTGGATGGCGTGGTCCGCGCGCCGCTCGATCCCGCGCGCGACCAAGCCGCCCGAAGCTTGTCAGGGAGCCCGGCCACACCTATGTATGCCGAGACGGACGAGTCGGCCGTGTCGGCCGTGCGTCAGATAACCACGGGCGTCGCCGACGAGCCCCTGCGCGCCGCCCTGGAGCGGCTGGGCCGGGCCGTGCGCGGCCGCAAGGGCCCCGGTCGGGCCGGCGGCCCCTGAACCGGTTATCCACATTCAATTGCCTGGATCGCATGCCGCCCGGCTGGACAGAGGCGGTCCATACGCTATATCTTGTGGCCCGGAGTTCGGAATGAAGAACATATTGGTTGGTTTAGCAGTTTTGGCCGTCATCGCCGTGATCGGCGCGGCGGCCTATGAGCAGTTCGCCAAGCCCAGGATCCCGAGCGGTCCGGTGGTTTCGGGGACCTCCGGCGGCGCGCCCGCCGGCCAGGTCGCCGCGGCGACCCAGGCGCGGCCCGGCGACATGGTCATGGGCAATCCGGACGCCAAGGTCACCATCGTCGAATATGCCTCGCTGACCTGCCCGCACTGCGCCGCCTTCCATGCCACCAGCCTGCCGGCGCTCAAGGCGAACTATATCGACAAGGGCACGGTCAAGCTGGTGTTCCGCGATTTCCCGCTCGACGGGCTGGCGCTGCGCGCCGCCATGCTGCCGCACTGCGCCGGGCCGATGCGCTATTTCGGCCTGCTCGGCACCCTGTTCGCGCGCCAGCAGCAGTGGGCGACCACCCAGGACCCCTTGCTCGCGCTCGCCGCCATCGCGCGCCAGGCCGGCATGGGCGAGGACGAATTCAAGGCATGCCTCGCCGACAAGGCGGTGGAGAAGAAGGTGCTGGACAGCGCGCTCGAGGCCGGCAAGGGCCTCGGCGTCAATGCCACGCCGAGCTTCTTCATCAACGGCACGAAATATTCCGGCGGGCTGACGGTCGAACAACTCAAGTCCATCGTCGATCCGCTGATCGGCGCCACCAACTAACCGTTCACGAGGTCGCGTTGGTTCAGTTCAACAAGCTCAGGCTCTCCGGCTTCAAGTCCTTCGTCGATCCGACCGAGCTTCTCATCGAGCCCGGATTGACCGGCGTCGTCGGACCCAACGGCTGCGGCAAGTCCAACCTGGTGGACGCGCTGAAATGGGCGATGGGCGAACATTCGGCGCGCCAATTGCGCGGCGGCGAAATGGACGACATCATCTTCGGCGGCACCGCCAACCGGCCGGCGCGCAACATGGCGGAGGTCGCCATCGTGCTGGACAATTCCGACCGCAAGGCGCCGGCGGTGTTCAACGACTACGACGAGCTGGAAATCACCCGCAGGATCGAGCGCGGCCAAGGATCGAGCTACCGCATCAATGGCTCGGAGACGCGCGCGCGCGACGTGCAGCTGCTGTTCGCAGACGCCGCCACCGGCTCGCGTTCGACCGCGCTGGTGAGCCAGGGCCAGGTCGGCCAACTGATCGCCGCCAAGCCGACCGAGCGGCGCCTCATCCTCGAGGAAGCCGCCGGCATCACCGGCCTCTATTCGCGGCGCCACGAGGCCGAGCTGCGGCTGCGCGCCGCGGAAGCCAACCTGACCCGGCTCGACGACGTGATCGCCGCCATGGAGGCGCAGTATCAGAGCCTGAAGAAGCAGGCGCGCCAGGCCTCGCGCTACCGCAACCTGTCGGACCATATCCGCAAGGCGGAAGCCCAGCTCCTGCACCTGCGCTGGGCCGCGGCGGCGAAGGCCCTGGACGAGGCCACCGCGCGCCATACCGCCGCCGAGACCCTGGTCGCCGATCTGACCCGCGAGGCCGGCATCGCCGCGACCGCCCAGGCGGAAGCCGCCGCCAGCCTGCCCGCGCTGCGCGAGGCCGAGGCCGAAGCGGCCGCCAAGCTGCAGCGCCTGCTGGTGGCGCGCGACCAGCTCGCCGCCGAGGAGGCGCGCATCAACGCGGCGCGCCAGGCCGCCGAGCAGCGGCTGCGCCAGATCTCCAGCGACACCGAGCGCGAGCGCATCCGCGCCCAGGACGCCGACGAGGCGATCGCGCGACTCGACGCCGAGCTCAAGGGACTGGAAGAGGCGCGCGCCAGCGAAGCCGCCCAGATCGACGAGGCGCAGACCAACTACGACGCCGCGCGCGTCGCCGCGGCCGATGCGGAAATGCATCTCGCCCAGGCGACCGAGGAAGTCGCCGCCATCGAGGCCCGGCGCAAGGAAATCGCCCGCCGTCTCGGCGAATCCGAGAGCCGCCACGCCCGCCTCACCCAGCGCCTGACCGAGGCGACCCGCGAGCGCGAGACCGCCGCGGCGGAAGCCATCGACCAGGCGGCGCTCGCCGCCGCCATCGCGGCGCTCGACGAAGCGCGCGCCGCCCTCGACGCCGCCCGCGCCGCGCTGGCCAGCAGCGAAACCGAGCGCGCCGAGGCGGAAGCCGCGGTCCGCGCCATGCGCGACGAATTGCAGGCGGCCGAGTCGGAAGCCGCGCGGCTGCGCGCCGAGGAAAAGGCGCTGCGCGATCTGCTCGCCGTCAGCGACAACGACCTGTGGCCCTCGCTCATCGATTCGCTCACCGTCGAGCGCGGCTACGAGACCGCGCTCGGCACCGCGCTCGGCGACGACCTCACCGCGCCGGCCGACGAGGCCGCGCCGATTCATTGGCGCACCCTGCCGCCGCTCGACCGGATCCTGCCGCTGCCGGGCGGCGTGCGGCCGCTGTCGGACGTGGTCGGTGCGCCGGCCGCGCTGACCCGCCGCCTGACTCAGATCGGTCTGGTCGACGACGACGCGCAAGGCGCCCAGCTCGCCCGCGACCTGCTGCAAGGCCAGCGCCTGGTCAGCAAGTCGGGCGCCCTGTGGCGCTGGGACGGCTTCACCATCGCCGCCGGCACGCCGACCGCCGCCGCCGTTCGTCTCGCCCAGCGCAACCGGCTCGACGCGCTGCGCGTCGAACTGGAAAGCGCCGAGAGCAACCTGAACGACGTGCGCGAGAAGAATCGCGCGCTGCGCGCGACCGTCGAGGCCGCCACCGAGCGCGAGCGCCAGCTGCGCGACGCGGCGCGCGCCACCGAGCGCACGCTGGAAACCGCGCGCGACACCCACGCCAAGCTGAGCCAGGCGGACGCCGCGGTATCCTCCAAGCTCGCCGCCCTGGAAGAGACCCTCAGCGGGCTCGCCACCGATCTGGCGGAAGCCTCGGCCGCGCTGGACGACGCGCGCGCCGCCCAGGCCGCGCTGCCCGACGACCAGGCCGGCCGCGAACGGGTCGCCGAACTGCGCGCCCAGCTCGCCGAGTTGCGCGCCACGCTGGCCGAACGCCAGCGCGCCCGCGATCTGCTCGAGCGCGAGGCCGAGACCCGGCGCAACCGGGTCGCCACCATCGGCAACGAACGGCAGAGCTGGCAGTCGCGCGCCGACCATGCGGTCAAGCAGCTCGACGAACTGACCGCGCGCAAGCAAGCGGTCGAAGCCGAGATTGCCGAGCTCGCCGCGCGGCCGCAGCAGATCCATGACGAGCGCATGGTGCTCGAGACCCATATCGAGGAAGCACAGGAGACGCGCCGTCAAGCAGCCGATGCGCTGGCTGCCGGGGAGACCGCGCAGGCGGCAGCCGACCGCGCGCTGCGCGGCATCGAGCACAAGCTCGGCGAGGCGCGCGAGGAACGGGTGCGCAGCGAAGGCATCGTCGGCCAGACCCAGCAGTTGCGCACCGACCTGATCGAGCGCATCACGGAAAAGCTGCAGTGCGCGCCGGAAAACCTGCTCGAGATCGCCAGCGTCGCCGCCGAGGACCTACCCGAGCAGGCGGCGGTCGAGCAAAAATTCGAGCGGCTGGTGCGCGAGCGCGACACCATGGGCCCGGTCAACCTGCGCGCCGACGTGGAAGCCCAGGAGCTCGAGGAAAAGATCGGCGCCATGCAGGCCGAGCGTGAGGACCTGATCAAGGCCATCGCGCGGCTCCGCCAGGGCATCAACGAGCTCAACCGCGAAGGGCGCGAGCGTTTCCTCGCCGCGTTCGACGCGGTCAACATTCACTTCCAGGAGCTGTTCACCCGCCTGTTCGGCGGCGGCCGCGCCCATCTGGCGCTGACCGAGGCGGAGGACCCGCTCGAGGCCGGGCTCGAAATCATGGCGAGCCCGCCCGGCAAGAAGCTGCAGATCCTGTCGCTGCTGTCGGGCGGCGAAAAGGCGCTGACCACCACGGCCCTGCTGTTCGCGGTGTTCATGACCAACCCGGCGCCGATCTGCGTGCTGGACGAAGTGGACGCACCGCTCGACGATT